>JBDNCL010000001.1:0-43824 GCA_046719655.1 Fimbriimonadaceae bacterium
TGGGCCGAGCGGACGACCGACACCTCGAAGCCGTTCTGAGCGAGGAGCTCGGCGAAGGCGCGAAGTCCGCTCGGGGCGAACGAGTCCGAAACGGGCCGGGTGGTCGATTCCCGTTGGCCGAGGCCCACCAGACCGGCGGCGATGGCCAGCAAGGCGACGAAGACCCACACGAAACGCGGGAGACCGCGGGATTCCCCCCTCATGCCGCCTGCTTCTCCAAGCGGGTGACCGCTTCGTACACCGAACGCATCCTGTCGACGTCCTCGGCGCCGCGGACCCGGCCGCCGTACCACACGAGGTCGAAGTGCCGGGTGGGCTCGACGAAGTCCAGGTCGGCCGGCCGCTTGGGACTGGCCTGGATCCGTCGAAGGTGCTCCCAGTTCGTTTCGCCGCGGTCGAAGCGGGCGATTCCCTGCTCGTCGAATCGCAGCAGGCACGCGAGGTAGAGGCAGCGGACCGCTTCCCGGTGTCGCCCCTGAGCGGCCAGCCTGTCGGCCTGCACCAGCCATTCGTCGACCGTCCGTTCCGGCTCGTCCTCGTCCAGAAGCGCCATCGCCTTGCGGCGAAGGGTCCGCTTCCAAGAAAAGTGGCGGAAGGCGAACGCGAGCAGGCCGACGACCAGGAGTCCCAGCAGAACCCACATGATGCCGATCAGCCAACGGTCGAGATGGGTGACGTTGGGCACGGGTGGAGCGTCGATCTCCGGTGCTTCCGGTCGCCGGATCCTCAGATTTCGGAGACGTTCGAAAGCCCGTTGAATCCAGTTGGCCTGGTCTTCTGCTCCGGCGTCGGCGAAGAGCGGATTCCGTTTGATGGCCTTCGCCCGTTCGGAGGCGTTTGCGAATTCGGCCGTCCGGTCGGCGGGCAACAGCTCGGCCCGGGTCGCGAGCGCCTCGCCGAGTTCCGGCTCTCGCGCCGTCTTTCCGTTGGCGACCTCTTCCGCCAAGGCCTGCAGCGGTTGGTCCAGACCCTCGACCGACAAGACCTGTCGGGCGACTTTCTGCCGGTCTCGAGAGGTCTCCGCCTCGGCGTATCGGGACGCGAGCTCTTCGAAGGTGGTGGCGGCTACCGCGCCGGTCCAGACGAGAAGCGCCAGGCTAAAGCTCGAAGCGGCTTTCCCGATCCGAACTCCAAACATCGCGGGCGAGGGCTTCGATGTCATAGCCTTCGAGTCTGATACGACGCTCATAGTACAGGATGGTGATGGTCGTGCACCATATCGGGACGGTGAGCCAGACCCCGATATACCACGGGAGCAGAGAAACGGCCCTCTCGACCAGCGCGCCCCAAGGTCCGATCTGACCGAGCGCCGCCGTGACGCGGTCGATCTGGAGCAGGCTCATGGCCGTCACCCCCGACAGCCACAGAGCCAGAGCGACGAATCCGACGACCAGGAACAGCTGCCCGATCGCACCGTACCCGGACGGGTGGACCGCGTCCCCTCGGAGCAGGGCGATGCTCCTCCGGATCGCGGGCAACGTCGGCAGACCGTCGAGAACCACGACCGGGGCGCCGAGGGCGTGCCGGCCGAGAACGAAGGGCAGCCAGCAGAACCCGAGCACGATCAGCACGATGCTGAAACTGGCCAAAACGCCGGGCAGGGCGCTCTCCTCCGGCGTCGTCGCCGCCAGCAACCCGCTGACCAGCAGGAGCCCGACGCTGAGGAGCACCCCACCCCAAGCCACGAACAGCTCGTAGACGTTCAGCCAGAACATTCGGGCGAGAGTCTTCCGCCCCGTTCGCATCGCCCCTTCCATGTCGGGCTGATTGCCCAGAATGTAGTCCGAAACGAGATGGATGATCGCTCCCGAACTGTAGCTGAGACCGGCGAGGAAGAGCGGCCCGGCCACGGCCACCGCCATCGTCAGGGTGAGCAGCGTCTCGCCGACTTGACCGGCGATCGTTTCCGGTTGGGAGGTGTAGCCCAGGCTGGGCACCAGGTAGAAGAGGACGAAGGCGATCGATGCCGTACACAGGGCCGTCGGGAGCGCGGTCAACCGAAGGATCGGAAGCCCCATCGTCTGGTAGATGCGGATCGAAAGGTCGAGGATCTCGCCCGCCGTCATCACGCGCAGACGGGAACGCCGCTCGAGCCGCGACGAGCGGCGAAGGAGGTATCGGCCCATCGGGTCCGGCATCATCGATACGCATTGTAGCGTTCGAGCCGTCGCGGGGGAAGGTCCGGGGCACGCTCCGCGCCGGTGGGCGATGGTTCGGGGGCGGGACCAGCGTCCCGATGGCGGAACTCGGCCGGACCGTGGGGCAGACTCGGACGTCCTTATGGGTGGAAGGCGGCGGGACCCGCCGTCCGAGGTTTGATCGAGATGACCCACCTGATTGCCGCTGCCACACTCGCGATGGCGTCGCCATCCGTCGTCGACGTCGGCCCAGCCGCCAGTCTTCTCGCGCTCGCCGGCCAGGCGACGGCGGCCGACATCGTCCAGCGGAACTTCCGGGACGCGTCGATGCAGGCGAGGATCGTCCAAACGGACTTCCGCGAGCTGCGGGAGATCAGCAGCGATTTTGGCAACCAGTACCGTTTCCGATCGATCCGCATCTGGGTCGCCGAGCCGATGAGGCTCCGCCTGGAGGCTCAGGTCGAGGACACGAACGTCACGTATATCCTGAACGGATTCCGCCAGTCGGCCCGGATTCCTCGTTTGGGCATCAATTCCCGCCAAGACCTCAGCCGGTCTCCGGGGCGCCTTCAGACCGTCTTCGACTTCGGGATTCTCACGCCGTCCCTGCTGGAGAATCTTTTCGACGCCGAGTTTGTCCGCAACGATCGGGCGACCGGCAATCTGGTCTTCGACATCCGCTACAAGCCCGAGCTGAACGATTCCTCGAGGCACCGCATCTGGGTCGATCCCGAACGGCGAATCGTCACCCGACGCGAATGGTACGGACAGGGCAGTCGGCCGCGCCTGCGGGCCATCTTCCTGTATCAGAACCCGGTCCTGGCGGGCGGGATCTGGCTTCCCACTCGGGTCGAGGTCCGCAGCGCGAACAACCGGGTGGCCGGCATCACGGAGTACATCGACTACCGCGTGAACCAGGGAATTCCCGAAGAGCGCTTCCGCCTCTGACGTCGGCGGGCTAGACGGCGGCGCCGAGATAGGCTTCGATGACCTTCGGATTGTTCCGGACCGCCTCGGGCGGTCCGGACGCGATCTCTTCGCCGTGGTCGAGGACCACGATCTTTTCGCACAGGTTCATGACGAACTTCATGTCGTGCTCGATGAGCAGGACGGTCTTTCCGTAGTCGTCTCTCAGGCGGCGCACGGTGCGCATCAGGTCGGCGGACTCTTGGGGGTTCATGCCGGCCGCCGGCTCGTCGAGCAGGAGCAGGCGGGGGTTGGTGGCCATGGCGCGCGCGATCTCCAGGCGCCGCTGCTTTCCGTACGGAAGCTCGTTGGATCGGATATGGGCCACGTCCTCCAGATCGAGAATGTAGAGGAGCTCCCAAGCCGCCCGTTCGAGGGCCTCGTTCTCTTTGACGACGGACGGGAGGTAGGCCAGCGCGCTGAAGAGCGAGGTCCGGTGGCGCAGGAACCCGCCCACGACCACGTTTTCCAGCGTGGTCAGCGAGGGGAACAGCCGGATGTTCTGAAAGGTGCGGGCGATGCCGAGCTTGGCGATCTTGTTCGGGGCGGTGCCGTTGATGATCTGGCCGTCGAAGACGATGTTGCCGGCGGTCGGCTTGTAGACCCCCGTGATCAGGTTGAAGCAGGTTGTCTTGCCGGCCCCGTTCGGCCCGATGAGTCCGAACAGATCGCCGGCTTCGATCGCGAAGCTGACTTCGTTGACCGCCACCAGGCCTCCGAACCTCACGGTCGCCTTCTCGAGTTTCAGCAGACTCATACCACCCTCCCTTCGGCCCGAATGCGGCCCGTGAACAGTCGTTGCAGGAAGGCCCAGCTCAGCTCGTGGTGACCGAGAACCCCCTGCGGTCTCAGGAGCATCGTCAGGATCAGGGCCAGCGCGAATACGGCCCATCGGATGTCGCTCGGCATGTAGGTGGTGCGGCCGATCAGCTCTTGGATCGGTCCGATCGATCCGATGAACGAGCTCAACGGACCCGCCATCTGGGTCGCGGAAAAGACCAACGCCCCGAGCAGCCCCAGACGGGGCAGTCCGGTCCGACGGGCCGGCGTGGCCAAAAGGGCGATCAAGATCAACGCGGCGAGTGCGGCTCCGACCCCTTTGAAGATGATGGACAGCTCGGCTCGGACGAGCAGCCAGGCGAGATAGGCGACCCCGGCGCAGCCGAGTCCCCCGAGGAAGGTCAGAGGAACGCGCAGCTTGCCGTCGATGTCGAGCCAGCCTCTCTTCTTGACCACACCGTAGGCCGCGAAAACCAGAACGCCGGCGATGATCAACGCGAAGAGATCGATGGCCGGGATCGGCTTGAGCCGCCGCAGAGACTCTTCCAGGAGCTTCAGACAGATTCCCGCAAGCGCGGCCCCCGTGATGCTGCCCGTGCCGCCGATGACGACCATCGCCACGAGCATGAAGCTCACATCCATGCGGAAGTCGTCGGGCGACACGGAGCCGTTGTAGTGGGCGAAAAGGGCGCCCGCCATTCCCGCGATCGCCGCGCCGAGGACAAAGGCGGTGACCTTGATCTTCGTCGTGTTCACGCCGGTAGCGTCGGCGGCCAGCTCGTCTTCGCGCACGGACAGGAACGCCAGTCCGTGGGAGGTTTTGAGCAGGTTGCGGGCGACGGCGAGGGTGAAGGCGAGGAGGAGAACGATGTGCCAGGTCTGGGTCATGCGCGGCACCTGGGTCAACCCGAAGTTGCCGCCCAGGTCGAGACCTCCGATCGACGTCGCGCCTCCATCCTGGTTCCTCAAGAAGACGTTGATGATCTCGCCAAAACCGAGGGTCGCGACGGCCAGGTAGTCGCCCCGCAACCGCAGGGTGGGCAACCCGATGAGAAAACCGGCGATTCCGGCCAGGACGGCCCCCAGGACGACCATCATCAAGAGCCAAAGCGGTTGGGGGATCGACTCCGGCTGGTAGTAGTTCCGGGTCGCGAAAGCGGTCCCGATGGCGCCGATCAAATAGAACGCGGCATGCCCGATCGAGAACTGCCCGGTGATGCCGTTGATCAGGTTGAGGCTCACGGCCAAAGTCGCAAACAGGAGGCTGAGGGTGATGAGGCGGACGTCGTAGATCCCCAGCTGCGGAGCCAAGGCCGTGTGCACCACGAAGAGGAGCAACCCGAGGAGGAGCAGGCTCAGCCCGCGGACGAGCCAGAACTGCCCGGCGCGATACGGGGGTCGAGTCAGGAGCGACGTGACTTCGCGCGGTTGGACGGTCGCCATCAGACTTTCTCCATGGTGCTGCCGAACAAGCCACCCGGGCGGAAAAGCAGGATGATGATGAGAACCAGGAACGCGACCGCGTCCTGGTACCCCGCGTATCCCGACCACACGACCAGGGCCTCGAGAAGGCCGATGATGAGGCCGCCCACCACCGCGCCCGGGATGTTCCCGATCCCGCCGAGAACGGCGGCCGTAAACGCCTTCACGCCCGGCAAGAGGCCGTAGAACGTGTTCAGCGGCGTCCCCAGGGCGGTGGCGTTGAGCATCCCTCCCGCGCCGGCCAGCGCTGACCCGATCAGGAACGTCACGACCACGATCCGGTTGACGTTCACCCCCATGAGGGACGCGGTGTCGAAATCGTGGGAGACGGCCCGCATGGCCCGGCCCGTCTGGGTCTTGGTCACCACGTACCACAACAGCACCATCAGCACGAGGGTGACCACGAGCACGGTGAGGCGGCTCATGTCGAGCACGACGCCCGCGACGTTGAACGTGCGGCCGGAGAGCGGGTTGATGTCCTCGACGATCGACGGTTGGGGCGACGTCCGAAAAAACAGGCGCCCGGCGTACTGAATGAACAGCGACACGCCGATCGCCGTGATCAGGAGCGAGATTCTCGGCGCCGAGCGGAGAGGGCGGTAGGCGAACCTTTCGATGGCGATGCCGAGGAGGGCGCAACCCGTCATCGCGAAGAGAAGCATGAGGGTCAGCACGACCCACGGGTTCATGGCTTCGTGGTTGAGCCAGACCATCCCGGTGTAGTAGGCGAGATAGGCCCCGACCATGTAGACCTCGCCGTGCGCGAAGTTGATGAGGCGCAGAACGCCGTAGACCATCGTGTAGCCGAGGGCGATCAGGGCATAGATGGCACCGGTCTGGACGCCGATGACGATGTTTTGGGGTAGGGCGGCAAAGTCCAGTTCGACGCTTCCTCCGACACTCGAATATTCGATAGACGCAAGCCGACCCCGACGACGATGCGGGTCGGGGTCGGAAAGCGGGGCTTGGGCCCCGCGAGATCAGTTTAGGGGTTGGTTCTGGGGAACTCGAACCACTCGATCTGCTTGACCGGCACGAAGCCGTCCCGCCGGACTTCCAGCACGAGGGCCGGCTTTTGGGCGTTGCCGTCGGGGCCGATCGTGATGCTGCCCGAAACGCCTTCGAGACCCTGGGTCGCGGCGATCGCGTCCCGAACCGCCTGCGGGGTGAGCTCGGTCGCCCGCTTCAGGGCATGGAGAACGACCATCGTCGCGTCGTATCCGAGGGCGCCCATGGCGGTTGCCGGGGGAGCGCCGTACTTGGCCTGGAACTTCTGAACGAAGTTCTGGACGGCCGGTCGCTGCTCCGAGTTGTGGTAGTGGTTGAGGAAGAACCCGCCGATGATCCCCTCGCCGCCAGCGTCGATCAGCTTCGTGCTGTCCCAGCCGTCGCCGCCGAGCATCTTCACGTTGAGTCCGACCGTCAAACGCTGACGGGCGATGGGCCCGACTTCGGTGAAGTATCCGGAACAGAACAGCCCGTCGGGGTTCATCCCCTTGATGCGGGTGAGCTGGGCCATAAAGTCGACCTTGCCGCTCTCGTAGAACTCCTCGCCGACAATCGTCCCGCCGAGGGCGGTGAACACTTCCTTGAAGCGGTTGGACAGCCCGGTCGAGTAGGGAAGCCGACGGTCGGTCATGACGGCCACGCGCCGAAGACCGAGGTCCTCGTAGGCATACTTGGCGAGCGCCGCTCCCTGAAAGTCGTCGGTGAAGCAGGCCCGGAAGACGAATCTCTTGCCCTCGGTGAGGTCGGTTCGGGTGGCCCCGACCGCCACCAGGGGGACGCCCTGCGATTCGGCCACGTCGGCGGCCTGGATCGTGATGCCGCTCGCGACCTCGCCGATGACGGCGATGACCCGGTCTTCGCCGATCAGCTTCTCGGTCGCCGACTTTCCGCCCTCGGGTCGCGAGTTCGTGTCTTCGACGATCAGTTCGACCGGTCGACCGTTGATGCCGCCGGCGGCGTTGATCTCTTCCACGGCGAGCATCGCGCCGCGGTGCGAATCGACGCCCCAGGGTTGTTGATCGCCGTTCAGGCTTGCGATCATCCCGATGCGGATGGGCTGGCCGGAAGCACCGGCACCGCCCTTGGCTGCCCCGCCGCCTTCGCCTCCGGAGGGCGAGCATCCCGCCATCCAGACGGTCATCCCGAAGACCGCGGCTGCAACCGCTCCAAATGCGCGCAGTTTTTTCATGGTCATGTCTCGTTTTGGCCGGCGGCCGGATCGTGTCCGACCGGCCGCGAACGCCCAGTATACAGAACAGGTCCGCCGTTCGAACTCATTCCGGGTGGGAACTTGTCCTTCTCGGCCCACGGCACCGGCATTTCTGTCTGGAGTTCATCCTATAATCAGCCCGGGGCACGCGGGAAGTGGGCGCCTTCGAATCCCCGGGAGGAAAGTTTGTCTCAAGAACAGGCCAAGCAGTTCGTCGACCAAGCCGTTCAGTCCATCCAGGGTGGGCAGTTCGCTCAAGCCCTCGAACTGTTGAACCAGGCCGTCGAGCTTCATCCGGAAAATTCGGACGCGCATGTCCTCAAAGGCGTGGCCCTTTCTCAGTTGAAGCAGCCCGACGCGGCCGTCGAAGCCTTCCGGAAGGCGATCATGCTGAGCCCATACAACGTGAAGGCCTACTTCAACCTCGCGGTGCACTACTACGGCGTCGGCGAGAAGCTCCGAGCCGAGGAGATGGCGCGAGAGGCGGTTCGCGTCGATCCGCGGCACGCAGGCGCGAGAGATCTCCTGAATCGAATCGAGTCCGAACGCACCCCGACCGAAGTCGGCGTCCGCACGACCGAGCCCGACCCGCAGCATCCGTCCGATCCGGCGGTGACGCCGCCGCCCGGGACCGAGTACCCGCCCAAAGCGGAAGTCCCGCGGCCGACGGAGACCCCCTCGCCGTCCGCCCCTCCGTCGATGGGCGCGCCCCCGCTCGGAACGGGAATGGCGCCTCCCCCCGGCAGCGCCGGATCTTCGCCGGGCGGATATGTGCCTCCGGCCGGGACCGCTCCGGGCGGCTACTACCGGCCAGGCTACGAGCACCCGCAGGTGCACAGCCTGAACTTTGTCGAGAACATGGGGGCGGGTTGGACCAAGGCGGGATGGGGACTCGCGATCGTCGGCACGATCATCTTCGTGATCAGCTTCATCATGACGATCGCGATGTGGGGCACGATCATGTCCTCCGCGAACCAACCGCCCGACTTCTCAAGCATGTTCGGCGGCAACGCGCTCACGATGGTGCTGAGCCTTGTCGGCTGGCTCGTCCAGATCGCAACCCTGGTCTGGATGGTCCTCGAGTTGGCCGACCGCCGCGGCAACTGGATGTGGATGTTGCCGTTCACGCTTTGCTGCTGTTGCGGCCTCCAGGGGCCGGTCGTCATGATCTATCTCTTGAAGGGAAGAGAGTAGATGCCGACGAACAAACAAGGGAGACTCGCCGGGAACGTTAGGGGCGGAACCGGCGTTGACCCACTCGAGGAGCCGATCGAGGGCTAATGAGAATCGTCGCTTTGCTGACCATGTTGCTTTTCGGCGGAGTATTTGTCTCCGCCGAGAGCGCATGTCCGCACACCGATTGTCCAGCCTGCCACCCGTCTACCGTTCCGCCGGTTGAGTCTTGCTGCTCGACATCGATCGACATCGAGGCCGTCTGCACAGCGGCCGACGCTGGCGCAGCGTGCCCTTGCTCGGTATCGCCCGGAACGTCGGCAGAATGGCCAGACAGTTTTGCCGTCTTGCCGGCACCGGCTCCCGAGGTTCACTTTGAGCGACTCGTCTGCCTGCCGGGTCGGCCTTCTGACGACCTCGGTTCGGCCAAACCTGCCGAGAGCGACCGGCGGCCCCGAGGGCCCCCCGGTTCGGGACCCGGCTCTCCTCGTGCTCCTCCGATGGTCTGACGTAACGTTCTGCCGCATCGCGGCTTAGGTTCGTCAGTTCGGCATTTTGCCCAAGACCATCGGAGTTATCCCATGAAGTCCATCTTCGTAGCGATCGCCCTTGTTGCGATTCTCGCCGTCGTCGCTTTTGCGACCCAGACCAAGAGCCCGTCGACCGTCGCGGCCGCCGCCGAAACCGCATGCGCGGCTTGTTGCGGCGACAACTGCGCCGCCTGTTGCGGCGTCAGCTGCGACACTTGTTGCGGCGAAAAGGCCGAAGGCGCGACCTGTTGCGCCACCGCCTGCACGGACTGCACCGAAAAGGGTTGCGCCACGTGCTGCGCCGGCAACTGTGGAGCCTGCTGTGGAGAAGCGGTGGAGGCCAACGCCAAGACCGAAGCCGAAGCCAACCACGGATGTGGCGGGTGCCCGGCAGATGCGGCCAAGGCCTGACGCCCCCTAGGCAGATCGGAACCGCGGCCCCACCGGCGACCGGTGGGGCCGTCGCATTCAGGATGTCGGTGAGTCGGAATCGGGGCCGTGCGGGGGCGCCAGGTGGACGGTGTGGGTCGGGAAGGCGAACTCGACGCCGATCTCGTCGGCGATCCGCCACACGTCGAGCAGCAGCCGCTCCCGCAGAGCCAGTTCGTGCGCCCAATCGTCGGCATCGAAGAAGACCTGGATCAGCACGTTCAGGGAGCTGGGTGCGTACTCGAAGAAGCGCACGACGCTTCGCTCTTGGACGACGTTCGGGTGCTCGTCCAGAATCTGTCGGATCCGGCCGACGAACTCAGTCACCTTCTCCGGCGGCGTCGAGTACACCAACGAGACAAAGGTGCGCAGGCGCCGGGCGCGACGACGCCCCATGTTCTCGATGTTCGAGGTGACGAGCCTCGAGTTGGGGACGGTGACGAGAGAGTCGTTGAAGGTGCGGATCCGGGTGCTTCTCATCGTGATGTCTTCGACCACCCCCTCCACGTCGCCGACGATCACCCAGTCCCCGATCTGATAGGGCGACTCGAACAAAACGGTCAGCGAACCCAGGATGTTCTCCACGCTGTCTTTGGCCGCCAGCGCGAGGATGGCGCCGCCGATCCCGAGACCGGCGACCAGTCCCACCACGTTGACCCCGAGAGCCGCCAGCATCCAGATCACCACGCCGACGCCGAGGAAAACCCGGCCCAGGTTGCGGGCGATCGGAAGGATGAGGCGTTCGCTCCGGTCGGAGACTTGCCCGGCCCGCCGCCCCAAACCGGCGATCGCCAACTCCCACACGGCAAAGAGGAGCCAAAGCCACGCCGCCGCGTACAGGAGAATGAGGGCGATTCGCAGAGGGCCGCTGACCGAAACGGGCAGGCCGAGGAAGACCAGCCCCCTCGAGAGCAGAAAGACGTTGACCACGAAGCTGAGGGCCCGAAGGGCCGAACGCACCTTCTTGCCTTCGACAACTCTCTCGAGGGCCCTCAGACGGGTCCGCATCAACAGTCCGGTGATGAGTCGAACCAGCAACCCGGCCAGCCACGCGAGCGCGACGAGTCCGGCGAGACTCAGCCACTGCCACTGCTCCAAGCCTCCGACCGAGTTGTGCAGCGACGTCGGGAACTGGCCGCGGAGCCACTCGTCGGGAGGCAGGGCCGTGGCGGGGTTGTCCGCCAACTCGGGCACGACGGGGCGGTCCCGCACCAGGTTCCAGATCTCGTCCACTTCGGCCAGGGTATCGGTCGTGAATCGCCAGGCACCCGTCGGATCGCGGGCGATGACGATTCGGCCGACCTCGTTTCCCAAAGGGTCGCGGTAGATGTGGAACACGAACGGCTCGCCGTCGCGATCGTTCGGGATCCGGTCCAGCCTCACATAGACCGTTCGGTTGAGAATGGCCCAAAGACGGTAGGCCAGTTGCGATCCGCGCTCTCCCCTCACGACCGCGGGGTAGGTGGACAGGTCGAGCGTGGTCACGGCGCGGCTGAGGTCGCTGCCGTTCATCGCCTCCAGGAAGGTCTGCATCGTGGCCCGCGGCGACCTCAGGTCGTTCGGCACCCCGACGGCCGCCGTTCCCGGCGCGTCGCCGGTCGGACCGGGCGTCTGGCTGAAGGCTCCCAAGGAAACGAGGCAGAGGACGAGCGCAAGAGTGCCGCGCATTCCGGCAAGGTACCTCAGGCCCTGCGGGCGGCCAGGAATTCCCGGACGCCTAGTTCAAACCGTTGAGAAACAGCCGGACGACCTCTTCCGCTCCCCAGTTCAGGTACTGCCGGGGGTCGTCGCTGGTTCCGAGCACGCCCTGAACCAGGTCTCGGAAGCTGGCCATATTGTCCAAAAGGCAGAAAAAGCCGCACGCGAGGAGGGTGTCTCGCTTGGGGTCGGACCGGCCTCGAATGCGGGAGATCTGGCGGGCGACGTACCGGTAACCGGGCATCCAATACCCGACCACCATCTGGCTTCTCGACTTGGACCGCAGGAGCTCGTTCGCGATCAGCCGGAACCGCCACCCGTCGCCGTTCGCCATGCCGCACTGAGAGGCGACCGCGTGGGCGACCGTGCGGAGGTTTTCGACCGGATCCCCTTCGTCCGGATCGCCGCTGGCGATCGCCTGAAGCCGCGGGGAACTGGCGACCGTCTTCAAGATCTCGTCGTACAAACCGGATTTCGACCCGAACAGCCGCCGAATCTCGTCCACGTCGACGTGCACCTCGGCCGCGATCTCGCGGATGGAGACCGCCTCATAACCCAAGTCGGCAATCATAGCGCCGGCGGTTTCGATGATTTTCTGGCGGCTTTCGACGGCTTCCATATCGGTGATCTCTGATGCCCGAA
Organism: Fimbriimonadaceae bacterium; assembly: GCA_046719655.1. Classification (GTDB taxonomy): domain Bacteria; phylum Armatimonadota; class Fimbriimonadia; order Fimbriimonadales; family Fimbriimonadaceae; genus JBDNCL01. The sequence continues at coordinate 12,057 of JBDNCL010000001.1, forward strand.
CATTCAGAGTTTAACGGACGCGGACGCGAACCGTCGACGCGAGGGTCCCGCTTTCGCCTTTCGCCCCACGCGTCGCCGGGGGGAGAAGGGAGCAGTCGGCGGTCAGCCGAACCGGATTTCGGCCACGCCGTCGGTCAGCCCCGGCGACCGAGCGACGACCCGAACCGTTCCGGAGCGGATCGGCCGGACCGCGGCCAGCGCATGCCCGTCGAAGGTGCGGTGACGAGAGTCGGTAACGGAGTCGACGTCGGTCGGATCGGCGTTGCCGAATCCCACCAGCTCGCCCGGACCGTCGATTTCGATTTCAACGGGGACCTGGCAATGGGGAACCGGCACCCCCGCGCCGTCGACCACGGAGAGCATGACGTACCCGAGGGCCCCGAAACGCAGGGGAACCTCGGACGGCTGAGGGACCCCCGCGATCCGGGACGGCGGACCGGCGGTGCGCAGTCCGTGCATGGCGAATCCATCGTCGGGTCCGTTCCCGCGGACGAGAAGGGTCCCCGGCTCGTAGGGGACTTTGAAACGAAAACGGTTTCGGTCTTGCTTGGTCATGCGGTGGCTGCCCAACGGACGGCCGTTCAGACTCCATTCGATCTCTTCGCAAGACGTGTAGACTTCGACCTCCAGAGGGAAGCCCGCCTCCACGCCCCAGTTCCAGTGGGCCTCGACCTCGTCCCAGCCCCACAGCCGGTGCCAGCCGGTTTCCAGTTTTGGGCTCGCGAGATGGGCCGGGACATGCACGACGGCGTAGACGAGGCCCTCGCGCCACAGACACTCCCGATAGTGCGATCGCGGCTTCCGAAGTCCGATCAGATCGAGATCCCCGCAGACCGCGAGGTGAAAGGGGAAGCGGCCTTCCGTTGGAAAACCCTCCGGCGCAAAGCTCTGCCCGATCCCCGATTCGCCGATGTAGTCCTGACCGGTCCACACGAAGTCGCCCAGATTCCACGGGCACTCCACCACAGACTGCCACGAGTCGTAAGCCGCGGAAGCGTAGGTTTCGGTCTGCACGACGACGCGGTCCGGATGGCGTTCGTGGTCGGATCGCACCGTCTCCCAGAGGTAGTTCATCCCGCCGATGTCGAGGTGGGCGAATCCGGAATCGCTGCTCGTTTGCCAGTCGACCCATCTCTCGGTCGGCCACCAAGGACGACAGAGCGCGGCCGAGATCGGGCGCGAGGGATCGGCCTCCAGAACCGCCTGCCGCAACCGCAACGCCAGGTCGGGACGGTCGAAACTGTCGGGAATCTCGTTGCCGATCGACCAGCACCACACGCTCGGATGGTTCCGGTCCCGCCGCACCATCGCCCCGGCGTCCGCAATTCCGAATTCGGAAAAAAACCGGTGATAGCCGTCCGGGGTTTTGGCCGTCTCCCACTCGTCGTGCACTTCGTCGATCACGAGGAATCCCATTCGGTCGCAGACGTCGAGGAAGGCCGAACTCGGAGGGTTGTGGGAGGTTCGGATCGCGTTGAATCCCGCGTCTCGGAGGAGCCGCACCTTCCGCTCTTCGGCGTCCTCGTAGGCCGCCGCTCCGATGATCCCGTGATCGTGGTGGACGCACGCCCCTTTGAGCCAGATTCGGGCTCCGTTGACCCGAAGACCGCGTCGGGCGTCGAACTCGACGGTTCGCAAACCGAACCGAACCGCGACGACGTGCTCGGGCGACGCCTTCGTCGTCGCCACCAGGCGGTAGAGAGGCTGGTCGCCCGGGCGCCAGCGGGGAGAGCCCATCGGGTGCCAGAGTAGGGGTTTCGGAATCGTCAACCGAGCCGTCGCGAGCGTGCTCGAGGACTCGACCAACACGGGCGCTCCCACCGCGTGCCCCTCCGGATCGATCAGGAGAAACTCGACAACCGCGTCTCGGTCCAGCTCGGCGACGACTTCGACCGCGGCTTGGTCGGATTCCAGCTCGATCGTACGGACCGCGACGCCGAAAGGGGCAAACGACACCGCTCCGAGGGGCTCGAGAACGACGGGCCGGTAGAGGCCGGAACCGGAGTACCACCGGGAGTTGGACCCCCAGTTCCGGACCCTGACCGTCACGTGAGCCTGATCGCGGCCGGGCGGAACCTCGACCGCGAAGGCGGTGTAGCCGTAGCGATGGGTCGCGAGGTGGACTCGGTCGACCCAAACGTCGGTCGTGCCGTAGACGCCGTCGAAAACGAGTCGGTGCGGCCGGTCGGATTCGAGAGGCAACAGAGTCTGGTACCAGCCCTCTCCGCCCACCGCGTACCCCGTGGCCGGGCCGCCCGCACTCAGGGTTTCCGAAAACGGGCTCGAGGTGCCGGGCACGTCTTCGATCGACCAGTCGTGAGGCACCCGGACGGGACGCCACGACTCCGACGAAGGCAGATCGGCGGGCTCGAGCCCGGATTCGCCAGGCGCAACCCGAAAGAAGTGCCAATTCTCGATTCGACGGAGATTGCTCATGTTGGTGGAAACGGGCCGTTCCATGTTCCGACGCCCGGCCAGAGTCTAGCTTCAAACGCCTGGCTTGGACCGGTCGCCGATCCCCGCGCGATCTTCGCGAAAAACAAGGCTTCTGACGGGTTTTCGACCCTAGCGGAATGGTCCGTACGCCCGATCATCTTGTACTGAGGAGAGCCTTGTTCGGCCTTGCCGAACGGGGAGCGATATCGGATTTGGATTGGTTCACGGACACGGACGAAGAAGAGACAACCGGCGGCGAGAAGATTGCCGTCGTCGTCCATGGCTTTTCCGATGAGATGGTCGGCTGGTTGCGGCACGCTCTCAGCCGAAAGGACGTGCATCTCTCGAGCACTTCGGACGGCGTCGATCTGAAGTCGGCCGTCGCGTCTCAGGGAGCCCAAGTCGTGGCCGCGCTCTTTGACGAGGTCGGCGAGCCGGAACTGGCCGAAGTCGCGTCGCTTCGGCACGACTACCCGACCTGCTGTTTTCTCGCCGTTCTCGGAGAACCGCGTTCCAGCGCCGTCCACGACCTCGCCTACGCGACCGGAATCGACGAGTTTGTGCCGGCGCCGTTCCACCCGTTCGAGGTCCTCGCCAAGATTCGGACCGGCGTCCGGGTGGCCGGCCTGGAAGCCTCGTTGCGCGACCTGGAGCGGCAGCACGAACGAGCGCGGGAGGATTGGGAAAAACGGGAGAAGGTCTTCCGAACCGCCTCAAACCGGTTCGAAGAGCTGTTCCACGGTCTGCCCGTCGCCTGCTTCACGCTCGACCAGTTCGGCAAGATCCAGGAGTGGAATGCCCTGTCGGTCGCCCTCTTTCAGATCGACTCGTTTCTGGCTTTCGACCATTCTCCGTCGGAGATTTTCGGGCAGGGAACCGACTTCTGGACGGACGAGAGGCTGGAGTTCGTCCTTGCCGGCGGTCGCCTGATCGAGGAGCAGTGGACCTTCACTCCTCGCTCGGGAGAGACGCAGTACCTCGTCTCCAACGTCCTCCCGTTGACGGGACCGTCGGGAAGCACGGTCGGATCGATCGTCGCCACGGTAGACGTCACCGACCGCACGCTCGCCGAACAGCGGATCGCCGAGCAGAAGAGAGAGCTGGAGGCCCTCAACAACCGGCTCGAGCGTCTCGCTCTGACCGACGGCCTGACCGGACTGTTCAACCACCGGCGGTTTCAGGAGCTCTTGGAGATCACCCTCGAGACGTCCGACAAGCAGGTATCGCTGATTCTGATCGATGTCGACCACTTCAAGATGTTCAACGACACCTACGGGCACCAGGAGGGGGACCAGGTTCTCCGCACGGTGGCCCGGCTGATCGAATCCGCGACGCCGGAAAACGGGGCGGCAGCCCGCTACGGGGGCGAAGAGTTTGCCGTCATCTTGGACGGCGCCGGCAAGCAGAAGGCCATGCGGGTGGCCGAGCAGATTCGGGCAAAGATCCAAGGATACGGCTGGCAACGACGCCCGGTGACGGTGAGCGTCGGCGTCAGCACGACCGGCAGGGTGCCGATCTCCAGCAGCGAGCTGGTATCGGGAGCCGACCAGGCTCTCTACGCCTCCAAGCACGCCGGTCGAAACCGGGTCACCCACTTCCGCGATCTGCTCGCACCCGAAACCCCGTCCCGAGCGGCGGCGTAGCCGGTCTGGTTCCGACTCGGATCCATCCGGCCGCGCGTGCCGTGTAAGATAGACCCCATGGCAAAGCATCGTGTGACGGTCAACGGGTTCAAATCTTTCGATGTCGAGGAGGGAACCAAGCTGGCCTACGCCATCGAGAAGGCAGGATACGACATCAGCCATCGGTGCGGAGGCAACGCCCGCTGCACGACGTGCCGGGTGACGTTCGCGACGCCGGAACCGGAGATGGGCGACGACGAGCGCAACTGTCTCGAAGAAGACGGCGTGCTCGGGCAGTTCCGTCTCGCCTGCCAGATTCGGGTCGACCGCGACATGACGGTCGACGTGCTGATGCCGGTGCACAAGGCCACCTGGAACAATCCAGGCGCCAAACTGGAGCCATAGGCATGCTGCGTCTCGCCTGGATCCTCGTCCTGCTTCTGGCGGCGGGTCTCGTCGCGGCGATCGTGGTTTTCAACCGACTCGTTCGTCTGCGGCAGATGGTGCGGGGGGCCTGGTCCGACGTCGACGTGTATCTCAAGCGGCGCGCCGAGTTGATCCCCAACCTCGTGGCCAGCGTTCAGGCTTTCGCCGGGCACGAGCAGGCCGTCCTCACCGCGGTCGCCGAAGCTCGGGCCCACGCTTTGTCCGTGCGCGGCGGGATGACGGACCGGGCCAACGCCGAGTCCGAGGTTGGGCAAGCCGTGGTCCGGGTCATCGGGCTGGCCGAAGCGTATCCGGAACTCGCGTCCAGTGAAAACTTCCGTCGACTTCAGCAGGAGTTGAGCGACACGGAGAAGGCCATCGCCAACGCGCGGCAGTACTACAACGCGTGCGTCCGCGACTACAACACGAAGATCGAGTCGTTTCCGAGCAACCTGGTCGCGAGCGCGGCCGGCTTTCGGTCGGCGGACTTCTTCGAGATCGAAGACGCCTCGCAGAGGCTGGCGCCCCGCATCGGTCGATGAGACGCCGATCGGCCCGGGCGCCCGCGTCGGGACGCCCGGGCCGCCGCTCCGATCAGAGTCGGATTCCGACCATCACGGCGAAGCCGTTCAGACGGTCGTTGTTGTTGCCGAAGTACGCCCCTTCGACGAACAGGGGGGTCCGGCGATGCTGGAAGTCGTACCCGAGCCGCAGGGCATAGGCGAAGCGGGACGTGTTGCGCGTCTCTCTCTCGTCGGCCCGGATGCTGTAGTCCCGGTTGAACGAGATGCCGACGCCCGCCATGTAGTACCACTCGTTCGTCCGCCCGACGTAGTTGATGAGAACGGGCGTGGCTCCCATGTCCCCCTTCTGGAAGAAGTCCGCCGTTGCCGAAAGGTGGGCGGTGTAGGACGGGTTCGTCGCGCTCACGCGGAGATCCTGAATCCGGTACTCGACGCCGGCGATGAACCACTGGCTGCCCTCGTCTCGCGCGGCGCGGTGGCTCGGCTGCATCAAGCCGGCCTTGACGGACAGGCCGATCGGTTTGGACTCCTGGGCGACTACCGGTACGGCCAGCGCCGCGACTCCGAGAGCGATTGCGATGTTTCGAAACTGCATGCTTGTCTCCTTCGAGGGACCGCAAACTCGGGCTTCCGTGCCGCTCGTCGGCGGGTCCGCTATCCTACGGGACGTCGCAAACGCGGGTTTCGCGTCAAAACGCCCGCCGATCGGACCCCTAGCGCCCGGCGGCCACGCGGATGATTTCGAGCGCCAGGCGGGCCGTGTCGACCAAGTCCTTACGGGAGACGTTCTCGTTGTGGGTGTGGATCTCCTTCATGCCGGTGGCCAAGACGATCGACGGGACGCCCTTCGCGTTGAAAATGTTCGCGTCCGATCCGCCGAGCGTGGTCCGCAGTTCGGGCTCCATCCCGAGCCTCCGACTCGCCTCGACGCCGACCCGGACGACCCGGTGATCGGGATCGATGCTGTAGTTGCGGTAGTGCCGGTCGTGTTCGACCTCGACCGTCGCCCCGAACCGCTCGGCCGCCGCTTCGAAGCACTGGATCATGTGGTCGATCTGGGCGTCGAGTTCGTCGACGCTCGTGCTGCGGGCCTCGCATCGGACGACACACTCGGCGGGCACGACGTTGGTGGCCGTCCCGCCCTGAATGGTGCCGACGTTGGCCACCGTCTCCGGCCCGATCCGCCCGATCTTCATCTGCGCGATCGCGGCGGCGGCGACTTCGATCGCGTTCACGCCTTTCTCCGGCTCTTTGCCGGCGTGGGCGGGTCGGCCGACCACCTTGAAGTCGAGTCTGTCGTGGGTCGCCGTCCGGGTGACGTACGTTCCGACCGGCGGGCCCGTATCGAGAACGTAGCCGAAGTCGAGCCCGAGGGTCTCCACGTCCATGGCCGCCGCTCCGAGCAACCCGATCTCTTCGGCGCAGGTGAGGAGGAGATAGACGTCTCCGTGGGCTTCGCCCGACTCCTTGATCGCGTGCACGGCCTCGATCGCCGGTGCCATTCCCGCCTTGTCGTCCGCCCCCAGGATCGTGTCCGAGGCGCTGTAGAACACCCCGTCGCGCTCTTCGATCTTCAAGCCGGCCGTGGGTTCCACCGTATCGAAGTGGGCGGAGAAGAAGATGGCGGGGGCTTCGGGCTCGTTGCCAGGAAGTCGGGCGACGAGGTTGTTGGCGTTCCCCCCGATCCGACAGGCGGCGTCGTCTTCCCAGACTTCCAGCCCGACCGTGTCGGTCAGATACTTGCGCGTGTAAGCCACGCTGTCCCGTTCCTGCCGGGGCGGAGCGTTGATCCGGCACAAGTCGAGGAAGAGCCGGACGAGACGTTCTTCGTTGATCATCGCCGAGGTTTTACCCGGGAGACCGAACTCATCCTTTGGCGAACCAAAAGCCGGTGTAGACCGACTCGGCCGGCCCGGTCATCCGAACGTTTCCCGACTCCAGGTATTCGATCTCCAAATCCCCGCCGGGAAGCGACACGGTCGCTTGCCGGGGTCCCCTTTCGGTCCGAAAGGCGGCGACGGCGGCGGCGCAGGCGCCTGTCCCGCAGGCCAGCGTCGCCCCGGCTCCCCGCTCCCACGTCCGCTGGCGCAGACGCCCGCGACCGAGAACTTCGACGAAGTGCACGTTCACGCGGTTTGGGAAGAGCGGGTGACGCTCGAGTTCGGGACCCCAAACCTCGAGCGGAACGGCTCCGGCGTCGGGAACAAAGACGACGAGATGAGGGTTCCCCATCGAAACGGCCGTCCCGGCGATGGCCGGTTCGAAGCCCGGCACCGGCTGTTCGACGAACGTTTCCTCGGGAGGGCCCTCCATTCCGATCTCGCCCCGGGTGAGGCGGGCCGGGCCCATGTCGACCCGCACCCGTCCGTCGGGAAGAAGCTCCAGCACGAGCGTGCCGGCCCCGGTCTCCACCGGGATGGGTCCCGGCTTGGCGTGCCCGTGGTCGGCCAGAAAGCGGGCCAGGCACCGGATGCCGTTGCCGCACATTTCGCTCTCCGAACCGTCGGGGTTCAGCATGCGCATCGCAAACGGAGCCGACCTTCCGGGCAGAGCGAAGATCAGGCCGTCGGCCCCGACTCCGAACCGACGGTCGCACATCCGGCGCGCCAATTCGGGAAGCCGGTCGGGCAGACGCCCCGTCCGAATCGCATCGACGACCACGAAGTCGTTGCCGATGCCGTGCATCTTCGTGAAGGCAATCACTCGACCTGCTCGTGATCGGCCGGGCCCGGTTCGGCGTGGCTGCGGTAGGTGCTGATCTGCCGGGCCGGTACGATGCTGGCGACCGCGTGCTTGTAGACCAGCTGCGTGGGCTTGCCGGGCGAATCCAAAAGCACCGTAAAGGCATCAAAACCGCGGACCTGACCGCGCAGTTGGACGCTGTTCGTGAGGTAGACGGTGACCCCGATGCCTTCCTTGCGCACCTGGTTCAAGAACATGTCCTGAAGGTTGATCGACTTACCCATGGTTCTTCCGTAGTGAGTTGTTCATCCAATCGAGCGTCTGCTCAAGGGCAGGCGACTCGTCTCCAAAATGAGAGAGGACGGTCAGCCGGGGCTCCGAGCGCAACCACGTCATCTGCCGCTTGGCGTACTGTCGGGTCTCCGTTGCGATTTGAAGCCTGATTTCCCGCGAAGAAGATACCCCGACAACCTCATCGAACAGGGCCCGATAGCCGATCGCGCGCATGGCCGGACAGTCGCGGGTCACCCCCCTCGCCGCCAGATCGCGCACTTCTTCCCGCCAACCCGACGCGAGCATGGCATCCACGCGCCTGGAGATCCGCTCCGCGAGGGCGGCGACGTCCGGAACGATGCCGACCTTCAGGACGCGGAACGGGGGAAGATCGAACCGGATCGGCGGTCTCGGATCGAGTCGTCTCTCGAGGGCCCGCCGGACTCGAACCGGGTTGGACAAGTCCACTCTGGTGCCGGGGTCCAAAGCCAGAAGGCGGGCGACCAGAGCGGGGAGTCCTTCGCGCCTTTCGAATTCGGCCACCTCGCGGCGCACCCTCGGGTCCGGCGCCGGACGCATGTCCCGGTACGATTCGAGCAGGGCGCGGACGTAAAGTCCGGTTCCGCCCACGACGACCGCCGACCGCCCCTGCTCCCAGATCGATCCCAGCTCCGCGGACGCCCGCACCACCCATTCGCCGACGCCGAACGACTCGCTCGGTTCGACGATGTCGAGGAGTCGGTATCGCTCCCTTGCCGCAGGCTTGCCGGTTCCGATGTCGAGTCCGCGGTAGACCTGAAAGGCGTCGGCATTGACGAGTACGGCTCCGATCCGGCCCGCCAAGGCTTCGGCCAAGGCCGTCTTGCCAGAAGCGGTCGGACCCATCACGGCCACGAGGAACCGAGTCTCGTCGCGAACGGTCATGGGGCCGGTTCGGGCGGCGCTTCGGCCCTCGCCTACGGAACGATCTTCACGCCGAAGGGCTTGCCTTCGACGGCCGAGGCGTCGACTTCGTCCTTCACCGTGAAGTCCCGCATCTTCTTCTCCTGGCGGTAGGTGCCGGTCACGACGACCCTCTTGCCGTTGGCGAGGCCCTCGGGAGCTGTACCTTGGGAATAGATGTTGAGAAAGACCCGGTTCTCCGTCGCGGTTTCCGGCTTGGTCTGGAGGCGGAACGTGAAGTACGCGTTGCCGATCCGGGACGTTCGCTGACGGAATCCCACGACATGCCCGGCGACCTCGACGACTTTGTTGTCGTGCTCGGCCCGCTTGGCCAAGACCTGCTCGACCGTTGTCTTGATCGGCGTCGACTCCTCCACCTTCGGGTCGGCGTACGCAAAGACGGACAGCAGGAGCGAGAGGATGACGGTGGTTCGGAAAAGGTTCTTCATCGGTTCTCCGTTCGGCCGGATCGACGACCGCTCAGTACGCGATCAGGGTGTGGATCGGATAGCCCCTCAGGTTGGACCGGCCCTGGAGAAAGGTCAGTTCGATCATGAAGCCGAATCCGACGACCGTCCCGTTCAGACGCTCGATGAGGCGCCCGGCCGCGGCGGCGGTACCCCCCGTGGCGAGAAGATCGTCGACCACATAGGCTCGCTGGCCCGGCTGGATCGCATCGACGTGCATCTCGATCGAGTTTGTTCCGTACTCGAGGGCGTACTCTTCCGTGAGGCGGTGGTAAGGCAACTTGCCCAGCTTGCGGGCGGGGACAAACGGCAGACCCAGGTTCAGGGCCACCGGAACGCCAAAGACGAAACCGCGGCTCTCGATCCCCACGACGACGTCCGCCCCCTTGTCGCGGGCGTCGTCCCGCAGAGACTCGATCACCTCGCCGAAGGCCGCCGGATGCTGCAGGACCGGGGTGATGTCCTTAAAGACGATTCCAGGCTTCGGGAAGTCGGGGACGTCGCGGATCATGGATTCGGCGAGGTACGGCATGGACGCTCCGAATATACCTGTCTCCCCGGCAGGGACCAGAATCGGGCACAAGGCGTCTTCCGGTGAACTTCCGAACGTTTCCGGCGTCCAATCCGACTGGAACGATGGAGTTATGTCTGTCCATGCGATGGAAGGCGAGCGCAAATCTCGAACAGTCGTCGGAACTTGCGCTCGTTGAACGTTGCCGCAAGAACGACGTGGAGGCATTCGGTAGGATCGTCGATCTCTATCAGTCCCGCGTCTTCGGATTCGTGCGCCGGATGTGCCCCGATCCCGAAGAAGCGGCCGACATCGCTCAGGAAACGTTCATCCGGGCGTTTCAGGGACTCCACCGGTTCGACGGGCGGGCGTCTTTCCGAACCTGGCTGTTCCGAATCGCCTACAACCTGTGCGTCGACCGGGCGCGTCGGGCTCAGAGGCGTCCGGACGAGATGCGCCTGGACCATCCTCACGACGCCGACGAGCCGATCGAACTGCCGGACACCCGATGGGATCCGGCAACCCAGGTTCTCGACGACGAGCTTCAGGAAGTGGTTCGATCGGCGGTCGACCGGATGAGCGACAAGCTCCGAGCCGTGCTTTTGCTGCACGACAGCGAGAACATGGCCTACGACGAGATCGCAGCCGCGCTGAACATTCCGATAGGGACTGTGAAAAGTCGGCTGTTCTTGGCTCGGGCTCACCTCCAGCAGGCGGTGACCGGGTATTGGAATGAGTAAAAGCGAAATGAATCGCGATCTACTGAAGAAGCTCCAGAACGAAGTGCCGCTGAATCCCGAGGAGGAGCGCCTCCTCGAAGCCGGGTTGGCGTCCGAAGCGCAGCAGAAAGTCGCGCAGATGGTCGGGCGGTTGCCGGACGAGGGCGTCAGTCTGGCCTGGCGTTCGAGTCTGAACGAGAAGCTGCTCGCGCAGCAGTCGAAGCGGCAGCGCCGGGAACGGGTCTTCTGGGTCCTGCGTCCCGCGTCGGCGCTGGCCATCGCGGCGACGGTTTGGGGCGTGTATCTGGCGGGGAACCCGCGACCGGTTGCGACCGTCGAACGTCCCAACATCGAGATTTCCATGATCGAAGCTCACAAGCAGACGGAGACGGTGTCCTTCGTGTCCGCAACGGGCATGGGTGCCTTCGACGTGCCTCGGAACGGCGTGTCGAATTCCATGACGATCGAGTGGGAGGAGGTCGATCTAGGGGCGCTCTGATGTTCGACTTCCGCCGACTGTCGAGATGCCTGGCCTTGGGTGGTGCCGTCTCCGCGCTCCTGCTCGGTACGCACGGGTCGGCGTTCGCCCAGAGAGGCGGATCGCCGCGGACGATGGCCCCCTTGGTCTCCCCCGAAGAGCGGGACCGTATCCTGTCCGGTTTGCCGCCGCTCGTGCGGCGCATGATCAACGAAGCGTCGAGAACCCGGATGTCGGGAGAGCGGGTCGTCGAGTTCCGAGCCCGGGGGGAACGCCGCCGCCACCGCGAGTTCATCTGGAAGGACGGCGTGCGTCAGCGCATCGAGTTTTCGGACGACTCGCCGTTCGCCGGCCAGGTGATCGTCGAAACGGCGAACGAGCGCCAACACTTCTTCCCAGACCGCAACACCATCGTCGTCGGCACGCCCCGACGCGAGGAGATCCTCGGCCGGATGATGGGCATCTTCCGGCGGGTCGGGACGGACGGGTTCCGGGTCGAGAGGGAAGGAGACGGGATCGTCGCCGGGATTCGGTGCGAGCAGTTCGCGATCCGCGACCGAGACGGGAACGTCCTGCAGCGTCTCTGGATCGAGCCGCGTTCGGCCGCCCTGCTCAAGCGCGAACTTTTCGACGCCACCGGTTCGAGAGTCGGGCTGACGGAGTGGGTCCGCGTGGATTTCTCCCCCCGATTTCGGGACGACGACTTCGTGATCCGCCGGGCCGGGGCTCGAATCGAGACTCCGCAAAGCCGGGCCCGAGAGGAGATGCGCCGTCGGGGCTTCCTGGAAGTGTTCCTGCCGGCCGATCTTGGGTTCAAGTTCATCGGCGGCCGGGTTCTTTCGGGGCCGAATATGCCCGACATCTACATGCAGGTGTACATGAGCGACAGCAGCCAGCTGTCGTTCTTTCAGGTGCGGGGGGACCTCGACGTGAGGCGAATGCGCGAGCAGGCAGGCCCGAACATGAGGGTGCACTCGTGGACGCGAGCCGACCGGACCTGGGCTCTTCTGGGAAACATCCCCCAAGCCGAGATGGAGCGCATCAGCCGCCGGGTCCCCTAGCGTCGGCGACGGTTGATCCGAAGGCCCATGCTCTCGGACCGGAGCCGCGCGGACGTGGAGGTATAATGCGCGAACAATGAAGGCAGAAGGTCATCCCCGCCTGTACCCGGTTTTGTTCGTCGACGGCGAGCACGAGTGGACCGGGGTCTCCACGAGCAAGACGTCGACCACGCGCGTGATCGACGGCATCGAACACTACGTCGTCAACGTCGAAATCTCCGCCTTCAGCCACCCGTTCTACACCGGCCAGAAGAAGTTGGTCGACACGGCGGGCCGCGTCGAAAAGTTCATGCGGCGCTACGGTCAGCAGTTGGCCAACCAGGGACGCTCGGGCAAATAAGCCGGCTCCGAAGGGCGACCGGACCCCTCGCTCGGCGTCGAGCGGGGGGTCTTTTTTGTCGACCGAGTCCGAACTCAGCCCGTCATCTCGCGGGAAACTCTGGCGAACGCCTCGGCCGCCTTCGCCACCATCCCGTCGTCGATGTCGGCGTGCAGGACGAGCCGGAGCCGGTCGGGCCCGGGGGGCAACGCCAGGACCCCCTCCCGTCGGAGAGCGCTCTGCCACTCCGCGGCCGACCCACGAACGTAGACCAACACCATGTTGGTCTGCACCCGCTCCCAGTCGATGCAGACGCCGGGGACGTTTTCGATGGCCGCCGCCAGTTCCCGGGCCCGGCGATGATCGTCGGCCAGCCGGTCCACCATCGTTCGCAGGCTGACCAGGCCGCAGGCGGCCAGGACGCCCGCTTGCCGCATGCCGCCCCCCAGCCGCTTTCGCCACTGACGGGCCTTGTCGACGAGGGCGGCGTCTCCGCAGAGGACGGAACCGACGGGCGAGCCGAGACCCTTGCTGAGACAGATCGAGATGGAGTCGAACGGCTCGGCGACCTTCTGGATCGATACCCCCAGAGCCACGGCCGCGTTGAACGCCCGAGCCCCGTCCAGGTGCATGCGCAGACCGTGCCGGTCGGCGATGGCTCGGTACGCCTGCAGAAAATCGAGAGGCACGATGGTGCCGCCGGCCCGGTTGTGGGTGTTTTCCACGCACAGAAGAACCGTACCGGGCGAGTGGATCGATCTCTTCACGATCCTCCTTTCGACGTCGTCGGGATCCATGGCCCCCAACTTCGACGGCAAGGTCCAGGTGACGACCTGCGCGATCACCCCCGGCCCGCCCGACTCATAGTAGAGAATGTGGGCCTCCTCTTCCGCCAAGATCGCGTCGCCCCGCTCCGTGTGGGCGGCGATCGCCACCTGGTTGCACATCGTGCCGCTGGGCATGTACACCGCGCCCGCCTTGCCCGTCATCTCCGACGCCAGGGCCTCCAGTTCTTCGACGGTCGGGTCGTCGCCGAGGACGTCGTCGCCGAGAGGCGCGTTCGCCATCGCCTCCACCATCGCCGGCGTCGGCCGGGTGACCGTGTCGCTGCGGAGGTCGACCAGATCGCGCCGATCAATGGGAACGTTTTGTACGGTAGCCATGTCGCAGGTTCTTCTCCAGGAAGTTCGTGGACCAGCGCTGGATCTCAAGCCAGGCCGGATAGCCGAACGCATGCCCCTCGCCTTCCAACTCGTGGTACTCGACGGCGACGCCCGCCTGTTCCAACGCCTTCACGAAGGCGCGGCTCTGCTCGACCGGAACGATGTCGTCGGCGCTGCCGTGCACGACGAGGAAGGGAGCGGCCTCGGCATCGACGTGGGCCAGCGGACTCGCTTCGCGCCAAGTCGATTCGAAGCCCTCGAATTCCGACCCGAGAAACTGGGTCAGGAAAGCCATGCTGATCGGGAAGTGTCGCTCGCCCGGCTCGGTGAGGTCGAAAATGCCGCAAAGCGAGACGACCGCGTCGACCCGACCCGAAGGACCCCCGTTCGCTTCGGACGGCGGGTGGTCGAGAAGTCCGGTCATGGCGGCCAAGTGCCCCCCGGCGCTGTTTCCGAACGACCCGATGCGGTCGGGATCGATCTTCCACTCCTCGGCCTGGGTCCGGCAGAAACGAACGAAGGACAGGACGTCGTCCACCGCGGCCGGGTAGGGGAACAAGGGCGCGAGACGGTACTGAGGACAAGCGGCGGCGAAGCCGGACTCGGCGAACATCCGAGCGACCTCGCCCATGTCCCCTTTGTCTCCCGAAATCCACCCTCCTCCGTGTATGCAGACCACCAGCGGGAGGGTTTCGTCGATCGTCGGTCGGAAAAAGTCGTATCGGAGGGGCTTGCCGCCCACAGTCGGGTAGGGCTGGTCCAACCGAACGATCATGGCCGTCATTTTAGCCGAGGCGGGCGAAGGCTGCCGCGGCCGGGGCGTTCGGATCAGCCCAATTCCCGCTTCGCCTGCTCCCACAGCGCGTCCCACGCTTCCGGGGACAGTTCCTTCAAGGGGCGGTCGGCGAGGACCTCCATTCGCATGAATCGGTCCGTGAACCGGTTGAGCATCTTCCGGAGGGCTTCTTCGGGCTCGATGCCGGCCCACCGCGCGACGTTGACGACCGTGAAGAGCAGGTCGCCGATCTCGGACTCGATTCTCGCCGGGTCCCCTTGGCCGAGCGCTTCGCGAAGCTCGGCCTCCTCTTCCCGCATCTTCTCGAAGACGGCCTCGAAGTTCGGCCATTCGAACCCGCACCTCGCCGCCCTCTTGCTGATCTCGTAGGCCCGCAGAAGCGACGCCATGCCGCGCGGTACCCCCGCCAAGATCGAACGGGCCCCGTCCCCCTTCTCGAGCTGCTTGATGCGGTCCCAGTTTCGGAGAACCTCGTCGGGCCCCGACACTTCGACCTGCCCGAACACGTGCGGGTGTCGGTGAACCAGCTTGCGGCGGATGCGGCGCGCGACGTCGGCGATGTCGAAGTTTCCGGCCAGCCGCTCCATCTGGGCGTGCATGATCGGTTGGAGCAGAAGGTCGCCCAACTCCTCCGCCAGCGTGTCCGGGTTGCCGGAGTCGATGGCGTCCAACACCTCGTACGCCTCTTCGAGAAGGTGCCGCTTGAGGGTCTCGTGCGTCTGCTCCTGGTCCCAAGGGCAGCCGCCCGGACCCAGGAGACGGTCGACCACCTGCACGAGGGCCTCGAGAGACTCCCGGCGGTCCTCTCGTTCGGCCGCCGACGCGGCGTCGTCCAAGTCCAGAGGAACGGCGATGACCCCGGCCTGGATGCCCTGTCGGGGCAGCGGTCGACACGGGACGCCGCATTCGGCCAGCCAGGAGAAGGACGGATGTCCCGGCGAGGCGTGAAACCTCTGCTCGGGGTCGGTCTGCCTCAGGGTGGCCAGGGAAGCGGCGGAACAACTCTCGATCCCACCGCTTCCGACTGCGACGACACGGACCATCCCGGCCAATTATGGCCGGTCTCCGGCCTCCGCTTCAGCGTCCGGTGTTGGACGGCGGCGCGGACGGCGTGGCGCCCGTCTGCCCGGCTGGGGGGCTCCCCGCATCGCCGCCTTCCAGCGCCTGTCGGACCAGCTGCTGGTACAGCCGCGCGAACTCCGGCTGGCGGATGTCGACCGTGGCGCGCCGCCTCAACTCCATCAGATCGCGCTGCCAATTGTTGCGGACCGTTCCCCGATCGATCATCATTCGGCGTCGGATCGCGCGCCGCAGCTGGTCGTCGAGCGGCTTGACCTCCTCCGGCAGGATGTCCTCCACCAAAAACTTCATGTAGGTGGAGCCCGCCGTCACCCACGCGGTCGTTTGTCCGATCCGGACGGCCGTGATCGCGTTCCGCATCGGTTCGGTCAGGGCGTTCAGGGCCACTTGGCCGAATTCGCCGCCGACGGCCCGGCTGACGTCCTCGCTGTGCTCCCGGGCCACGTCGGCAAACGGACGCCCGCTGGCCAACGCCTGATCCACGACTTCGCGCTTGGCCGCATCGCGGGTCGCGATCACGCGGAGCTTCGCCCGCCGGGGGGACGTGAAGAGAGACCGGTTCTGGTTGTAGAACGTCTCCACCTCCTGGTCGGTGACGTTGATCCCGGCCGTCTGCAGTTTGAACTGCGCCACCTGGACCCGGAACAGGTACTGCAGTTCGGCCTGATTGCGCCCGGAGTCGAGCCAGCTCTGCAGGAGGTTCGGCTGCTCGGACATGGCGAACTGAATCTCTTGCTGCACCTCGGCGTCGGTCGGCGCGACCCCCTTTTCGCGGGCCAGCTGAAGGATCAGGCGCTCCGTGACGAGTTGCTCGATCGTCAGCAGACCGGGCGGGTATTCGAAGATCTGATTGCCGACCCGACGCCCGACGGCGGGCAGGAACTCCATGCGTCGGTAATACTCGGCACCGCGGATCTCCTCGCCGTTGACGACGGCGACGACGCGGTTGTTGTCGACCTGCCCGAACGCCGGAAGGGAGGCCGACAAAGCCAGCCCCAAAACCCAAACTCGAATACTCATCCCATCCTCCGAAGGAGCGGCGCACCGCCGGCCCATTGGTTTAACGACGGAGCACGGACCCCGTCTTGTCGCAAAGCCCCGAAAGACCCAAGAGAGCCCGGGTCGCGGGGACGGTCCCGAAGCTACTTCCTCAACCGTTCGAGCAGTTCGGGGATGGCGTGGAACAGGTCCGCCACCAACCCTAGATCGGCAAACTCGAAGATCGGCGCATCCGGGTCCTTGTTGATGGCGACGATCGTCTTGCTGTCCTTGATTCCGGCCATGTGTTGGGTCGAGCCCGAGATTCCGGCCGCGATGTAGAGGTTCGGCGCGACGACCTTCCCGGTCTGGCCCACTTGAAGCTCGTTCGGGGCGATGCCGCTGTCGACGGCGGCTCGCGTGGCCCCGGCCGCGCCTCCCAACGCGTCGGCCAGACCCCCGATCAGGCGCTCGTACGTCTCTGCATCTCCGAGAGGGCGACCGCCGCTGACGACGACCTGGGCTTGGGCGAGATCGGGCCGCGCTCCCGCCTGCTGGTGAACCTCGACGCGCCGCGCCGAGCCGGAAACGGCCAGATCGAGCGCCTCCACGCGGGAGGCGGTCAGGCCGTCCGGAACCGGGAACCCGGCGGGCCGAAAGGTTAGAACCACCGGGGTCTCGAGGACTTCGACGGTGGCGAGGAGAGAACCGGCGACGATGGGACGCTGAAACTGGGTCGGGGAACACGCGGCCACAACGTCGGTCAACGCCGCAGCGTCGAGGACACCGGCGACCCGGGCCATCAGGTCTTTGCTGGCCATGGAGGACACGGCGGCGATGTGGGTGTAGCCGGCGCACAGACCGGATACAGCCGGCGCGAGACCGTCGGCCGGCGGCACTTCGCTCCATCCGGTCGCTCGGACGACGTCGGCCCCGCAGGCACCGTCGGGTGAACCCGACAAGAGGACGGCGTCGTACGCCGCCGAAAGGGCCTTGGCCAAACCCGCCCCGGCGGCCAGATCGGACGGTTGAAACGCGATCAAGAGCAGGCGGCTCACGCGAGCACCCCCTTGGATCGGAGTTCGGAGACCAGGTCGTCGACCGAGGCGACCCGCTTTCCGGCCCCTCTCGCGGGCGGCGCGGCCACCCCGACGACGCGCGTCTTGAGCCGCCAGGTCGTCAGCGGGGCTCTCCTTTCCAGAGGTTTGGTACGAGCCTTGATGATGCCGGGCAGAGCGACATAGCGCGGTTCATTGAGTCGGAGGTCGGTCGTGACCACGCCCGGCAGTTCGAACTCGAGCGTCTCCGTTCCCTTGTCGGTTTCCCGGGTCACCCGCGCCTTGCCCTCCGCCAGTTCGATTTTGCAGGCGAACGTGGCTTGCGGCCGTCCCAGTTTCGCGGAGAGCATCTGGCCCGCCTGATTGCAGTCGTCGTCGGTGGCCTGTTTGCCCATGATCACCAGGTCCGGGTTCAGCTCGCGCACCCAGGCCGCCAACTCTCCCGCCACTCCCGGCGGGTCGATCGGGGCCGTCGTCTCCACGAGGATCGCCTTGTCGGCGCCGATGGCGAGGGCTTTGCGCAGCTGCTCCTCGCACTCGGGTCCGCCGATGCTGATGGCGATCAGCTCGGTCTCTGGGCTCCGCTCCTTGATCCGGACCGCCTCCTCGAGGGCGATCTCGTCGAAAGGATTGATTTCAAATTTCGCGCCGGTGAAGTCGATGCCGCTGCCGTCGGGAAGGGGCTTGACCTTCGCATAGGGATCGATCACGCGCTTGACAGGGACAAGAATCCTCATATCGGTCTCACGTCGGTGTGGGCCGCAGGGTCGGACGCCGCTCCTTCCCTTCGGACGCACAAGAGGATACTTCACGTCCGAGGTCGGCAT
The DNA here is from genome assembly GCA_046719655.1 of Fimbriimonadaceae bacterium. Taxonomy (GTDB): domain Bacteria; phylum Armatimonadota; class Fimbriimonadia; order Fimbriimonadales; family Fimbriimonadaceae; genus JBDNCL01. The sequence goes on from JBDNCL010000001.1 coordinate 30,419, forward strand.
CCTCCGCGGCAGGCGCATCCACCCGTCTCCGATCGGACGTCGACGTTTGGAAAAGGCAAGCATCCGTCCAGAAAAGGCCCTAACTGCGGCGTAGAACTGCGAAAACCAAAAGTGGAGTTCAGTTTTATGCGGTATCGTTGGTTCGATGAGCCACGACAAGCTGCACGACATCCCGGCTAGAGACCCCGTCAGCGGCAAGGAGTTCATCGTCACCGAGCTCTTCTGCGAGGAAAGTGGCGTGACCGTCCGCGGGAGGTTTGCCGTTCCCCGGTACGCGAAACTCGACCCGGAGCAGGCAAAGTTCCTGGAAGCCTTTCTGCGCTGTCGGGGCATGCTGAACAGCGTCGAACGCGAACTGGGAATCAGCTACCCCACCGTCCGTTCACGTCTCGACGCTCTCCTCCAGGCTCTCGATCTCACGCCGGTCAGGGACGACTCCGCCCGGAGAGAGAAGAACGCCGAACGCCGCCGGAAGATCCTCGAGCAACTCGAGGCCGGCGAAATCACCCCCGAAGAAGCCAAGAAGCGAATCAAAGAGGAAGCCAACCGATGAAAGACGAGATCCGCCGCATCATGAACATGGTCAAAGAAGGGCGTCTCAGCCCCGAGGACGCGGCCGAACTCATCGACGCGATCACCGCCAACGAGGACGCCGACAACGGGGCGAAAGCGTCGGGCCCCGAATCGGGAACTTCCGGCGATGACGCGAAAGGGGAACGGACCGGACCGGAACAGAAGAAGGATCCGGTCAAGTCCTTCGTCGACTTCGTCGAGAGTCTCGGAAAGGAAGTCACCCACAACGTCGACTGGCCCGAGGTCGCCCGGCAGATTCGCGAGGGTGCGAAGCGGGGGGCCGAGGGGCTGAGGCAGGGCCTGGAGCAGGTGTCGAAGGGGAAATGGACATGGAGCTGGTCCAGGGCCACCGAAGAGAAGGTCGTGACGCTGCCCCTCGGAAGGATCGAGGGCAAGCTTCTGAAGATCGAGAACTCCTGCGGCGACGTCAAGGTTGTCGGCAACGCCGACCGGGGCGAAGTCGTCGCGACCGCCCGAATCCGAGGGGTCGACGAAGCCGACGCCAAAGCCAAGGCCGATTCCTACACCCTCATGGTCGAGGAGTCGGAACACGAGGTTCTCATCAAGCAGCCGGATGTCAGCGGACTGACGGTCGACCTGTCGATCAAGATCGCCGGCACCGGGAACGTCGAGATCCGGAGCAACTCCGGCGACATCGACGTACAAAACACCGGCGGGTCGTGCCGAATCCACACTCACTCCGGCGACATCCAGATGAGGGGGCTGAACGGCCCCGTCGAGGCCCATGTCCAGTCCGGCGATCTGCGCCTCGAGAACACCTCGTCGCCGTCCGTCAGCGTGGAGAGCGCCTCCGGCGATCTGGTCCTGAACAACGTGTCGGGCAACATTCGGCTCAGGAGCGCGAGCGGCGATCTGATCGTCCGCGACTGTTCCGGCAAGACGGTCTCGATCGAGACGGTTTCGGGGGACACGGTCGTGGACCTCGTCGAGCCCGTGTCCGGAACCGTGAACATCCGCTCGGTCAACGGAAACTCGATTCTGTCGATCGTGGACGGATCGGACTGCCGAGTCTCCCTGTCGACCCTCCGCGGCGAGGTGTTCTGCTCCGTTCCCCTGGCCGACGAGCACCGGAGCGAGGCCGTCGTATCGGGTCGGATGGGGGACGGGCTGGGATCGATCGACGTGAGCGCGATCAACGGCGACGTCCATCTCAAACTCCGGGATCATTCCGAGCCGGCGTCCTGACATCGGCCGACCCCGACGAGGCGGAGGGCGGCTGCCTCGACCGCAGCCTCCCTCGGCCGGGTTCGAACTCGGTTCCCAACCGGGGGTCCCGCGTCCCATAATCGGGTCCATGGCTTACTGGCTGATGAAGTCGGAACCCGACGTCTACAGCATCGACGACCTGGTCCGCGAAGGAACCGGAATGTGGGAGGGATGCCGAAACTACACCGTCCGGAACTTCATCCGCGACGCCATGTCCCCGGGAGACCTCGCCTTCTTCTACCACTCGAACGCCGACCCCTCCGGCATCGCGGGAGAGATGGAGATCGTCGGTCCCGCGTATCCCGACCCGACCCAGTTCGATCCGTCGAGCGAATATTACGACCCCAAGTCGGACCCGGCGAACCCGCGTTGGCTTGTCCGCGACGTGCGCTTCGTGCGGAAGTACCCGCGCGTGATCGGTCTGTCCGAGCTGCGCTCGACGCCCGGTCTCGAGGAGATGCTGGTCCTCCGGCGCGGCCAACGCCTGAGCATCATGCCCGTCACACCCGAAGAGTGGCGCATCGTCCGGCGATTGGCGGAAACGACCGGCTAGCCGGGCGCCGTCTTCGACCGCATGCGCCCGACGGGCGCAACCGCGGGCGGGGCGGCCTGTCGCCGAGGACGGAACCCCGGCGACCGGTTCCGACCGCGAGTCTCGGGCCGAGGATCGCGACGAACGCCGAAACCGGCCGAATCCGGACGCGGTCTGTAACCGGGGTCGAACGTCCGCCGGATCGGGCGACTCGCGCCGCCTCCGCCGCGGCGAGAAAGGGAAGAGGCGCCGATTCGGGTTCAGGCGGCTTTACGAACCCTGTTGGCGCCGAATGGGTTATTCCCGCTGCCGCGTTCGGGCACCCCGGGTGTCCTACCAGGTTGCCGCCGTCCGAATGTATAGAAAAATTTAGGCATGAGTCCAACTCAAATATGGAACTTGATAGCTGCAGACTCATGTTAGAATAGAGTGCAGATGTCAAGTGCAAACCCAATCAGGAGGATGAACATGAACAACATCGTCACTTGGAACCCGATTCGAGACATTCGACGCATGGAGGAGATGTTCGACCGGCTGTTCGAGGGCACGGTCCTGGGCCGAACTCCGAATGTGGCCGCCCTCCCGATCGACGTGTTCGAGCGAGACGGGAAGCTCTTTGTCAAGGCGGCCGTTCCGGGTGTGTGCCCCGAAGATCTCGACATCACGGTCGAAGAGAACGTTCTCACGATCCGGGGCGAGACGAAGGCGGAGGAGACCACCGAGGACATGAAGGTGTACCGCCGGGAGGTCGCCTACGGGACGTTCAGCCGCTCGGTCAGGCTGCCGGAGAACCTGAACTTCGAGCAGATCGATGCCGAGTTCCGAAACGGATTCGTCACCGTTTCCATCCCCTACCTGCCCGAAGAGAAGCCGAAGACGGTCAAGGTGAACGTCCGCAACACCGAGAGCCCAAAGGCCTGACCTTCGCCGGCCCGGAATGAGCGCGGGGTGCTCCGGAAACCGGAGCACCCCGCACGATTGAGTCGTCAACCGGAGGAGATTACTCCGGCCAGGTCCGCGCCCAACCGCGGTTCATCTGAGGACCGTCGGCCACCGAACCGCGCCAAGCGTTGTTGTTGCTGCGGTAGCGGTCGCTCCAAAGGGTGGCGTTGCGTCGGATCTTGGCGTGGCTGTCGGCGTACATGACGTAGGCGTCGCCCCCGACGTAGAGCCGGATCCGGGCGTTGAGGTTGATCGCGTTCGCGGCGAGACCGTGGTTGTCCCGAGTTGCCGAACACGCCGACGCCCCAACCGGCGTTGCCGTTGTTGGCGACCGCGTACTGGGGAGCGCGGATGAACTGCTCGCCCGTGGTCAGGACGATCGTTTCGGACGGGGACTGGAGAGACGTCTGGCTGGCCGGCCGGTTGTACTCGGTGGAGGCGAAGTCCCCCCAGGTTCCGACCGCCCGGGCCGTGCAGATGGCCGCCTGGTTGCGGGCCGGGTCCTGGCTGAGACAGCCGAACGAGAAGCCGCCGAGGCCGTAGATGTTGTAGCCGAACGTGTTCCGAATGGAGTTGTCCTGAGACAGGAGCGGCTTCGTGATCGGGTCCGCCCAGATCTGGTTGACCTCGTTCGTCGTGGTGTTCAGACCGTTTCGAATGTACGGGTTGACGAGACCCACGAACGTGTTCGCGTTGGCGAACGCGCCGCCCGGCCGCAGGTTGTCGGCGTCTCCGGTGGCCGGCGGGAAGACATCGTCGTAGTCGACCAGATACATCTGGAACGCCGTCCCGATCTGCTTGATGTTGCTGAGGGTCTGCGTCTTCTTGGCCGCCAGCTTGGCCTGGGCGAAGACCGGGAACAGGATCGCGGCGAGAATCGCGATGATCGCGATGACCACGAGAAGTTCGATGAGGGTGAAAGCTTTCCGCCCCTTCGCGGGAATGGAACGAGTCATATAAAAGTTGGGACCTTCCTTAAAAGTTGACCGAGCCCAGATGAGTCCGATTCGACCTCATTTTGCCGCAAAGTCCGGGCCAGTCGGCGCGACATCTCGAAATACGGACCGATTTGTCCTTCATGATGCGGACAAACCGGGAGTCGGCCGACGGTCCGTCTCGGTAGGACGCCGAAGAAAAGTCGGAGACGACGGGGCAACAGCGATCAGTCTTCGGAATAACCCCGGCGTCGCGCGGGCTGAACGTAACATTCTTCGGCCAAACAGGAACCCTAAGATGAGCGCCACCCAACCGAAATTCGAAACTTTGGCCCTTCATGCCGGGCAAAAGCCGGACCCGACCACGAAGTCCCGCGCCGTGCCGATCTACCAGACGACGAGCTACGTGTTCGACGACACCGGGCACGCGGCCCGACTCTTCGGGCTCCAGGAATTCGGGAACATTTACACCCGGATCATGAACCCGACCACCGACGTGCTCGAGCAGCGCGTCGCCGCCCTCGAAGGGGGAACGAGCGCCGTCGCCACCTCGAGCGGGCAGGCGGCCCAGCAGCTGGCCATCACGACCGTCTGCGAAGCGGGGGACCACGTCGTGGCCAGCGCCTCGCTCTACGGCGGCACCTACAACCAACTCCACTACACGATGCCGAAGCACGGCATTCAGGTGACCTTCGTCGATCCGGGGGATCCGGAAGCTTTCCGGGCCGCCATCCAGCCGAACACGAAGCTCTTCTACGCCGAGACCCTCGGCAACCCCAAGCTGGACACGTTCCCCATCGAGGAAGTGGCCAAGATCGGCCGCGAGAACGGCATCCCGCTCCTGATCGACAACACGTTGGCCACGCCGTACCTGGTTCGGCCCTTCGACTACGGAGCCGCGATCGTGACCCACTCGCTGACCAAGTTCATCGGCGGTCACGGCACCAGCATCGGCGGCATCCTCGTGGACGGCGGCAACTTCGACTGGAGCCAGGGAAGGCACGCGAACTTCACGGAGCCGGATCCCAGCTACCACGGTCTGAAGTTCTGGGAAGTCTTCGGCGACTTTCCCGGACTCGGAAACGTCGCCTTCGGAATCAAGGCCCGCGTTCAGGGGCTGCGCGACCAGGGTCAGGCCCTGTCCCCGTTCAACGCGTTCCTCTTCCTCCAAGGGATCGAGACGCTCCACCTCCGCATGGAGCGCCACAGCCGGAACGCCCAGGCCATCGCCGAGTTCCTCGCCGGGCATCCGAACGTCGCGTGGGTGAACTACCCCGGTCTGCCGTCCCACAAGGATCACGACCGGGCGAAGAAGGCGTTCGCCCGCGGCCTCTACGGAGCGATCATCGGGTTCGGAATCAAGGGAGGCTACGAGGCGGCCCTCAAGTTCATCGACAAGCTCGAGCTTTTTTCCCTGCTCGCGAACGTGGGCGACGCCAAGTCCCTCGTCATCCATCCGGCCAGCACGACCCACCAGCAGCTGACCGAGGCCGAGCAGGCTTCGGCCGGCGTCACGCCCGACTTCATCCGGCTGTCGATCGGCCTGGAGAGCGTCGACGATTTGATCGCCGACCTGAGCGGCGCGCTCGGAAACTGACCCTCGGATCTCGGGCGTTGGAGATCGAAACCAGGGGGCAGGCGTCTCGTCGGACGCCGGCCCCCAATTCGATGTCCATCGCCGAGCAGCTTGTCTGCGGGCGTCGCGCGGGAAAGGTTGCCATCCGGACGGGCTCGTCGGCCGGCCGGATCATCCGAACCGACCGGAGATGTAGTCTTCGGTCTGTTTGAGCGACGGGTAGAGAAACAGATTCTGGGTCGTATTGAACTCGATCAGTTCGCCCAACATGAAGAACCCGGTAAAGTCGCTCGCCCGCTGAGCCTGCTGCATGTTGTGGGTCACGATCACGATCGTGTACTGCGACTTGAGTTCGAAGATGAGGTCCTCGATCCTCGACGTCGCGATGGGGTCCAGGGCCGAGCAGGGCTCGTCCATCAGGATGATCTCCGGATTCACCGAAAGCGTGCGGGCGATGCACAGCCGCTGCTGCTGACCCCCGGACAGGGCCAACGCGTTCTGGTGCAGTTTGTCGCGCACTTCCTCCCAGAGAGCCGCCTTTTTCAGGCACGTCTCGACGATTCCGTCCAAATCCGACTTGCCGCGGACCCCGTGGATCTTCGGTCCGTAGGCGATGTTCTCGTAGATCGACTTGGGGAACGGGTTCGGTTTCTGGAAGACCATCCCGACGTTGCGGCGCAGCTCGACCGGATCGACCGATGGGCCGTAGATGTCCTGGTCGTCGATCAGAATCTCGCCCTCGATCCGGGTCCCGTCGATGAAGTCGTTCATGCGGTTGAGACACCGCAGAAAGGTCGACTTTCCGCAACCCGAAGGCCCGATCAGAGCCGTGACCTGGCGGTCGGGGATGCTCAGGCTGACCTTCTTCAGCGCGTGGAAGGCTCCGTAATAGAAGTCGACGTCGCGCGCCTGAATCTTCGGCGCCCCGAGCGTTGGGGTGATCTCTTGGACTTGCACGGTGGACACGGTGTCTTCGCTGGTTGAGGTTCCAGCCATCGACTTATCTTGGACTCCGATTGTTAAGACCGAGTCAAAGTGTCGGCAGGAGTTTACACTCGGCCAACTACCCGCACAAGGCTCTTTGTCGCAGGGCGTGGTCCACGAGCACGAGGGCGACCATCGCCTCGACCATGGGCACGGCCCGCGGCAGCACGCACGGGTCGTGGCGGCCGCGACCGGTAAGGGTCGTCGGTTCGAGTTCGGTGGTGATCGTGTTCTGAGGCCGAAGCACGGTCGCCGTCGGCTTGAAGGCGCACCGGATCAGGATCGGCATCCCGTTCGAGATGCCGCCTTGAATGCCTCCCGAATGGTTCGACCCCGTGGTCACCTTCTTCTCGTCGTCGACGAAGAATTCGTCGTTGTGCTGGAGTCCGGTCAGGTCGGTTCCGGCAAAACCGCTCCCCACCTCGAACGCCTTGCAGGCCGGCAGGGACATGACCGCTTTGGCGAGGTCGGCCTCCAGTTTGTCGAAGACCGGCTCGCCCCAACCGCTGGGGACCCCGCGGGCGACGCACCGGATACAACCTCCGACCGAGTTGCCCTCCTTGCGGATCGATTCGATGTGGGCGATCATCTCGGCCGCCGCCGTCGGGTCGGGACAGCGCACCGGGTTCGACTCCACGTCCCGCAGCGTGACGGTCGAAGGATCGACTTCGGCGACCAGGTGGTGGACCTTCTCGACCCAAGCCAAGATCTCGACGCCGAACTGGTCCCGCAACACCCGCTTGGCGATCGCACCGGCCGCGACCCGCCCGATCGTCTCGCGCGCCGAGGCCCTCCCGCCTCCCGCCCAAGCCCGGATCCCGTACTTCTGGTCGTAGGCGTAGTCGGCGTGCGAGGGGCGGTACTTCGTCCGCATCTCGTCGTAATCGCGGCTCCGGGCGTCCTGGTTGCGGACCAGCAGGGCAATCGGCGTGCCGAGGGACAGTCCGTCCACGACGCCGCTGAGGATCTCGACCGCGTCGGACTCCTTCCGTTGGGTGACGATCGCGCTTTGACCAGGCCGGCGGCGGTCCAGCTCGGCCTGGATCTCCTCGAGCACGATCGGAACTCGGGGCGGACAACCGTCGACGACGACCCCAACCGCTCCGCCGTGCGACTCCCCCCAAGTGCTGATGCGGAAAATCGTGCCGAAGGAACTGCTCACAGGATACGGAGTCTACCTTCGAGCTTCCGGGTCGCCTGAAGGCGCGTGCGACCGGCGACGGACGGAAGATCGGACCGCCTCGGTCGAGTCTGACGTCCGGCCGAACCAGACGTTCGAAAGTTCGGCGGCGAACCAGGCCCGAGGCTCGAATCTGGGGCAGGGGAAGGCTAGTCGGTCGAAACCCCACCCGCGGGCCGAATCCGGGCCGGGCGGTCGCGGCGGCCCGGTCGGCTTTCTTCCCGGCACCTCGCTGGGACCGGACCGACCTCCGCCTTCGCGCTCCCCGCCGCCCATCTCAAGATCGAGGCGGGCCCGAGAGCCGGCCCGAAAGTCCCCGCCATCCGACGGGGCGGCGTCCGGGCGACTCGAGCCGACCCGGAGTCGGCCGTGCCGGTCTGCGGCCGCGTCCGGCGTTCGCGAAGGCCGGTCGGTCGATCGGAGGAGCCGTTGCGGGAGGGCGGGCCTCAGGAAGTCTTGTGCCCGTCGGTCGCCGGACGGATCGCCCGCACGCCGCCCCGTCGGAAATCCCCGTGGGAGCCCTCGTGGCCGCCGGGACATAATCATCCGAGAGTGCTTCCAAACTTCTTCTACCATCCGCGAATCCTCGACTACGACTTCGGGCCGAAGCACCCGCTGAAACCGGAGCGGCTCCGGCGCACGATCCGTCTCCTCGAGGCCCTGGGGCAGTCGGAAATCCTGGACCCTGGCCCGGGAAGGCGCCAAGACGCCGAGAGGATGCACTCTGCCGACTACGTGTCTACGGTCGAGCATATTTCCTGCGGGTTCCCGATCCCCCAGGGCATGCACATCCGGCACGGTATCGGGACGCTCGACAACCCGGCCTTCGACGGCATGTACGAGGCTTCGCTGGCATACCTGGCGGCGACGGTTCGGGCGGCGGAGGCCGTTCGCGACGGAGCCCGGCTCGCCTTTTCGATCGGCGGCGGTCTCCATCACGCGCAGAGAGACCGCGCCTCGGGATTCTGCATCTTCAACGACCCCGCCATCGCGCTCCAGGTTCTGCGCGAGCGGTTCGACCGCGTCGCCTACGTCGACATCGACGTTCACCATGGCGACGGGGTGCAGGCCCTCTGGTACGACGACCCGAGCGTCATGACGTGCAGCATCCACCAGGACGGGCGGACCCTCTACCCCGGCACCGGCCACGTCCACGAAGTGGGCGCCGCCTTCACGAGCGTCAACGTTCCCCTGATGCCGAAGACGACGGGAGACGTCTGGATGTGGTCGTTCGACTACGGCATCCTCCCGGCGCTCGAGGCGTTCCAACCGGAGGCGATCGTGCTCCAGCTCGGAACCGATTCCCACCTGCTGGACCCCCTCGCCCACCTGCGCGTGTCCGCCCAGGAGTGGCTTCACGCGGTTCGTCGCGTTCGCGATTTCGGAGTCCCGATCGTCGCCACCGGTGGAGGCGGTTACAACCTCGCGACCGTTCCGAGGATGTGGGCCGCCGCCTGCCTGACGCTGGCCGGTCGCGAGGTGCCCGACGCCCTGCCCCCCGATCTGGCCGAGGAGTGGCAGATGCCGCGTTTCTTCGACGACGAAATTCCCGGCCCGGCCGGATCTGGGATGGACGAAGCTCGGGCTGCCGTCACCTGGCTGAGCGAGAATCTCGTCCCCAACGTCCCGAGACCCTAGCCGACGCGGGGGCCGCGCCGATCGTTGGATATGGGGACCGATCTTCGCCGGTCCGACCCCCGGCATCTTCCCGGGGTGTATCCTTCCCGGAACGATGCGCAAGACAATCCGCATAGAGCCGGCGGGCGACGCTTCCGCGGAGATCCCGCGCCTCTCCCGAGCCGGGATCGGGTGCCTCGGCATCCTCGTCCTCCTGGTCGCCGCCGCCGCCGCCGTCGGCCCGTTCACCGAATGGCTGTGGTACGTGCACGACATCCGGGCTCCTCAGGTGCTGACGATCGGTTACCTCACCCGCGGACTCCTGTTCGTCATCAGCTTCCTCGTGGCCCTGGCCGTGTTCTTGCTGTGCTTCAAGAGGGTTCTCTCGGTTTGGAGCGTCTACTCGCGGATCCCGTCGAGCCTGGGCGAACAGGTCAGCGGAAATGTCTTGGCATGGCTCCAGACCCGAGGCTGGACGATCGCGAAGGTTCTCAGCGTCGTGCTCGCCGCGATGTTCGGATCGGGCTTCTCCAACCACTGGCAGACCTACCTGGCCTGGAGGAACGCGGTTCCGTTCGGAAAGACCGACCCCATGTTCGGGCTCGACGTCGGTTTCTTCGTCTTCACGCTGCCGTGGTACGGGGCTTTGGTCGGCTTCGCGGTCGGATTGTTGCTCATGGCGACCCTGATCTCCGGCGGACTCTACGCCGGCATGGCCGCCTTGGCCCGGATGGCGGGCGTGCAGATCGGACTCGCGGCTATCCGCGCCCACATCGGGATCCTCCTGGGTCTCGGGTTCTTCGCATTGGCGGCGAGCGTGTGGCTCTCCCGGTACGGGCTGACGGTGGCCGAAAACCCGCAGTTCACGGGCGCCGGAGCGGCGGCCCAGCATCAGCTGGCGGCTCTGTCGCTTCTCGCCGTCGTTCTGGCGCTGGGAGGGATCGTCACGTTCGCCAACATCCGGTCCGGCAAGCCGTTCTCGGGGCCCGTCGTCGGGGCCGTCGCATCCGTGGCGGTCGCGTTCGTCGGCGTCGGGGTATGGCCGTCGATCTTCCAGCGTTTCGTGGTCGAACCAAACCGGATCACGCGCGAGACGCCCTTTGCCCGACGGGCGATCGAGATGACCCGTTGGGCCTACGGGCTGGACCAGATCGTCGTCTCCAACAGCCAAGTCCAGGACATGCCGACCCAGAGCGACCTCGACCAGAGCAAGACCACGCTCGATCAGGTCCGCCTTTGGGACCCGTCGGTCCTCCAGAGCCACATCGAGGCGACGCAGGCGTTGCGCACCTTCTACACGTTTCACGACGTCGATCTCGACCGCTACACGATCGACGGACGCCAGCGGCTCGTGATGGTGGCCCCTCGCGACATCCGGATCGAAGGTCTCCAACCCGGGGCCCGAACCTGGGTCAACGAGAGGTTGCGGTTCACGCACGGCTTCGGCGTGACCCTCGCTCCCGGGCACCTCGCCGAGGCCGACGGAAAACCCGTCTTCAAGATTCAGGACGTCCCGCCGACCACGCACCCCGACATCCCCCTCGAACAGCCGCGCATCTATTTCAGCGACTTCCCGAACCGGGCGTTCGATACGCGGGGCAACTACGCGATCGTCAACACGAAGACCGACGAGTTCGACTACCTGGCCGAATCGGGGGCGGTCGACTATCGCTGGACGGGGAAGCGCGGCGTTCCCATCGGCGGTCTTCTGACGCGGGCCGCGCTGAGCATGCGTTTGTCGGACGGAAACCTCCTCGTTTCGCCGAACGTGACGCCGGAGTCGCGGGTGCTCATGCATCGCTCCGTCGTTACCCGGGCCCGCAAGAAGTTCCCGTTCCTGAAGTTTGACACCGACCCGTACATCGTGGTCTTCCAGGGCCGGCTGGTCTGGATCATCGACGGGTACACGACCACCGACCGGATCCCCTACAGCGCCCGGCTCCGCGGGGATGGGATGTCGGTGAACTACATCCGAAACCCGGTCAAGGTCACGGTCGACGCGTACGACGGGGAAGTCCTCGCGTACGCCATCGACTCGAACGAGCCCCTTCTGCGCACGTTCATGCGCGCCTACCCGAATCTGGTCCGCCCGGCGTCGGAGATCCCGGAAGGGCTCGAGCGGCACTTCCGCTACCCCGAGGACATGTTCGTGGCTCAGGCGGCGCAGCTGACTCAGTACCACATCGAAAGTCCGCAGGCGTTCCTCAACAACGAAGACGCCTGGGACATGCCGGTGGAGCTGGGACGGCGGGGCGGTACCGAGGCGATGCGCCCGTACTACGTCCAGATGCAGCTGCCCGGCAACGCCCGGGACGAGTTTCTGCTGATCCTCCCGTTCTCGCCTCGGGGTCGACCGACTCTCAGCGGCTGGCTCGCCGCCTCCTGCGACCCCGAAGACTACGGAAGACTCCGTCTCTACCGGTTCCCGCGCGGCAGCAGCCTGCCCGGCCCGGCCCAGATGGAGGCGAACTTCAACAACGACGCCGAAATCGCCAACATCAACAAGCTGCTCAACACCGACACCAGCCGGATTGTGCCGGGCAACATGTTCGTGCTCCCCATCGGGCAGAGCGTCATGTACGTCAAGCCCCTCTTCCTCGAGAGCCGATCGCCCGGAATGCCCCAGATTCCCGAACTGAGGAAGGTCATCCTCGGCCTGTCGGGTCGGATCGTGGTGGCCGACAGCTACGACGGCGCCCTGCGGCGCCTGCTCGGGGCCGGGGTGGCGGACCGGGCGGCCCGCACCGTTCCTGCCGAGGCATCGGCCCCGAGCGATCCGGCCGAACCGCGTCCGGACGAAACGGTCGACCGCCAAAGCGTCCGCGAAGCCCTCGACGTGCTCCAGCGGGCCGAAGAGGCGCTCCGCCAGGGCGACTTTGGCCGATACGGAGAGCTGCTGCGCGACCTGAGGCGACGCCTGCAGGAGCTGTCGGGAACCGAACGATGACGGTCGGAATCGTCGGACTGGGACTGATCGGCACGTCGGTGGGCCTCGCCTTCCGGCGCGCCGATCCCAACCTGTTCGTCCTGGGGTTGGACCTCAACCCCGGCAACGCCGAAATCGCCCATCGGCGCGGAGCCGTCCATCTCGTCGCTTCCGACCTCGAAGCGCTCGGGGCGGCCGAACTCGTCGTGGTTTCCGCAACCCCGAACGCATCGATCGAAATCCTTTCTCGGCTCGAGCAAGTCCGGTCGCCCGAGACCCTCGCGACCGACTGCGCCAGCATCAAGGGGCCGATGTGCGACTGGAGGGATGCGGTTCCGAGTCGGTCCCAATGGTTTGTGCCCGGCCATCCGATGGCCGGAAAGGCGGAAGCCGGCCCGGGTGCGGCCGACGCCTCCCTGTTCGAAGGCGCGGTTTGGGCCCTGTGCGGAGACGAACGGTGTCGGACGGGCGTCGGGCGAGAGATCGAAGCCCTGATCCGAGTCACCGGCGCCCGACCGGTGTGGACGGACGGGGAAAGCCACGACCGGGCCGTCGCGCTCCGCAGCCACGTTCTCCACATGCTCGCCGGAGCGCTCGTCGAAATGGCGGCCTCCGACGGACTGCCGCCGCTGTGCGGGCCGGCGTGGCGCGACTTCACCCGGATCGCCGGGAGCCATCCCGGGTTGTGGACCGAGATCGTGCTCGGGAACCGAGAGGCGATCGCCGCGACCCTGGCCGAACTCGAAGACCGCACCCGCGAACTTCGGCGGCTGGTCGCCGTCGGCACGCCCGGCGAAATTTTGGACGCCTTCGAGTCGGCCCGCCGGGCAAAGGACCGCTGCGGAAGCCAGCCGTCCTGATGCCGTCTGCCGTCGGGTCGGCCGGCGGGGAACCGGGCTCCTACAACGCAACCC
>JBDNCL010000010.1:0-25815 GCA_046719655.1 Fimbriimonadaceae bacterium
CTCTGCTGGAACGCGCTGCGCACACGGGCGATGATCGCCTCGGCGCTGTTGTAAGCGGCGACTGCCTTCGGCGTCGTGGGTCCGTCCGACGATGCGGCCCGGAATGCGGCGAACGTGTCGATCCTTGCACGTGAAAAGGCCGAGCATGGGACCGCCGAAGCCCATGGCGATGCCCAGCGGCTGACCCTCGCCGACCGCCACGTCGGCGTCGAATTCTCCCGGAGGCGGCAGAATGGCGCAGGCGATCGGGTCCGACACGACGATGAACATCGCCCCGGCCTGCCGGGCGGCATCTCGCGCTCGGGCCAGGTCCTCGATCACCCCATAGAAGTTCGGCGACTGAACCACCACGCACGCCGTATCGCCGTCCACGACCGAGAAATCGGCCGTCGCGCCGTCGTTCGAACCGATCTCGACGACGTCGAGGTCCATGGCCCAGCAGTAGGTGCCCAGAACCTGACGGTAGTGGGGGTGCACGGCGTGCGCGACCGCAACCTTCTTGCGCCCGTTCACCCCGTGGGCCATGATCGCCGCCTCGGCCATGGAGGTCGCCCCGTCGTACATCGACGCGTTGGCGACGTCCATGCCGTAGAGTTCGGCGATCATAGACTGAAACTCGTAGATGGTCTGCAGATATCCCTGCGACGCCTCCGGCTGGTAGGGCGTGTAGGCGGTGAGGAACTCCCCCCGCGAGATGATCGCCCCGACGCTCGCCGGTATGTAGCGGTCGTACACGCCCGCTCCGAGGAAGCAAACCAGGTCCGTCAGGCTGTTCTTGTTCCGAGTCGAAATCGCGGCGACGTTTTGCAGGAGGCGGTGCTCGTCCAGACCGGACGGCACGGCGAGGTCTCGCCGCAGTCTCAAAGCTTCCGGTATCTCCCGGAAGAGATCGTCGATCGACTCGGCGCCGATGACCTTCAACATCTCGGCCCGGTCCTGCTCGGTGTGGGGAATGTAGGGCATGTCGGGTTGGGGTGAGGCGGGGCCTCTCCGCTCGCTTATTCTTCGGTCTTGGCCCGATACGCGTCGGCGTCGATCAGCTCCGAAGTGGGTCCGTCGGACAGCCGGATCTTGAACATCCAGCCATCGCCGTACGGGTCCGAGTTCAGAAGCTCGGATCGGGCCCCGAGAGCCTGGTTGACCTCGACCACCTCGCCGGAAACCGGCGCGTAGATGTCCGAAACCGCCTTGACGCTCTCGACCGACGCGATCGTCTCGTCGGCTTGAACCGACCGACCGACCTCGGGCAGGTCCACGAAGACGACGTCGCCGAGCTCAGACTGGGCGAAGTCGGTGATCCCGACGGTGGCGAGGTCGCCCTCGATCTTGACCCACTCGTGCGAGGCCGTGTACTTGAGTTCGCTGGGAACGTTCATCGAAATCTGCTCCTCCGATCCGCTCGCCGAGCTGCGGAAGCGTCCAGAAGCTCCCCCGTTTGCGCCGGCGACGAACCGAAATATACCTGCGGCGGCGCGGCTCGAAGGGCACCGCGAAAACAGGTGCCGCCGCGCCGGGGCGTCACAATGATGTTCGCAATGACCCGGCTGGACTTCGTGACCCTTTTCCCGGACATGGTGCTCGGCGCCCTCGGCCACAGCATCGCCAAACGGGCGGCCGAGTCGGGCGCCTGCGCGTACCGGGCCGCCAATCCGCGGGACTTCGTGTTCGACCGGCACCGAACGGTCGACGACCGACCGATCGGCGGCGGTCCGGGAATGGTCATGATGGCCCCGCCGGTGGCCGACGCCCTCGCTTCTCTCGACCCCGACCCGAACGCGGCCGTGGTTCTGACCGATCCGACCGGCTACCCTTTCCGACAGGAGCACGCCCGGGAGCTGGCCGCGAGGCCGCAGGTCGTGTTTCTGTGCGGGCACTACGAGGGGATGGACCACCGCGTCGAGACCGAGTTGGCGACCCACGTCTTCAGCATCGGCGACTTCGTGATGACGGGGGGTGAGATCGCCGCCCTCGCGATGGCGGACGCGGTGGTCCGGCTCCTTCCCGGAGTCCTCGGTTCGCCAGATTCCCTTTCAATCGACAGCCACGGCGACGGCCTGCTCAGCGCCCCCCAGTACACCCGGCCCAGAGAGTGGCGGGGGATCGCGGTGCCCGAAGTTCTGAGGTCGGGCGATCACGCCGCCGTTGCCCGATGGAAGCGGCGCGAGGCCCTTCGCCTCACCCGCGAACGACGGCCGGACCTGTTTGCCCGGGCATCCCTGGATAAGCGGGATGTGGATATGCTATCTTTCTAAGCCCCGAGAGGGTTTCGACCTTCACCACCAGCTTCGGAGCGGATTCGATTATGTCTAAAGGTGCCATTCTCACGAGCGTCGTTCAGGACTGCATGAAGAACGACGTGCCGGCCATTCGGCCCGGCGACACCGTTCGCGCCCATGTCAAGGTGCGCGAGGCGGGGAAAGAACGGATTCAGATCTTCGAGGGCCTCTGCATCGCGGTCAAGAACGGCGGCATCGCCAAGGCGGTCACCCTCCGCAAGATGAGCGGCGGCATCGGCGTCGAACGGACGTTCCCGGTCCACTCGCCCAACATCGCCAAGTTCGAAGTCGTCCGCCACGGCATCGTCCGGCGGGCGAAGCTCTTCTACATTCGAGACAAGGTCGGTAAGGCCGCCCGAATTCGAGAGCGGCGCTGACCGTGCTTCCGCTCCTGGCTCAAGCCGAACAAGGTCCCGGCTTCGCCGCCGTCGTCGACGACTTGGCTCGCACGCCGCTGAGCCAGGTCGTCTTGTTCGTCGCCGTCTGTACGGTCGCGAGAATCGCGCTCCATCCCATCCTCTCGAAGACCCCGGCCCACAAGCGGACCGGCGGCTACCAGGCGGCCAAAGTCGGCAACGAGATCCTGGACGCGCTGATCTACGCCGCCGTCTTCGTGTTTCTTCTCATCCGCCCGTTCGGCATCCAGGCGTTCCGGATTCCTTCGGAGTCGATGCTCGACACGCTCCTCGTCAACGACTTCCTCGTGATCAACAAGGCGGTCTATCGGTACAGCGAGCCGGTCGTCGGGGATATCGTCGTATTCCGACCGCCGGCGTACGCCTGCCGCGCCGACCAGATTCTGCCCGATGGCCAGCCGAACGTGGACTTCATCAAGCGCCTGGTCGGCGGGCCGGGCGACCTCATCGAGATCCGAGACGGGATCCTCTACCGCAACGGAGAGCCGGTCGACGAGCCCTACCGGCGCGGGCTGAACGACTTCGACTGGAAGCTCGTGCGATACGAAGGTTCCCGTCAGGCGTGGAAGGGCCGTTACGTGCCCGTGGTCATGGGGCCGTCTGGCGAGCCGAACTACTGGACGGCGATCGCCACCGAATTCGCGGTCGGCGGCATCTCGGCCGAAGACGGACTGATCCCGGCTCCGATCAGCTGGGTCCGGTTCGACGAGATGAGCCAGGCCGATCGGCTCGTGCTGGACGAGCTGCGGCGGGCGCCGGCGGCGAAGATTCCCGAAGGGCACTTCCTCATGGTCGGAGACAACCGCGAAAACTCGTTCGACGGTCGGGCGTGGGGGCTCGTGCGGCGGGAAGATATCGTCGGACGCGCCGACATCATCTGGTGGCCGCCCTCCCGTTGGGGCAGCGCGAACCGCGTCGCCTCCCCGCGCTGAACCCTTTGTCGGCCCGCGGCCGGAGCCGCGATCCGGGGAGTCCGTTCGGCATTCCCGCCGTAGCGCGAGCGCACCGACCTGATTCTCCAGTTCGGTCGGCGCGCCGATCGACTGCCCTTCGCCGTTGCGGAGGATGATCACGGCCACGCCCCCGTCCACCGAACGCCGAAGCCGGGACGGGAACCCCGAGCTCGATCCGCCGGGCCGGCTTCGAGTCCGCCGCAGTGCGGGCAATCGAGCCGGAACCGTAGGACGTCGTCTCCCCCGTTGTTGGGGCGGTTGGGGGTCCACATCTGCCGGCGAAGCTCGGCCGTCAGGGGCCGAGCGGTTCGGAGGGCGGCGTCCCGTTTGAAAAGTTCTTCGAGGCTCGTCCGCACCCCGCCCGAACCGTCGCAAACCGACGGTCGGAGCGGCATGAGGTTCCCGTATCGCGAGGCCTGCCGCCGGAAGCCGTTGGCACCGCCTTCGATCGCTTCGGCGAAGCCCCCGCAGCGGGTCGGGTCCGGGCCGACCAGCCCGAAACAGCGTTTCGGTCGCAGAGTCCCGCAACGACCGGGCAGAGAACTTCCGGACCAGCAACCCCCGGTTGGCTCAACCGAATTGGCTGAACCCGCGGCGCTCGCCCGGGGCAAACCTGGGCTCCGTCCCCGCGAACGGAGCAAAGAACTGGTTCGGAGGATAATTCGCCGCAACCTGGTAGGGGATCTCGGAAGGAGGGCCCCCGGTATGGGGCGGCAGGCGGCAGACCGGGATCCCGGCCCCGTTTTCCGGTGGTTCCAGGATGTGCTCGCCGGCCGGATCGTCCAGCGACCGCTTCCCGTCTTGAGCCAGAAGGGCGACCCACGACGCGGCGAACTGCTCGCCGATGATCGCGATCCGAAAGAGGGTCGACGGCCGTCCGTACGAACCACGTCTCGGGATCAGCGGACCCGCAGGTTCGTCTCTCGACCGGCCGACCGTTGTCGGCCATGCCGGGAGCCGGGCCGGGAATCCGCTCCGCCAGCTTGCCGGCCCGCTCCGCCTCGACCAGGTCGGGAGCCAACGCATCGGCGACGGCGGCCCACGCGACGACGAGCGCGGCCCACCGCGCCCCCCGCGCATGTTCCCGTCAGATCAACGCCGGCCCTCGTCGCCCGTGTCGGGCACGTCGAAGATGACCGGCGGGGGCGCGACTCGGGGCGGACTCTTCGGCTTCGGCTTCGCCGTCGCTTTCAGGGGTCGGTCGATCGGTACTCTCGACTCCTTCACGTCGACCTGCCGGGGCGCCGAAACCGGGTTCGCCGGCAACGCCGGGGCCCCCGTTTCCGGCCCTCTTCTCGGCTCGCTCGGAGGCGGAGAGGCGGCGGCGCTCGTCGGCCTGGGCTTCGCCGCCGCCTGCTCGCCATCCTTCAGACCGAGCTTCTCGAGGATGTCGACTCCCAGAACCTGCTTGAGCTGCTCGAGGGTCGACAGCGTCTTGACGGCGAAGTCCCCGTTTTGGCCGTAACCGGGCGTGCCGGTGCCGATCATCGTGACCTTCTCTACATCGGTTTCCGGTATGACCTCGGTCATCTTCTCGACGATCCGCTCCAGCTTCTGCAGGAGAAGGAGCTGCTTGCCGGAAGGCCCCGCCTCCCGGATCGAGTCGGCGACCTTGCGGAGGGCTTCGGCGCGGGCGCGCCCGTCCTGGATGATCTGGGCGACGGCGGCGACCGCCTGTTGTTCGGCCGCTTCGGCCTCCGCCTTGGCGGGCTGGATCACGTCGGCTTCCAGTTGTCGGCGCACCTGTTCGACCCTGGCTTTCTGGACGTCCACTTCGGCCCGCGCCTTGGCGACGAGGGCGTTGACGGCGGCGAGCTCCTCGGCGATCAGAGCGTCGCGCCGGGTCCGGATTTCGGCCAACCGCTTTTCGGCGTCCGCCTTGGCGGTTTCGATCGCCGCCTGCGTCTGAGCCAGGACCTCTTGACCGAGGTTTTCGGCCGCGCGGACCTTCGAGTCGGCCCGGGCGATCGCCTCCGCGATCCGAGCCTTGCTCACGACCTCGGCGTTCTTCTTGCGGCCGATCGAGTCGAGGTACCGAACCTCGTCGGTGACGCTCTGAATCTTCATCGTGTCGACGACGAGTCCGAGAGCGGTCATGTCCTGCTCGACTTCGGCGACGAGCCTTTCGGCGAACAGGAGCTTGTCTTCGTTCACCTGCTCCGGCGTCATGCTGGCCAGAATGCCTCGCAGCGAACCCTCGAGCGTCGCCTTGGCGATCTGCATGATCTCCTGCCGGGTCTTGCCGAGGAACCTTTCGACGGCGTGGTTCAGAAGGGGTTCGTGACTGGCGATCTTGACGTTGGCCACCCCCTGGACGGTCAGCGGAATCCCGCCCTTCGAGTAGGCGTTCACCGCTTGGACGTCGATGACCATGTTGGTCAGGTCGAGCCGGTCGATCCGCTCCAGCAGGGGAATTCGGATCGTGTAGCCGCCTCGGAAAACCTTGTAGGCGAAGCTCTTCCCTCCGACGCGCTGGCTCGGTCCGGTCTTGATCAGAACCTCGTTCGGCGCGCAGTTGAACACCAAACCCTTCAGGCTGGCGAGAAAGACCAGGAACGCGACGACGACGACGGCCGAGATGATGAGGATCGGGATCATCGTCCAACCTCCGGCCCGCACGAGGCAACGATCATCGACCGGCTCACTGGCGGTTCTCCTTCGAAGCCTCTTCCGTGACGCCGCTCTGAGAGGCGATCGACTTGGGAATGTCGATTCCGGTGGTGTCGGCGACCGCGCCGAAAACATTCCTCAGCATTTCCGTGTATGCCCCCAGGTATTGCGGCAGGGCAGTTCCCTCCGAGCCGTCGATGACCTGCACGCGATCCACCTTGATCTTGGCCACGCCCTTCGCGGCCGTTTCCATGAGTTTCTCGATGTCCTCGATGAGGTAGACGCTCATCGCGTCGGGCCCCGCCTCCTTCCAGGCTTCGTTGAGAAGGGTCACCGCCTGACCGACGGCTTGACCCCTTTCCCGAAGGATGGCGGCGTCGCCCCGCGCCCGAAACTCCTGCGCCTTTCGGTGGGCTTCGGCCGGGAGCACCTGGTCGGCCTGGAGACGGATCCCCTCCAACTCGGCCCGAATCTGCTGCAGCTCCTGCTCCGCCTTGGCCCGGGCCTCGCGGGCGGCGGCCAGCGTGCGCTCCTCCTCCGACCGCACCGCCGACTCCAGTTCGGCCTGGATCCGGCGCAGCTCGTTTCTCAGCCGGGCGATCTGGGCGTCGACGCCGGCCTGGGTGATATTGGCGCGGGCCGCGTTGCTGGCCTCCGCAAGCTCGGCTTCGCGCTTGGCGTCGGACTCGGCCATCTCGGCCGACTTGATGACGTTCGCGATCGCCTCGCGGCCGATCGAGTCCAGGTAGCTCACGTCGTCGCTGACGTGTTGGATCTTCAGCGTGTCGAGGTGGATTCCGAGCTTGCTGAGGTCGAGTTCGCACTCCCGCGTCAGCTCGTCGGCGAACTTCAGCCGGTCTTCGTTGACCTCTTCCGGCGTCAGCCTCGCCAGAACGCCGCGCAGGTGCCCTTCCAGAGTCTCCTTCGCGACGCGTCGAATCTCGTTGGGATCGCGGCCCAGAAACCGCTCGATCGCGTTGCCGACGACCTTCGGTTCGGAGCTGATCTTGACGTTCGCGATCGCGTCGACGTTGAGAGGCACGCCGCCTTGCGAATACGCGCCGCGCACCGCGATCGGCACCTCGACCAGGTTCAGACTCATCCGGTGCACCGACTCGATGATCGGGATGCGGAGACCGCGTCCTCCGAAGATCACCCGAAAGCGGCGCGTGCTGCCGTCGGAAAGACGTTGACCGCGTCCCGAGAAAATCAGGATCTCGTTCGGCGGGCACAGATGAAGGAACGCCTTGACGAACTGGATCAGCAGGACGAAAGCGATGAGAAAACCGAATCCGGCGACGAGCGCGAGCGCCTCGGGCGAAAGCATGGCCAACGTGTCTAGCATCCCGTACTCTCCTTGCCGACGGCGCGAGACCGGCGGCGGGGGCGACCCCGAGTCAAGAGCATATCCCTATTCGAGCTCCTTGTAGAGTTCGGACTTCGGAACAACCCTTGCCTGATTGCCTTCTACGCCGACGACGATCACCTCTTCTCCCTCGTCGAACGTACCGGACTGGTCGGCCAGGGCCAGGTAGTCGATTTCGTCCCCCTTGACATTGACCCGGATTCGGCCGGTCTGACCCTCGCGGATGGGGACGGTGACTCTCCCGACCCGTCCGAGAACATCGTCGAGCCTCGCGCTGCCGTCCGCCTCGTTCGACCGGATCCACCGCATCAGGTAGGCGACCAACAGTCCCATCCCGACGGCGGCCCCCATCGACAGGATCAGGGTGAGCGGTTCGGCCGATGCCCGGAAAAGGGACAGCAGCAGACCGGACGCTCCGAACACGAAGGCGAAATACGTCCAAAACCGGATCGAGAAGAACGGGAGCCAGAGGTGTTCGTGGAACCCGCCGTCTCCGTGGTCCCCGGCGTGGTCGATCCCGTCCGTCCCCCCGTCGCCCGAGACCCCGCCGTCGATACCGTCTCCCGCTCCCACGTCGGCGTCCGCGCCGTGCCCGCCGAACGAGCCCAGCAGGCTGAGAGCGATGAGACCTCCCCCGATGACCAAGGATAGAATGTAGACGAAGAGCACCGGCGACCCGACCTCCCGATGATTCGAGTTTACATCTTGAGGTCGCGACCCGTTAGCGCGACCCTTCGTCCATCCTGGGACGCGGATCAGTAAACCGGACCCAGCAGGAGGGCGTTGACGAACGCCTGCTCGGACCCGCGCCAAAACCCGCGGAAGCTCGGGTCGTCGAAGAGCAGGACCACCCGACCGCCCCCCACCCGGGTCGCCACCATCGCCGACGCGCCCGCGATCCCGTCCTCCGAGCCGTCCGGCAGGTATCCGGCCAACAGCGGCCTTTCCGCGTACACGGCCAGGTTCACACCGCCCGCCGCCGGCGGATCGAAGAAGGTCCGACCCGACCGGAAGACGGGCAACCGCTCCGGCAGGGCGGCGGCCAAGGGGTGGGTGCGGTCGAGGCGGACCTCGACGATCGCGCCCGAAATGTCGTCCTCGCCGCGGACTTCGGCGACATCCGCGTAGCTCATCCCCGAACGACTCGTCGTCCGCAGTTGGCGGGCACGCAGGTTCAGCCACGATTGCCGGGCAACGGCGTCGGCACCGGTCCCGGTGGCGATCAGCATCGTTCCCGAGGCGAGGAAGCCGCGTACCCGCTCCATCAGCCCCTCCGAGTAAGATCCTCCCGGCATCACGACGACGTCGAAGTCAGCGAGGGAGACGGTGTCCGCCGCCTCGAGCAGGGTCAGGGGCAGACCGAGTCGCTCCGAAATCGTGAACCACGCCTCTCCGGCCCGATTCGACGAAACGCCTCTTCCGACCAAGAGGGCGATGCGCGGCAGGCGGAGCGGCACCCAGTTCGCGCTCCCCAGGTCCGGCCCCACCGGGGTCAGGCCCGTGTCGACCGGGAAGACCGGCACCCCGGTCTCTCGAGCGACCCGCTGAACCAGACGATGGGTCTCCGCCGCATCCTCGGCGTTGCGCACAAACAGCGCCCCGGGCCCAAACTCGACGGTCTGGTCGCCGACGGCGATCCCTCCGGGCAACCGCGCGGACCGAACGTTCGCCCCCGCCCTCAAAAGTTCGACCAAGGCTCGGGCCGAGTGAACGCCCTCCCACCGGACCAGGTAGCCGATCCGCCCTCGGGAGACCCGCGGCTCGGCCGGCTGCCTCGGCTCGTACCGACCGCCCAACCGCACGGTTCCGTTCGGCACCTCGGCCCACTCGACGCCGAACGCGTCCGGCAGAGACCAAGCCGACACGTCGTAGAAGCGGCGGCTCTCGAACTCGGTCATTCTTTCGAACGCCGACTCCAGAAACCGCCCCTGGGTCTGGTTCAGCGGGGCAAAGACCGCCCGGCCGGGCTCGAAAACCTGTCCGTCCACCGCGACGGGCTCGGCCAGCTCGAAGACTTCGATCTGGTGTCGGGCCATGAGGGCCAGGAGCTCGCTCGCCCGATCGCTCCAACGATCGATGCGGATCGCATACCCGGCTGCGCGATGCGCCCCCGCCCATTCCGGAATGCTTCCAAAGAACTGACGCTGCATCCGCAGCAACCTCGGTCGCAGTTCGACCGCCGCCTCCAACGCCCCGAGCGAGGTCGCGGTCTGGTTCGCGACCGTCTCCACGTAAGGGACGACCTCGCCCCCGACTCGGGCGGCCCGGCCCCGGGTGGACGCCTGCTCGAACAAGATCCCGACCGCACCTTGCAGGTCCGGAAACGTCGATCCCTTCCCGATGTAGAAGTCGTCGAACACCTCGCGGGTGAAGTACCCCTGGTTCCGCCGGTCGAGCGAGCGGGCGAAGAACTTGCTGGCCGCCTCCGTCAGGTCGTGGATCTCCGGCGGAGTCCGCGGATTGTTGCTCGTCGGAATGCCCGGGTGGAAGTAGTACGTGCTCGCCGACCCCATCTCGTGCACGTCGACGAGCATCTGGGGCCGCCAGTCGTAGAACGCGACCAGTCGAGCCTGAGTCTCCAGTTGGACGGCCGGCAGCCAGTCGCGGTTGAGGTCGAACCAGAAATGGTTGGTGCGGCTGCCGGGCCACGGCTCGGCCTTTTCGCGGTCGCGAGGGTCCGGGTTGGGGTGCCGAGACCGGTGCATCGAGATCCACTCGACGTGCCGAGACCGGCCGTCCGGATTCATGTTCGGTTCGATCACGACGACCGTTTCGCGGAGGATGCGGTCGATCGTCGGCCCGCGACCCGCGGCCAGATGGTAGAGGACGGCCATCGCCGCTTCCGTCGCCGACGCCTCGTTGCCGTGAACGCCGTAACCGAGCCACAGAACCGTCGGCATGCGCTCGAGATCGGAGTCGGCGACGCGGTCCGGTTCAGACGAGAGGCGCCGGTTCGCGGCCCGGATGGCGTCGAGCCGAGTCTGGTTGTCGGGAGAGGTGACGACGACGACGAACAGGTTGCGACCCTGATAGCTCCGTCCGATCGGGAAAAATCGAACCCGGGGGCTGATGCTGGCCACGGTCCGGAAGTAGGTTTCCACCTGCTCCGGACGGTGATGCCAGTCCCCGAAACGGAAGCCGAACAGAGACTCCGGCGTCGGCACGGCCCGATCGTAGCTCCTGGCTTGCGTGGAACCCACACGGAGGCCGAGCGGCGCAAGATCCGACGATGCCGCCGAAGCGGCCAGAGCCATCGCAGCCAGGGCGACGCAGATCCGGCAAGGCATTCGCGTATCCTACTCAAAGGGAGCGCCCGCAGCCAAATGCTCAGGGCCGTCCAGACTCGAGAAACGAGCGCACGGCCGTTCCCTGATGCTCCCCGTCGAGCAGGAACGCGTCGTGCCCGTGAGGCAGATCGATGTCGATCCATCGGCTGGGGCAACCGGCCTCCAACGCCATCCGGTGCATCGCCTCGCTCTGGTGAGACGGGTACAGCCAGTCGCTCGTGAAGCTGGTGAACAGGTACCGCGACTGGGACCCGGCGAAGGATCGACGCTCGTAATAGTCGATGGCCCGCGTCAGGACCAGGAGGCTGTTGGCGTCGAAGCGCTTCGTAAACTTGTCGCCCTGGTAGTTGAGGTAGCTTTCGACCGCAAACTCGACGCCCAAACGGTAGTCGAACGCCTCCTTGTCCTGAAGGCTCCGCCCGAACTTGGCCGCGAACGCCGCCTCGCTCAAGAAGGACAGGTGGCCGATCATCCGCGCGACCGACAAGCCGTTGGCCGGCGGGTCGTCCGGCGGGTAGTCGCCGCCGCGCCACTTCGGGTCGCGCATGACGGCCTGCCGGGCCGCCTCGTTGAAGCCGATCTGCATCGCGCTGTGGGCCGGGGCGCAGGCCGTGATCCAGGCGCGGTCCACCCGCCCGGGATGCCGCAGGGTCCACTCCAACGCCTGCATCCCGCCCATGCTCCCGCCCGCCACCATCGACAGACGGTCGATCCCCAAGTGGTCGATCAGCCGCAGCTGAACGTCGACCATGTCGCGAACGGTGATGATCGGAAACCGGGAGCCGTACGGTTTTCCGTCGGGGTGGGGCGACGAAGGCCCCGTCGTGCCCTGGCACCCCCCGAGGGCGTTGGTTCCGATGACGAAGAACCGCTCCGTGTCGATGGCTCTCCCCGGCCCGACGAGACGCTCCCACCAACCCACGGCGTGGGAGTCTCCCGACAGAGCGTGGCAAACCAGAATCGCGTTGTCCCGGGCGTCGTTCAGCTCGCCCCACGTTTCGTAGGCGATCGTGACGCCGGGAAGGGAGCCTCCCGCCTCGAGCGCGATGGGGCCCGTGTGCAGGAACCGGCGCTCTTCCCCCGCAGGAGCGAGCCGCTCGTTTTCCTGGAACAAGGCGGGATCGATCTGCACGTCGGTAGGTTACCAAACCCCCATGCTGCGCCCGGACGGACCCGGCCCGATCGGACGAGCGGTGCCGTCAATGTTCCCGGGTTCCGCTGAAACGGTACAGCAAAGGCCGGAACGTCGGATAGACTCTATCTGTATGGCGATTTCGGAGATTCCGCCCGCGGTCGACGCCTTCCTGCCCGGACCCTACGGTCACTTCGACCCCGTCGACGGGTCGTACGTCGTCGTCGACCCGCGCACGCCGCGACCGTGGATCAACGTGCTCGCGAACGACCGGTACGGCCTCGTCCTCAGCCAGGCCGGCTCGGGGTTTTCGTGGTACGACAACTGCCAGCTGTTCCGGATCAGCCGATGGGAGCAGGACCTGGTCCAAGACATGTACGGGCGGTACGTCTACGTCACCGACCTCGACGCGCCCGAGTCGTCGTGGGCCACGACGCTCAAGCCGACGGGAGAAGACGCCCCCGGCGAGACGGTCCGCCACGGCCTCGGATTCACCGAATTCCGTCGAACCGTCCGAGGGATCGAGACCCGGCAGACCGTCTTCGTTCCGCGGGAAGACGCGGCCGAAGTCTGGATTCTGAAGGTCGCCAACCGTTCGGACCGCCGGCGGCGCCTTCGTCTCACCAGCTATCTCGAGTGGCACCTGGGCGGGATCGGAGACTGGCACCGCGAGTTCCACCGACTGTTTATGGAGAGCCGGAGCGAAGGCGACGTCCTCCTCGCCTGGAAGCACCCGGGGCTGGAGGAGGGCCGACGGGAGCGGCTCGAGTCCCCGATCCACGCCTTCGTCGCCTGGCCCGGCCGAACCGACACCCGCTGGGTGACCGACAAACTCGCCTTTCTCGGACCGTCCGGGTCGACCGCCCGACCGCGGGCCTTGGCCGACCCGCCCGCACCTTCGAAGACGCCCCGCTGGGACGACCCGATCGCCGCCGGCATGGTCGACGTCTCTCTCGATCCGGGCGAGGAGCAGACCCTGACCGTAGCGATCGGGGCCGCACCCGACGCCGGCGCCGCCCTCGAGCTGGCACGCCGGTACGACGCCGTCTCGGCCGAACGGGAGTTGGCCGCCACCCGGCTCTGGTGGCGCGAGCTGTGTCAGACGCCGGCCAGCCGATCCGGAGACGCCGCCATCGACCTGATGGTCGGCACCTGGCTTCCCTACCAGGCCATCGCCGGCCGCCTCAAGGCCCGGTGCGCCTACTACCAGCAGGGCGGCGCCTACGGCTACCGGGACCAACTCCAAGACAGCCTGATGCTGCTCGACATCGATCCGCGCGAGACCCTCAAACAGCTCGTACGCCACGCCGAAGCGATGTACGAAGACGGCGGCGTGCGGCACTGGTGGCACCCCGATACGTCGATCTTCGTCGAAAGCCGCCACAGCGACACCTGCCTGTGGCTCGCCTTCGGTTTGCTCGAGTACCTCGAGGCCACCGGGGACCGCGCCGCCCTGGACACACCCTGCCGATTCCTCGACCGGCGCACGCAGAGGCCCGGGGCCGAGTCCACCCTCTTGAACAGCGCGCTTCGCGGCATCGAACGAGCCCTGGAGCGCCGGTCGCCCCGCGGGTTGCCCCTGATCGGGGCCGGAGACTGGAACGACGGCCTGAGCCACGCGGGCATCGACGGGAAGGGCGAATCGGTGTGGGTCGCCATGTTCCTCTACCACATCCTGACCCGAATCCAGCCCGTTTTGGCCGGCCTGGGGCGGACGGAACTCGCCGCCCGCTGTGCCTCCGAGTCCGACGCTCTCCGCCTCGCGGTCGAGGAGCACGCCTGGGACGGCGAATGGTACATCGCGGGCACCCGAGACGACGGCGAGCCGTTCGGAAGCCGAACGTGCCCCGAGGGCCGGATCTTCCTCAACCCCCAGACCTGGGCCGTCATCTCCGGAATCGGATCCCCCGAGCGGACCGCACGCGCCATGCAGTCGGTCCGGGAGCACCTGATCACCGACTACGGCGCCCTCCTGCTCAAGCCCGCCTACGCTGCGGTCGACCCGTACATCGGCTACATCACCCGCTATGCCCCCGGACTGCGCGAAAACGGCGGAGTCTACAGCCACGCATCGACCTGGGCCGTCCAGGCGTTCGCGATGATGGGGGACCGGGAAACGGCGCTGAGGATCTTCCGGGGCATGTTGCCTTGTCTGCGGTCGGCCGCGGACGCCGACCGGTACGCGGCCGAACCGTACGCGATGCCCGGGAACGTCGACGGCCCCGATTCGCCCTACGCCGGGCGCGCCGGTTGGACCTGGTACACGGGCTCCGCCGCCTGGATGCGCCGAATCGCCCTGCACTACCTCCAGTCGACGGAATCGGGGAACCCCGGCGGGTCGTCTGAACCCCAACCGCGAAAACGAACCTGAGCCGAACCCATGCGAACCCGAGTCACCATCGCCGACGTCGCCCGCCGGGCCCAAGTCAGCAAGGTCACGGTCAGCTATGTGCTGAACGGAAGAGGCGGAGAAGCCCGGATCAGTCCGGAAACCGCCTCCCGAGTCTTGGCCGCGGCCCGAGAACTGAACTACTCCCCGAACGCGGTCGCCCGCATGCTCGTGACCAAGCGCACCGACGTGCTCGCCGTGGTGTTTCAACGGGGACACTTCTTCTCCACCTGGTCGAGCTTCATCGCCGAGGTCATGCGGGGCGTCTCGTCCGCCGCCGTCGAATCGGGTTACGACCTCATGCTGCACACGAAGGACGTGTCGCCCGAATCGGAAGCGTTCGTCCTTTCCGACGGACGGGTCGACGGAGCCCTCGTGCTGAGGGACGAGGGGGACCCGATCCTCGACGGCCTTCTGGCAGCCCAGCTCCCCTTCGTGCAGTTCTTCACCCGGACGGACCGGCCGGACTGCGCGTACGTCGACGCCGACAACTACGCCGGCGGGCGGCTGGCGACGCGCCATCTGATCGATCTCGGACACCGCAAGATCGCCATGGTGAGAGGGTCGTTGCGGTCGACGTCCTCGAACGACCGTTTCAACGGTTATCGCGACGCGCTGGAAACGGCCGGCATCGGGGTCGCTCCGGAACGGGTCGTCAGCATCCCCACGCCCGCGTCCGACTTCGAAGTCTTCACCCGGCTGCTGGAGAGCCCCGACAAGCCGACGGCCGTGTTCGTGTGGTCGGACGAAATCGCGTTCCGGTGCATGGAAGCCGCCCGCGACCTCGGACTGAGCATCCCGGACGACTTGTCGGTGGTCGGATTCGACTCGCTCGAGGCGTGCAACCGTTCCGCGCCGCCGTTGACCAGCGTCCGGCAACCCGTTTTCGAGATGGCCCGGGAAGCCACGCGGGCGTTGGTGGCGATGATCCGCGATCCGGACGCCCCGCGCCCGCAGATGGTTTTCCCGCTGACCCTCGACGTCCGCTCCTCCACCGCGCCGCCGCGAGGGGGAAACGCGCCCTCCGGCCCGCGAAAGCGCGGGTTTTCGGGAAATTGCTGATTCGGTTCAGCAGAAACGCAGGAACCCGTGATAAAATCCTTTACAGAGACGAGAGCCGGACGGCATCCGACCCGATTCGAACCCCGTCGACCGGCCGGTCGAAGAAACGAAAACCGCGCCGACGACGTTCGAAATGAAGTAAGGAAAGTTGGAGTCCGGTCTTTCGCCGGCCTCTCGTCCGAGAAGAGAAGTACGACGATTCGAAGCACTTGCTGAATCGCTTCAGCACGGTGCGGGACCCACCGAGAAGATTTCGACATCAGCATCACCGACATCACAACGAGGTGTTCCTTGTCACGCAACCGAAGAGCATTCACCCTCATCGAACTCCTGGTCGTCATCGCGATCATCGCCATCCTGGCGGCGATCCTCTTCCCCGTCTTCGCCCAAGCGAAGCAGGCGGCGAAAATCACCGCCAGCCTGTCCAACATCAAGCAGATCTCGCTCGGCGCCCTGATCTACTCGGCCGACTACGATGACACGAAGGTCCCTCGCGGTCGGCAGGACATCATCCGCGACGCCAACGGAAACTTCCTCCGCGTCGACAACGAGTTCAGCTGGAAGCAGATGACGCAGCCGTACGTGAAGAACGTCGATCTTTACCGCGACGGCGTCAACCCGGCCGCTCGGTTCCGCGACATCCATTCCGACCCCGCCGTCCGCGCGTTCTTCGGATGGAATCCGGTCAACCTGCCCGCGAACCTGACCTTCAACCGTGGCTACGCCATCGCGAACGTGTTCCAGGGCGGGTTCGTCGACAACCGGGGCGTCAGCATGACCGCCTTCAACGAACCGGCCAAGACGCTCGCCTTCCTCGAGTCGAAGGCGTACTTCCCCGACATGGGTCCGTACATCGGCTGGGTCGAGAACGTCGACAGCATGCACACGTGGCTCCCGACTCCCCCGAACACCGGCCTGCGCTGGGTGTGGGGCGGAGAAAAGTGGTCGAACAAGGCGACGGTCGCCGGCTTCATGGACGGACACGCGAAGCGGCTGACCTGGTCGCAGATGTGCGCGGAATCCTTTATGAACAAGGCCCCCGGTTCCACCGACACCGACTTCTGGGGACTCTCGGCCGCCGAGCAGACGGGATTCGCGTGGGCCAACACCATGTGCAACGAACTGCCGCCGCAGTTCCGTTGAGACCGGTGGCGACGTGGGGCCCGGCGTCCGATCCAGGGCGCAGGGCCCCCTTTCCGAGTGACAACGAGAGAACCATGAAATCGAATTCCGTTCTGCGCTCCGTCATCGCTTCTGCGTGCGCTCTCGCCGCCGTCGGCACCCTGATCGGGTGCCAGACGGGGCCGGCCCCCAGCGCCAAGGTCGAGGAACAGCGGCTCGCCTCCGCGATCGAGCTCCGGAGCTTTTTCGACAAAGTCAACGGCGACTACTCGCAACTCAGCGAGGCCGACCGCGCCGAATTCGAAAGGTTGACCGGCGGCCCCGAAGAGGCCCAGCGCGCCTGGAACCTGATGAAGTTCGGGCCGGGGGCGGTCAACATGGGACTGGAATCCCCACCCACCCCGAAGTGATCGGACACCCCGATCGGCGTGCCGGCTCCGGGCGCCGGCACGCCGATCCGTCTTCGCCCGTCGAGCACGGGCGCTTCCCTATCGAGCAAAATGGCAACTCTTCTAACCGCCGTCTCGCTGGCCGCCGCCATGGCATCGACCCCGGTAACGATCACCCCGGAGCTGGACGATCTGTCCCGGAGAGCGGTGATGTTCTTCTGGCGCGAGTCTCACCCTGAAACCGGGTTCACAAAGGACCGAGCCGCCAACTTCCGACTGAGCGACGAGTTCACCGTGTCGAGCTGCGCTTCGACCGGCTTCGCCTTGGCGAGCCATCCGATCGGTGTCGAGAGGGGATGGCTGCCGCGCCGACCGGCTCTCGAACGCGCCCGGCTGACCCTGAGGAACCTCCTCGACCGGCACTCTCACGAGCGCGGCTGGTTCCAACACTGGGTTCACTGGGCGACGGGAGAACGGGAGTGGAAGGGCGAGTTTTCGACCATCGACACGGCCATTCTCCTTTCCGGCGTCATCGTCGCACGTCAGTATTGGCGGGACCCCGAGGTCACCCGCCTCGCCGACGCGATCCTCGACCGGGTCGACTGGGAGTGGATGCTGACCCAGGGCGGGCAGAAGCCGGATCAGGTTCTCATGACCCACGGGTGGTATCCCGAAACCGGCTTCATCCAAAACCTTTGGGCGAACTACTCCGAAGAGTTGATGCTCTACATCCTCATGTACGGCTTCTCCGACGTTTCGAATGCCGGTTGGGACAAGATCGCCCGCAACGTGTTCACGTACAACGGAATCGAGTTCATCACGGGCGGACCGCTCTTCATCCACCACATGTCGCACGTGTTCTACGACTTTTCGAACCGCCGCGACCGCTTGGGTTTCAACTACTGGGTGGCCACCCGAAACGCCACTCTCGCCAACCGCGCCTACGCGATCGACAACCCCAAAGGCTTTAAGGGTTACGGGCCGAACTTCTGGGGGCTGTCGGCCAGCGACGGACCCGACGGATACAGCGCCTTCGGTGCCCCCGCCTGGATCAACGACAACGGCACCATCAACCCCAGTTCGACGATCGCGTCGCTGATGTGGACCCCGGAGGAGTCCAAGCAGTTCTTGGCCCATATGCTCGCCGAGTACCGACACACCTACGGTCGCTACGGCTTTGCGAACGGAGTCAATCCCACTCGAAACTGGCACACCCCGGACGTCATCGGGATCGAACTGGGCATGATGCTCCTCAGCATCGAGAACGCCCGCGACGGCCTGATCCACCGGCTGACCATGTCCCATCCCGCGGTCCAACGCGGATTCGACCGAGCCGGGCTCCGGCCAGCTCCCAACTCGGATCGGGGGCCGCTCAGAGTCGCCCCGCGAAGCTCGCGTTGATCGTCGCCGGGTCGCGACCGCGACCCGGCCCGGCTACCCTGGGCGGACTTCCGCCGAACCCGAACCTCAAATGTCGCGCTTGTAGGCCGGGCGGTTCGGCTGACCGCGGACTCCTCTCGCCGTCGGGGCGGGCTTCTCCCCGGCACCCTCGCTCGAGGTGACCGGACTCGGAGGGGGGGCCATGCCCGCCTGCTCGCGCGCCGCGTTCGCCAGCTGCACCAGGCGCTCGTACTCGCCCGGATCCTTCGCACGGGAGTGGGCTTCGTCGTAGGAGACCAGACCGCGTTCCACGAGAAGGGCCAGGGACTGATCCAACGTCTGCATCTTCTGACGGGCGCCGGTTTGGATCATGGAGCTGATCTGGTACGTCTTGTTCTCTCGGATCAGGTTGCGGACGGCCGGCGTCGCCACCAACACCTCGAAGGCCGCAACCCGTCCCCGGTTGTCCTTCCGCTTGACCAGGGTCTGAGAGATCACGCCGACGAGGTTCACCGACAGCTGCATGCGGATCTGTTGCTGCTGGTGCATCGGGAAGACGTCGACGATTCGGTCGACCGTCTGAACCGCGTCCACCGTGTGCAGGGTTCCGAACACCAGGTGTCCCGTTTCGGCCGCCGTGATCGCCAGGTGGATCGTCTCCAAGTCGCGCATTTCGCCGACGAGGATGACGTCCGGATCTTGACGCAGAACGTACTTCAGAGCGTTCGCGAAGCTGCGGGTGTCGACCTCCAGTTCCCGCTGGTTGATCAGGGCGTAATGGTCGTCGTGGACGAATTCGATCGGGTCCTCGACCGTGACGATGTGCACCGGGTATTTGCGGTTGATCCGGTCGATCATCGCCGCCTGGGTCGTGGACTTACCCGAACCGGCCGGACCGGTGACCAGGACCAGCCCTCGTGGGCGCTCGATAAAGTCGTAGCAGGCGGCGGGCAGTTGGAGATCCTCCATCGACTGGATCTCGTACGGAATCACGCGGAACGCGGCCTGCACGACGTTGCGCTGCTGATAGAGGTTGCCGCGGAAACGCGACAGCCCCGGAATCTCCAGGGCGAAGTCCAACTCCAAATCGCGCTCGAAGCGCATCACCTGGTCCCGGTGCAGGAGCTGGAAGACCGATTCCTTGAAGTCTTCGGGGGTGAACTCGGGAATGTCGGCGACCTGGATCAGGTCGCCGTGGACGCGGATGTAGGCCCGTCCGGTGTCGGCCTTGAAGTGGAGGTCCGACCCGTTCATCTCGACGACCCGTTTCAGAAGCTCGTCAATTCGAACCACTTGCCACCTCCACCAGACCGAGGTTCATCGCCCGACGCTGGAAGTCGGACGGGTTGCTGCACTTGGCCAACGCGTGCTCAAAGTCGATCATACGGTCTTTGAGCAAACCGAGCAGGCAGCCGTCGAGGGTCTGCATGCCGTGGTCGGCCCCGGTCTGGATGTTGAGGTAGAGCTGGTGCGTCTTGCCGTCTCGGATCAGCGTTCGGATGGCGGGCGTGACCGTCATGACTTCGAACGCCGCGATCCGGCCCTTGCCGTCGGCGGTCGGAAGAAGGGTCTGCGACACGACGGCCTGAAGCGTGACGCTGAGCTGGGTGCGGATCTGAGCCTGCTGCTCGGGAGCGAAGACGTCGACGATCCGGTCAATCGTCTGGGCCGCGTCCACCGTATGCAGGGTCGACATGACGAGGTGTCCGGTTTCGGCCGCCGTGATCGCCAGCTGGATCGTCTCCAGGTCCCGCATCTCGCCGACGAGGATGACGTCCGGGTTTTGCCGCATGACGTGCTTGAGGGCGTCGGCGAAGGAGTGGGTGTCGGTCGCCAGTTCCCGCTGGTTGATGATCGAGTTCTTGTCCGAGTGCACGTACTCGATCGGATCCTCGATCGTCATGATGTGGCACCGCTTGTTGACGTTGATGTGGTGGATCATCGCCGCCAGCGAGGTCGACTTGCCCGAGCCGGTCGGCCCCGTGACGAGGATGAGGCCGCGGGGCAGGAGGGAGAGATCCTTCGTGACCGGCGGCATCCTCAGGTCGTCGATCGTCTTGATCTTGAACGGGATGACCCGGAAGACAGCCCCCACCTTGTGTCTCTGCCAAAACATGTTGACCCGGAACCGCGAGAGCCCGGGCACGTGATAGGAGAGGTCCAGCTCCTTGAACGAGAAGAGCTTCTGCTTCCTCTCCTCGTTCAGGATGCTGAGGAGAAGGTCGCGGGTCTCCTCGTCGCTCAGCGCCGGGTAGTCGGCCCGTCGGAGGTCGCCGTTCACCCGCATGATCGGAGGCTGACCCGCCTTGATGTGCAGGTCGCTCGCCTCGCGAGTCACGAGGTCGCGGAGTAGGTCGTCGATTCGAAGGCTCAAGTTGGTTAACCCTCAGTGCCGGAGCATCTGCTTGAGTTCGGAGGCGACTCCAGCGTAGCTCATGGCGGTCTCTTCGGTGATGATTCCCGCTTTGACATACCGCAGAAGCGACTGATTCATCGTCTGCATGCCCCAAAACTCGCCTTCGTTCATGTGGTGGTACAGGTCGTTGAAGTGCCCGTCTTCCACCAGCTTGGCGATCGTGGGGTTGACGACGAGAATCTCGCACGCGCAGACGCGTCCTCGGCCGTCGGCGCGCGGGACGAGCTTCTGGGCCATGACCGCCCGGAGCGAGTTCGCCAGCCGCTTGCAGAGGTGGTTCTTCTCGTGCGGCGGGAACATGTTCACGATTCGGTCCATGGTTTCGTAGGCGCTGGAGGTGTGGACCGTGGTGAAGACGAGGTGTCCGGTCTCCCCGGCCTGCATCGCGACGTTGAACGTGCGGACGTCGCGCATCTCGCCGATGAGGATCACGTCCGGAGCCTCGCGGACGACGGCGCGCAGCGCCGGATCGAAGTCTTCGGTGTCGATCCCGATCTCGCGCTGGGTGACGTATCCCATCTTGTCCGAGTGGACAAACTCGAGCGGGTCCTCGATGGTCACGATGTGGGCCGGCCGCGTCTGGTTGATGGCGTCGATGATGGCGGCCAAACTGGTGGTCTTGCCGCAACCGGTCGGACCCGTGATGAGCACCAGACCCTGCCGAATCTTGGCGAACTCGTTGAGAACCGGCGGCAGGCCGAGCTGCTCGATGCTGAGAATCGTGGTGGGGATGATCCGGCAACAGATGGCCCAGGTGCCGCGCTGCATGTGGATGTTCGCCCGCACGCGGCACTGATCGCCGACGTTGAAGGCCAGGTCCATCTCCATGTGGTCCTCGAACTTGCGCCGCTGACGCTCGTTCATGAGGTTGGAGATCATCCTCTGCGCGTTCTGCGGATCGATCACCGGGAAGTCGCCGGGCAGGGGCGCGATCTTGCTGTGCTGGCGCATCATGGGTCTGCTGTTGGCCTTGACGAAGACGTCGGAGGCCTGTTCGTTGTAGCCGACCTCGATCAACTCGTGGATGGTGATGCTGGCAGGATCTCGCATGGTGTGACCTATAGAGCGAAGCTGAAGCTGACTACCGGGAGGCCCGACGCGACCTCGGAGAGCCGGCCCGAAGCAAGGCCAAGTATACCAAAAGCCCCGCACCGACCCCGGCTGCGACGATCGCGATCCAAACCCACGGCGGTAGAAAGCCCCTGCCCACAGACGGTTCGGAAACCTCGGTTGGTTCCGGCCTTCGGTCGGGAACCACCAACAATTTCGGGTCCTGGGTTCGCAGCTCGAACCGATACTCCAGACCCGAGTCTCCCGGCATCACCCGCGCCTCTCCCCTCAGACCCGCCGTCTCGATCGCCGAGATCGTGTTCGGACCGGGTCGCTCGCCGTCGAATACCAGGGAGATCCCGCGCACGGTGAAGGGTTCGGGGGCGCCGGCGAACGCCTGCAAGATCGGGGAGATGCGCAGTTCCCCCAGTCGGCGATCGATGAGGCCGTCGACGGCGAAGCTCGCCTTGAGGAAGACGAGTTCGGCACCGTCTCCCGAGCCCATCTTCTGTTCGAACAGGACCAGACCCCGCGGTTCCGACTGCAGGGCGCGGCCGATCGACTCGATCTGGCTGCGGAGAAGATCGGCGGGGTACTCCGGGTTCAGGACGGTCACGGTGACCAGGTCGGCCCCGGTCCGTTCGTGCTCTTGGACGACCACGGAAACGTCTTGGCGCACCATCCAGACCGAGGTCGGCTGGAGTGCGGCTCCGGGTTGCCGAGCGTGCGCCGAGGCCGCGACCCAGCCCAGAAGAAGCGCCGCGAGGAACAGCCAGAGTGACGATCGGTGCACGTCCGAACTCTACCCGCCGGACCCCCTCGGCGTTCGCAGGCGCAACGTCTCGCCGGGATCGGTCCCGAAGACCGCCCGATGTGCGAACGCCCAGCGCGAAAGGGCCGTCAATAGCTTCGAATCTCGGGTCCGGACCGTCTCCGAACCGTAGAGGGAGAAACAACTCCCTAAAGATTTGTCGACACAGACCCGAACTTAGCGAGGAATCCGACAAGGCGGGGCTATAATGGCTGTCCTGAAGGTCATGGCTGACATGAATGAGTTGAAACAAACGGCACCGACGGCGGGTGAGGCGCTCAGCCCCATCATGCTGACCCCCGAGGGTTACCGGCGACTGCAGCAGGAACTCGAGCACCTGACGATGGTCAAGCGTCCGGAAATCGCCGACCGAATCCGCGACAGTCAGCAGCATGGCGAGTTCAGCGAGGACAACAGCGAGCTCGGCGAGGTCAAGTTCGAGCAGGCCATGGTCGAAGGCCGCATCTCGGAACTCAAGGCCCTCTTCGGCACGGCTCAGGTCATCAACGAGGACGAGATTCCGACCGACCACGTCGGTATGGGTTCGCTGGTGACCCTCGAGGATCTGGAGTGGGGCGAGCAGTTCGAAATCCGGATCGTTTCGAGCAGCGAAGCCGATCCCGCTCGAGACTACGTCAGCAACGAGTCGCCGATGGGCGTGGCGCTGATGGACCAGAAGGTCGGCGATCAGGTCGACGTCCTCGCACCCGAGGGCAAGCGGACCTACAGGATCGTCGCCATCAAGAAGTGACGGCGCCGGAGCCAACCGGCGGAGCCCCGAGGCGATCTCGCCTCGGGGCTTCCGGCTTTGAACGGGCCGTCACGGGCGTCCCGGCTCCGACCGCAGCTCGTTGAAGAACTTGCGGAGCCAGTCGTGTCGCGCCTCGGCCAGGGCGATCAGGTTCTGCAGAGCCATCCGATCGAGATGCCTCTCGCGCAGAGGGTGGCTCGCCGCTTCCCGCCGCAGGTCCTCCAAAAAGACCTTGCTGGAGTTCAGCCAGTTGCGAACCACCTGCAGCCGCTCGGCCTCGCCGAGAAGGCCCAAGAAATGGGTGCGGGTACGGATCGGATCGTTGAGGGCGCTGAAATCGTCGATGGAGGGGGTGTCCGAGAGCCAGTTCCGGAGGATGGCCTCGCCGCGGGCCGTGAGCCGATACTCGGTCCGCTGCCGGTTGGGGTTCCCGGCCCTTCCCTCTTCCGCCACCAGCCCCGATTCGGCCAGACGGCGCAACGCGCGGTACACCGAACCGCTTTCCGTGCTCCAGCGGCCGCCCCACATCTGTCCCATGTGCTTCCGCATGGCATAGCCGGACGAAACCCCCTGGGCGATCATGGCCAAGACGATGTGCTCAAGTTCGCTGCACGCGGCTGGAATTCGCATCGCTTCCCCCAGAGCCAAACCAAACAAGAAAGGCAAACCAGTCGGCCAAATCGGCCTCTCGGAGGTATACACCCTTTTTTCGCGCACGCAAAACCGGCACGGCTGAAATATCGTGCATGTTCTCCGTCCAGAGCCCCCTCCTTCGATCTTTGGGCCGTAACTCCCCTGACGGGTGAGAACACAGGTATCATTCGCTACCCCCATCGCCAGAACCGAGTACCGGTATGTCCAAAGAACACAAGGAAACCCCTCAGCCGACGCCCGCCACCACTCTGCCACGCCCCCGGAGCAAGCGGGGGATCAGGGGCTTTTTCGCCGAGGTCGGGCGGGAGATGAAGAAGGTGCACTGGCCGAAGCCCGCAGAGACGAACCGGCTCACGGGCGTGGTTCTGACCGTCTGCACGTTGCTGACGCTCATCCTTTTCTTGTTCTCGACCGCAAGCCACGAGGTGGTTCGAGTTCTGACGCAAGGTTTTTGATCATGCCGAAAAGCTGGTATGCCGTACACACGATCGCCGGACACGAGAACCGCGTCCGCGACGTCCTCACCCGTCGCGCCCAAGTTGCCGGCCTCTGGGGCATCGACATCTTCGAAGTCCTCATCCCGACCGAGCGCGAGCAGGCGACGCGCTCCGGCAAGCGGGTCCTCGTCGACCGAAAGGTGTTTCCAGGCTATGTGCTCGTGCAGATGGCTCTAACCGACGACTCCTACAAGCTCGTGAAATCGACGAGCGGCGTGACCGGGTTTGTCCAGAGCGGCAACAAGCCGGTCCCTCTCGAGGAGTACGAGGTCCGGCGCATTCTCTCGAACCTGGAAGCGAGCAAGGAGGCGCCCAAGGTGGCCTGGAACAAGGGGGATACGATCCGGGTCATCGAGGGTCCCTTCTCCGAATTCACCGGGCGCATCGAAGAGGTCAACAGCGACCGCGAGAAGCTCAAGGTTCTCATCAACATCTTCGGCCGCGACACCCCGGTGGAACTGGACTTCAACCAAGTCGAGCGGATGTAGTCTCGACTCCCGGGCAAAGCGTCGGGCGCCCGTCTCCGGCATTCGGAGACGGGCGCCCGCCTTCGTGGCGAAGCGTTGGGGGCTTCTTCAGGACCTGTCTACGCGCATGACGACGCCGAGAATTTCGCCGTTGGCAGGAGAGCGAACCGGGGCCACGGTGGCCTTCAGATCCAAGACGCCGGATCCGCGCCTCAGCTTCAGGGGCACATTGTCGTACCGTTCGCCCGTCCGGAGAGCCACCATGCACATGCACTCCTCGTCGGCGTAAGGACGACCGTGGACCATCCCGACCTTCTTCATCAGGCCGCCGTCGAGCGTCTCGCCCGCCATCGGGATCCCGAAGATCTCGTCCGCGACCGCGTTGGAGTGGACGACGGTTCCCGTCGCGTCGAAATACAGCAGACCGCAACAAGAAACGTCGATCACCATCCGCAGGACTTCGGCGTTGTTGCGGCTGGTGACCGCCTCCCGCTCGCGCTGCTCCTGGACGTCGCGGATGCGCTCGCGCATCAGGATCGAGATGGCACCCGACCGGGAAGTCACCCCGAGTTTGAGGCGGATACGCACCCAATGCGTGTTCACGGTGCCGAGACCGATTCCCAAGGCGGTGGCGATCTGTTTGTCGATGTAACCTCGGCTCGCCAGAGTCACGATCTGGCGTTCCCGGTCGGACAGCTTGTCCCACTCGCTCACGCCGGCTCGCGGTTCTGCGTCTTCGAGATCGAACCCGTTGATAAGACCAATATCCATCATTGACACACTAAGT
>JBDNCL010000100.1:0-10173 GCA_046719655.1 Fimbriimonadaceae bacterium
CCCTTGCGGTACGCCTCCAGTTCGCCGCGGGCGGCGTCCCCGAGTTCCTCGAGATACTCGAGCCACCCTTCCCGATAGGGG
This sequence comes from Fimbriimonadaceae bacterium, assembly GCA_046719655.1. Lineage (GTDB taxonomy): Bacteria > Armatimonadota > Fimbriimonadia > Fimbriimonadales > Fimbriimonadaceae > JBDNCL01. Next base: position 82 of record JBDNCL010000100.1, read on the forward strand.
CGGAGGGTTTCGACGAGCAGTTCCAGCACGGCCAGGTCCCGAAGCCACTTTCGGTCGGCCGGCACGACATGCCAGGGTGCCCACTCGGTCGAGCACCGGCTCAGGGCCGCCTCGTACGCTTCGGTGTACTCGTCCCAGTGCTCCCGCTCGATCCAGTCGCCGACGTTGAGCTTCCAGGCCTTTTCGACGTCCCTCTCGCGGGCGAGGAGTCGTTCCTCCTGCTCCTCCTTCGAGATGTGCAGAAACGCCTTCACGACGATGGCGCCCTCGTCGACGAGCAGGCGTTCGAAGTCGTTCACATGTCCATAGCGCTTCTTCCAGACCGCCTCCTCGACCAGCTTCCGCACGCGGACGACCAGCACGTCCTCATAGTGGGATCGATTGAAGACGACGATCTCGCCGCGACCGGGGGTCTTGGCGTGGCAACGCCAGAGAAAGTCGTGCGAGAGCTCGGCGTCGGTCGGCACCTTGAACGGGCAGACCCGGGTGCTCTGGGCGTTGAGATATCGCAGCAGCGTGCGGATCGTGCCGTCTTTGCCGCTGGTGTCGCGCCCTTGCAGAACGATCAGCAGTCCTTGTTGCCCGGCGTAGAAGAGCAGGTCGGCGAGTTCGGCCAGTTCGACGCCGAGAGCATCCGTCTTCTCGCGGGCCCGCGTCTTGTCGACCGAGTCGTCGCCGCGGGTGGTGGTCTGGTCGAGGTCGCACGTCGATCCGGGTTTCACTCGGATGGCCAGATTCATGGGACCCAAGTTCCCCGACCGCCCCCCGAATCCTGCCCCGGATCAGCGATCCAGGATCTGGAGAAGCTCGGCCAGCTGCTGCCGCTGCCCCTCGAAAGCCCGGCGCGCGAACCGCTCCGCCCGCTCGATCCCGTCGCCGTCGTCGGCGAGCATGGCGGACGGCGGGATCAGTCGGTTGGCTTTCGCTTCCGCCTCCGACTCCCAGAAAGCGGAGATCATGAGGGGGTGCTCGTAGTCCCGCTTGCGCTCCGTCCACCGCTGGGCCACGTCGAGCGTGAGGAAGGCACGGGCCATGCGGGTGATGCGCTCGAGGCTCCGGGGATCGTCCGGAATCCGGCGGAGGGCCGCCGCCAGCCGGCGCCGTTCGGCCTTTCCCATATCTTCCGCGTGCTCCATGAGGATGCGGAGCGCCGAACGCTGGCGCATCGAACACCGCCCGAGGCTGTGCAGATCGGAAAACTTGAGGATCGCGGCAACCTCGTAGCCCAGGAGGATGTCGTCGACGGACGAACGGCGGGACTGCGCCATCTCGTGCTCGCCGCCGAAAATCAGGGCCGCGGCCAACCGGTCGGCGGTCTGCATGACGAGGGCCTTCGGACCTTCCCGCACGCTGTCGCCGTTGCGCTCGAACACCAGCGGACCGATCTCGCCCGCGCGGAAGGCGCGCACCCACTCCTTCCCGACCTTGCGCGAGCCCTCCAACGTGAAGTGGCCCAACTCGTACCCAAACTCTCTCTCCGCCATGCGGACGGGCTCGGCGAACGCCATGAGCTGGGCGTCGGCCGCTTCCGAGCTTTGGACCATCACGAAGGGATCCTCGTACGTCCTGGCGTGGACCCCGATCGACGCCAGCAGGATCACCGGACTCGCCACCATCAACTCGTACAACAGCGTCCGTGCCGTCATACCGTAGTTTTCGGAGGGTCGGACGGCGGATTGAACCCTAAAAAGTACGGGGCCCGCCGAGGCGGCGGCGAACCGTACCGGAAAACCGCGATCCCGAGCGATCCGCGGGATTCGGCGACGGCGATCGGCCTATATCGTCGTCGGAATCCTTGCATCGATTTTGATGCTCCCCTACAATGATCGCGGGGGAGCCGCACGGAGGCTGAAACTCAATTGACCAAGAATCCCGCCCGCGTCCTGAGCTGGGAGCAACACCTCGTCCGTCGTGCCATCGACGGCGAAGTCGTCGCGTTCGAGCTTCTGGCCGACCTCTACCGCCCCGCCCTCAACAGCCTCGCCCTGCGGATGCTCCGGAACCCGGACGACGCGAAGGATGCGGTCCAGGAGGCGTTGGTGAAGGCGTTTCGAGCGATCGGCGACTTCGATCCCGAGCGTCCGGTGAAGCCGTGGCTGTACCGGATCTGCTCGAACTGCTGCGTCGACGCCGTCCGACAGCGACGGCGCGACGGCGACTCGCTCGAACCGCACGAGTACATGCTCCAGGACGACGGGCAGTCCCTCGAGGACCGGGCGTCGGGAAACATCCAGCACACCCTGATCTACGAAGCGGTCCAGAGGCTCCCCGAGCGCTACCGCCAGATCATCCTGATGCGCCATTTCCGCCACATGGACGTCAACGAGATCGCGGCGCAGCTGGACAAGCCGGAGGGCACGATCAAGAGCTGGCTTTTTCGGGCGCGGGCGCTCCTCAAGAAGGATCTCGGCGTGGCGCTGAGCTAGGGCGATCCATCCGTCGATCGTGCCGTCGGTCCGTCTAGGCGAGCGCCTAGGCGGATCGATCGATTTTCGGGGCCGAGACGGCGGCAAACTTCCGAACGACGAAACGGAGAGGAACCCGGCTGCGTTATAAGTGTTGAAGTTAGATGTCTTGAGCCTCTAACACTCAATTAAGACCATGAGATTCGACAAACTGACGATCAAGACGCAGGAGGCGTTCCAGAAGGCGCAGGAGGATGCGGAGCGCCGCCAGCACCAGAACGTGGACGTGGAGCACATGCTGGTCGCGATGGTGGACCAGGAAGACTCGGTCGTGCGCTCGCTCCTGGAAAAGGTCGGCGTGGACCCGGCCCGGGTTCGCGATTTCGCCAAGGCCGAACTGGACAAGCATCCCAAGGTTTCCGGAGCGGCGTCCTACGGGGCCAGCTTCACCGGTCGCCTCCAGAAGGTCTTCCACGAAGCCTTCCGAATGGCGGACGCGGCCGGCGACGAGTACGTCCCGACCGAGTACGTGTTCGCCGCCATGTTGGAGGACACGGGGGCCGTCGGGCGGGAGCTGAAGGCGCTCGGGGTGACCCGAAAGGCGGTCGAGACGGCCATCGAAGACCTTCGAGGCGGCCGCAAGGTCACCGATGCCCGGGCGGAAGACCGCTACCAGGCGCTCGAGAAGTACGGCATCGACCTGACCGCCCGCGCCCGCACCGGCAAGCTGGATCCCGTCATCGGACGCGACGAGGAGATCCGCCGCGTGATTCAGGTGCTCAGCCGGCGCACCAAGAACAACCCGGTGCTGATCGGCGAACCCGGCGTCGGCAAAACGGCGGTCGTGGAAGGACTCGCGCAGCGGATCGTCGCCGGCGACGTGCCCGAAGGGCTCCGAAACAAGTCGATCATCGCCCTGGACATGGGCGCGCTCGTGGCCGGAGCCAAGTATCGCGGCGACTTCGAGGACCGGCTGAAGGCGGTTTTGGACGAGATCAAGACGGCGGCCGGTACCGTCATCCTCTTCATCGACGAAATGCACACCTTGGTCGGCGCGGGCAAAGCCGAGGGCTCGCTCGACGCCGCCAACATGCTCAAGCCGATGTTGGCCCGCGGCGAACTGCGCTGCGTCGGCGCCACCACCCTCAACGAGTACCGCCAGTACGTCGAGAAGGACAAGGCCCTCGAACGGCGCTTCCAGCCCGTGCTGGTCGGAGAGCCGACGGTCGAGGAGACGATCTCGATCCTCCGCGGCCTCAAGGAGCGGTACGAGATCCACCACGGCGTCCGCATCACCGATTCCGCCCTCGTCGCGGCCGCCACGCTCAGCTCGCGCTACATCTCGGACCGTTTTCTGCCCGACAAGGCGATCGACCTGATGGACGAGGCGGCGAGCCGCCTCAAGATGGAGATCGACTCCGTTCCGGCGGAAATCGACGAGGTCGAGCGGCAGATCGCGCAATACGAGATCGACCGCGAAGCTCTCCGCAAGGAGGAGGACATCGCGAGCAAGGAGCGGCTCGAAGCGACCGAAAAGCGGCTCGCCGAACTGCAGGAGAAGGCGGCCGCCCTGCGCGGCGTCTGGCAGAACGAGAAGGCGAAGATCGAGAGCGTGCGCGAGAAGAAACAGCGGCTCGACGACCTCCGCATCGAACTCGAACAGGCGAAGCGGGATGTCGACTGGACGCGGGCGGCCGAGATCGAACACGGGCAGATTCCCGCGCTTTTGGCCGAACTCCAGAGCGAGACGGCCGAACTCGAGCGCATTCAGGCGGCGGGAAAGATGCTCAAGGAAGAAGTCGATTCGGAAGACATCGCCGAAGTCGTGAGCCGCTGGACCGGCATCCCGGTCAGCCGGCTGCTCCAGGGCGAGCTCCAAAAGCTTCTCGCCATGGAGGAGCACCTCTCCAAGCGGGTCGTCGGTCAAGACGAGGTTCTGCGGATCGTCGCCGACGCCGTTCGACGCTCGCGCAGCGGTCTGTCCGACCCCAACCGCCCCATCGGATCGTTCCTCTTCCTCGGTCCGACCGGCGTAGGCAAGACGGAGACCGCCCGTGCGTTGGCCGAGTTTCTGTTCAACGACGAGAGGTCCATGGTCCGAATCGACATGTCGGAGTACGGCGAGAAGCATTCGGTCGCCCGCCTGATCGGCGCCCCGCCGGGGTACGTCGGGTTCGAAGAGGGCGGGCAGCTCACCGAGGCGGTGCGGAGGCGACCGTACAGCGTCGTGCTGCTGGACGAAATCGAGAAGGCCCACCCCGAAGTCTTCAACGTCCTTCTCCAGGTCCTCGACGACGGTCGCCTGACGGACGGGCACGGCCGAACCGTCGACTTTCGGAACGTGGTCGTGATCATGACGAGCAACATCGGCTCTCAGTACTACAACGGACCGGTCTTGGACGAGGAGGGCTTCCAGAGGGCGCGGGCAAACGTCATCGCCGAGGTCCGATCGTTCTTCCGTCCCGAGTTCGTGAACCGCATCGACGAGATCGCCGTGTTCCGGCCGCTCGGACTGTCCGAGATCGAGAAGATCGTCAAGATCCAGCTCGAACTCGTCGGACGGCGGTTGGCGGAGCGACGAATCGAGATCGAGATCACGCCCGAGGCCACCCTTCAGCTGGCGACCGAGGGTTACGACCCGGTCTACGGCGCCCGCCCGCTCAAGCGGACGATCCAGACCAGCATCCTGAACCCTCTGAGCCAAAAGCTCTTGGCCGGGGAGATTCGCGACGGAGACCGGATCGAGGTCGGAGCCGGTCCGGAAGGGTTCGTGTTCCGGACGCTGGAACCCGTGGCCACGGTCGGCTCCTGAGGATTCCGACGTCGGCCCCAAGACAGAGAAGCCCCTCCCGCCGAGCGGGAGGGGCTTTCCCGTTCTCGTCTCAGTACCGATACCAGTCCGACTTGTACGGGCCTTCGACCCTGACTCCGATATAGTCGGCCTGCTCGGGCGTAAGCTGGGTCAGCTTCGCATCGAGCTTCTTGAGCTGGAGGCGAGCCACCTTCTCGTCGAGAACCTTGGGCAGGACATACACGCCGGGGCTGTACTCGCCTTGCTTGGACCACAGCTCGATCTGGGCCATGACCTGGTTCGCGAACGAGCTGGACATCACGTAGCTCGGGTGACCGGTGGCGCAACCGAGGTTGACGAGCCGACCCTTGGCGAGCAGGATGATCCGCTTGCCGTCCGGGAAGATCACGTGGTCCACCTGGGGCTTGATCTCTTCCCACTGGCAGTCGGCCAGCGACGCCACGTCGATCTCGTTGTCGAAGTGGCCGATGTTGCACACGATGGCCTGGTCCTTCATGCGGTCCATGTGGGCGCGGGTGATCACGTTGCGGTTGCCCGTCGCGGTCACGAAGATGTCGGCCTGGTCGCAGACGTCGTCCATGGTCACGACCCGATAGCCTTCCATCGCAGCCTGGAGCGCACAGATCGGGTCGATCTCGGTCACCCAGACCTGGGCGTGGAGGGCGCGAAGAGCGGCCGCGCTTCCCTTCCCGACGTCTCCGTATCCGCAAACCACGGCGATCTTGCCCGCGATCATCACGTCGGTCGCCCGCTTGATGCCGTCCACCAGGGACTCGCGGCACCCGTAGAGATTGTCGAACTTGGACTTCGTCACCGAGTCGTTGACGTTGAACGCGGGGAACGGCAGATCACCCTTCTTCTGGAGTTCATAGAGGCGGTGGACCCCGGTCGTGGTCTCCTCGCTGACCCCCTTGATGTTGGCCCGGATGCGGGAGTAGAACGTCGGATCGGTCGCCAGCTTGGCCTTGATCGATTCGAACAGGGCGACCTCTTCCTCGCTGGTCGGGTTGGCGAGGACGGACGGGTCCTTTTCGGCTCGGCTCCCGAGCAGAACGAGCAGGGTGGCGTCCCCCCCGTCGTCGAGGATCATGTTCGGCGTGCCCCCGTCCGCCCACTCGAAGATGCGGTGCGTGAACGCCCAATATTCGGCGAGCGACTCGCCCTTGTAGGCGAACACGGGAGTTCCGGCGGCGGCGATCGCGGCCGCGGCGTGGTCTTGGGTGCTGAAGATGTTGCAGCTCGCCCAGCGGACGTCGGCCCCGAGCTCCTTGAGGGTCTCGATCAGCACCGCGGTCTGAATCGTCATGTGGAGCGATCCGGCGATGCGGGCGCCGGCCAGCGGCTTGGCGGACGCGTACTCCTCGCGGATCGCCATCAGCCCCGGCATCTCGGTTTCGGCGATGCGGATTTCGCGGCGGCCCCATTCGGCGAGGCCGAGATCGGCGACATGGAAGTCGGTCTGAATCGGATTGCTGACAACACTCATCTTTTTGTTTCCTCGTTTCGGATGGCCGGATCCCCGCGCCTGGAACGCGGGTCGGCATTCGCCCCGACCGGCGCGTCCATAAAGCGAAAGGCACCCGCGAGCGCATCCGCTCACGAGCGCCGTTGTTTCCGGCCCGACGGAGCGGGCCGATGCGCCGAGCCTGGTCCTCTACGGATCGCAACGCTCCTCGACGCTTTTTCATTATGGCCTACGGAGACCGGGCTCCTCACATCGCCACGATCCCAAGATGAGATTCGCCGGCGCCGCCACCGCCGGGACGTCTGGCGGCCAGAACCGGCCGAACGCGGCCCGGGTGGTTCGGCCTACTCCTACCGCCCGGACATGGCTCTCGCCCCGGACGGTCCGGCCGAGATGCGGGCCCGGCATGCCGCCCCCGCCAGCCTGCGCCCCGTGTTCTCGGCCGACGGGGTCTCCCGAGTCAGACTCGACAACCGGATCGACTCGCGGACCGCCGCGTCCGATGGGCCCAGACCCGTCTTCGCGCTTCCCGGCGGGAGTGGCCGCGACGCTGGCGATTGCGCGCCTCGCGGGACGACGCGCGCGTACGTCGGGGAACGTGCCGCCGAACTCCACGAGGAGATCGCGCCCCCCACGCTCCCGCATCGGGGGACGTGCCAGCCAGTACACGGTCGGAAGAGGAGCGGCCGCCGGCGGTCGAAGACGTCTAGCCCTAGATGACGGGGAAAAGCATAATCGGTAGATAGAGGCACAACACGAGCAGGCCGGCCGCAACCGCCCAGTTGGCCCAGGCGTTGCTCCGGGCGAGCGAGTTGTGGGCGTCTACCAGATTGCCTTGCGACGCCTGCGACATCGCCAAGACGGCGAAGACGATCGCCACCAAGCCGAGGGGCATGCAGCAGAGGACGCAGCTCAGGATCGCCTTGACGAACGGCCACGCGAGGCCGATCGGCTGGCTCGGCCGATAGTACGGCGAACCGACAGAGCTGCCCACCGGGTAGGTCGGGGGAGAGGCGGTTGGGTACCCGCCTATGGGTGGCGTCGAACCGGCGACCGACGGTGGGGAGTAGGGCATTCCGCCAAAATCCAACCCGGACAGCATGCCGGCCGCGACCCGCATCCCGGTGAGCTCCTCTTCCAGGAACATGGACGGCAAAAGCCGACCTTCGCGAATCCAACGGTTCAGAGAGACGAGATCGGCCGGACCGTACTTCTGGCCGTCCTCGCCGACCACGTAGTATCTCGACGCCATCGAATCTAGATTAACCGAGATGCCCAACCGCATCGAATCGGTCGCCTCGGGCTCTTTCAGTCTTTCTCTGCCGTCGCTTCCTCGTCTGTCTGAGCCCCCGGGCGACGGTCGGCAAAATCGATGCTGACCGAGTTGATGCAGTAGCGCATGCCCGTTGGCGGAGGACCGTCGTTGAAGACGTGCCCGAGGTGCCCGCCGCAGTTGGCGCACATCACCTCGATCCGGCGCATCCCGAAGCTCAGGTCCTCTTCGTATCGAATCTTCCGATTGTCGATCGCGGCCGAGAAGCTGGGCCAACCGCACCCGGAATCGAACTTGTCGACCGAGTCGAACAGGACCTCGCCGCAACCGGCACAGGCGTAGGTTCCGTCGCCCTTGTGGTTCCAATACTTGCCGGTGAACGCGCGCTCCGTTCCCTTCTCGCGAAGGACGATGTACTGCTCGCGGGAAAGCCTCTGCCGCCACTCCGCCTCGGTCTGCGGGATTTCTCGACCCGACTGGGATCGGGACTCTCGATCTTGTTCGCTCATGTCGTCTTTCTACGCTTCCGAGCCGGGTAGAACCGCCCGGACTCCGTCGCCGTCGCCGGATGGAGGATTGAACCCGTCCGCGACATAATCTCGCCATGCCGACCTATCGATTTCTCGTTCGGGGGCGGGTTCAGGGGGTGGGATTTCGCCAGTTCGTGCGCCGCTCGGCCGACCGTCTCGGCATTCGGGGCGAAGTCTGGAATCGCATCGACGGCAACGTCGAGGGGGTGGCGTCGCACGCGGACCCGGGCGTCCTCCAACAGTTTCTAGAGTCGCTGAAGGACGGACCCGGCCGAGTGGACGACCTCCAATCGTGGAACGAACCAGACGTGGGATCGTGGACGGGATTCGAAATCGGATTCACCCGTTGAGCGCGCCCCTCACCCGGATTCGGGCGCGGGAAGCCACGGGTTGGGCCGGTCTTTGAACGCATCTTCGGAGAGACGTTCTTGTTCGGCGTAGAGCTCCGGGTCCAGTTCGATCAGACCGTAACGGCACTCCGACTGGCCCATCCGCACCGCCCAACCCGCATCGCCGAAGCTGTAGTGCCACCACTCGTCCCGGCAGTTGGAAAAACCCTCCGCCAGCATGGTCTCGACCAGGGTCGTCCGGGCCCGGGCCGGTTCCGGATCCAAACCGATCGAATACGTGCGCGCCGCCGTAAACCGGGTGTACGGGGACCACACGTCGACGACCTCGCCATCGGGGGTCCGCAGTTCGACATCGACGGCCGCACCCGTGCAGTGACCCGGCGGGGCCTTCTGGTCGGTCGGGGCCACGAACCGACACACGGTCCGCCGCAGGGCGGCATGGTTCCGGTGCGGGAACGCCTCGCGCGCGCACGCCATCAGCCAGTCGTAGATCCTCTGCTGTCGGGCCAACGGGCGCCAGGCGTCGATCACGGCCAGTTCCCAACCCGTCGGGATGCGTCGGGCCGCCCTCTCGAGCATCTCGGCCACGGTCTGCCGGAGGTAGGGGATGACGGTTTCCCGACCGATCCTCACCGACGGGCAGACTTCGCGAATGTCGACCAGAGGCTCGCCGCTCTCGATCTCCCGGATCCGGTTGAGGGCCCGAATGGGCTCCGACCGCCCTTTCGACCGGTCCCAGGGGGCCATCATGGGCGGACGCCTCCGACCGCCGACAGCAGGGGGACGGTCGCCGGCCGAACCGGGGATCGAGCCGGAACCTCGATCAGGTCGTCCGACTGCAGCACGACATCGGGATCGCGGCCTTGACGGATGCGCTCCAAGTTGTGCCGGGTGCGACGGAGGTTCGGGCCTTCCCGACGGACGACCACCACCCGCTCGGCATCGGCGGAAACGGTCAGACCGCCGACGTACTCGACCGCCGCCCGCAAGGTCAGCCCCGGCCTCATCTCGACCCGGCCCGGGCGGGCGACCGCGCCCGTCACCTGGACGAACGTCCGGGCCGCAACCTGGGGAACCCGCACCACGTCGCCCGGCCGAAGCTCGGCGTCGTACCCCAGGTCTCGATTCACCGTGTCGGCGATCTGCCGCGACCGCTCGATCTGGACCCTGGTCCGATCCGCGCTGCTGGTGAACCCCCCGACGGCGGCCACCGCATCGCTGAGCGACATTCCGGGGATATACGGAACCGTTCCCGGT
>JBDNCL010000101.1:0-10096 GCA_046719655.1 Fimbriimonadaceae bacterium
CGCAGCCACTTTTGGGCCCCGGTCAGCCAGGCTCAGGACGACGGCGAGTATGTGGTTCTCAACGGCATCAAGTCTTGGGTGACGAGCGCCGGACACGCCGACGGCTATGTCGCCACCACCCGGGCGGCCGGAGCCGACAACCCGATGGCGATCACCCTGTACCTTATCGACGGGGCGGACGGCGGTTTCCGGATCGAGTCGGCCTGGGACAGCCTCGGCATGCGGGGCAACGCGAGCGCGCCCATGGTGATGGAGGGGTTGCGCCTGCCGAAGACCCGCGCCCTGACCGCCGAAGGCCAGGCGATGGACACGATGATGGGGGCCGTTCTCCCGACCTTCGCGGTCGGAAACAGCGCCGTATCGGTCGGGTGCTGCGAGGCGGCCGTGGGAGCCACCCGGTCCCATCTCACCGGCAAGAAGCTCGAGCACCTCGGACAGAGTCTCGCCGATCTGCCGAATCTGCGCGAGCGGTTGGCCAAGATGCGGTTGCGGACCGACCAGGCTCGCGCCTACCTCGCGACCGCGGTGGATGCCCTGGAGTCCGGCGATCCCGCCGCCATGCTGTGGGCGCTCGGCACCAAGGCGCAGGCGGCCGACGCCGCCCTCGAAGTCACCGACATCGGGATGCGGGCGTGCGGCGGCGCCGCCTTCAGCAAGCATCTCGGCTTGGAGCGGATCTTCCGGGACGCGCGGGCGATGGCGGTCATGGCGCCGACGAGCGACGTGCTCCACGACTTCGTCGGGAAGGCCCTGTGCGGGATGGAGCTGTTCGGATGAGCGATCGACCCATCATCGTCGGAGCCGTCGTGTACGACCCCAAGGTCACCGTGATCTGGGACATCATCCGCCGGTTCTTCGAAGACCGCGGATGCCCGATGGACACCGTCTACTACACGAACTACGAGCTTCAGGTGCGATCCCTGATCGAGGGCAGCATCGACGTGGCGTGGAATTCGCCGCTCGCTTGGCTCGACTCCCAGAGACTCGGGCACGGCCGTTGCCGCGCCATCGCGATGCGGGACACGGACCGAGACCGGGTTTCGAACCTGCTGGTCCGGGCCGACTCGGGTATTCGGAGCCCGGCCGACCTGAAGGGCCGGACGGTGGCGTTCGGGGCCAAAGATTCGCCCCAGGCGACTCTGATCCCTCAGGGCATGCTCCTCGAGCACGGCCTCCGGCCGGGGGAGGATTACCGGGTGCGTCGGTTCGACGTCCTGGTCGGCAAGCACGGCGACCATGTGGGCGGCGAGCGCGCGGCGCTGGAGTGCCTGAAGTCGGGCGAGGCGGACGCGGCCTGGGCTCTCGACCTGAACTGGCAGCTCTGGTCCGGCGACGGCACCGCCGACCCGGGCAAGATCGTTTCGGTCGCGACGACGGAGCCGTTCGACCACTGCGTGTTCACGGTTCGCGAAGACTTCCCGGAGAGCGACGAGAAGCGCTTCCTCGACGCCCTGTTCGCGATGTCCTACGACAACCCCGAGCACCGGGAGATGATGGACATGGAAGGTCTCAAGAAGTGGGAGCCGGGCCGGACGACCGGGTTTGGGCCGCTGGCCCACGCGGTCGAAGCCCTCGGATACTGGACGGCGTGAAACCGTTGCCTCCCGTTCCCGTGACGATGGTGGGTTCCTGGCCGCGGAGCCGGGAACTCATCCTCGCCCAAAGGGCCAAGCAATCGGGACGGGCCGGGCGCGAGGCGTTCGACGAGATCGCCGACCGCGAAGTCGAGCGGGTGGTGCGCCTGCAGGAAGAGATCGGGGTCGACATCGTCACCGACGGCGAGCTCCGGCGCGACAACTTTTACTCCTTCGTGGCCGAGAAGCTCGACGGCGTTCAGCTGATGACCCTGTCCGAGATGATGGAGCACGTCGAGGACAAGGAGGGGTTCGAGGAGCTTCTGCAGAGGCTGGACGTGCCGGCGTTCGCGATTCGGAACCCGACCTGCGTGGGCCGAATCTCGGTCCGGGAGCCGTTGGCGAGCGAAGAGTTCCGGTTCGTTCGCGGCGTCACGGACCGCCCCGTGAAGGTCCCGCTCCCGGGGCCGTACATTCTGACCCGCGCCCTGTGGGTGCCCGAAGTCACCCAGTCCGCCTACGAGACGAAGGAAGAGCTCGGCGAGGTCGTGGTCGACGTTCTCGGTCGGGAACTTGCGGCCCTGGCCGATCTCGGGGCCGAATTCGTCCAGTTCGACGAACCGGTCCTGACCGAGCTCGTGTTCACCCAGGGCAAGACGCGGACGTTCATGTGCGCCGCCCTCGCGTCTCGGAACGACCCGAGCGAGGAGCTCGAGTGGGCGGTGTCGATGATGCAGAAGGTGGCCGCCTCCGTCGACGGCCACCCGAACCGACCTCGAATCGGCATGCACGTCTGCCGCGGGAACTGGAGTACGCGGGAAGAGACTCTGCTGGTGGGGAACTACGCGCCGCTCAAGCCTTGGTTCGACCGAATGCCGGTCGACCAGCTCGTCTTGGAGTACGCCACGCCGCGGGCGGGCGACCTGATGCCGTTCGGAGACAAGGAACTCGGTCTGGGGGCGGTCAACCCGCGAACCCAGGAGGTCGAGTCGGTCGACTCGATCCGGGCTCGGATCGACGAAGCGCTGGCCGTTTGGACGCCCGAACGCCTCTTTTTGAACCCGGACTGCGGGTTCGCCACCTTCAGCGAGCGGGAGATGAACCCCGAGACCGTCGCGGCGGAGAAGATGCGGGCGCTGGTGGCGGCGGCGGAAGCCTACCGCTGAGTCCGACGGTCGAGCGCACCAGAGCGAATCAAGGTCTCGGCCAGCACACCTTGCTGGTCCAGGCGGTACCGGATCTCGACCAGACCCGACCAGTCTGACTGGAAGTCGCCAATATCGAAGTTGATGGAGACCCAACCGGGTTTGGAGCGGCCGATCGAGAGCTTCTGAATCCTCGGGTCGTCGAGGGCGACGTCGATGATCGGGCGGGAGAACGAGCACGCCACGAACCGCTTGCGGGTGACCGCGATGCTGCCGACAAAGCCGGTGACCCGGCCGACAAACCTTCGGCCCGGGCCGTGGACGTCGCGCAAGACCATCCGGCCCGAAACCCCTTCTTGGCACAAGACGACGCCCTCGTGCTCCAACTCACGGCGCAGGGCGGCCGGGATGGCGCCCATCCGAAAGAGGCGGAAGAAGATGGACTGCGGCATCGGTGGTTGGCACGAGTGTAACCCAGGCCCGCGGTTGAAATCGGGTCGCGCAACTCAACCCCGGGGGTAGATTCTGCTTGTGACGGTCCGTGTTCTACTCGACTTCTACCATCCCTGGCCCAACAATGCGCCCCTCTTTGTGGCCCGAAAGCTCGGGTTCTTCGCCGAGCGGGATCTGGATGTCGAGTTGGCCTGTGCAGACCCGTTCCGGGGCGATGCTCTCGCCCATCTCGAGCGCGGCGAGGTTCAGTTCGGGCTGAGCTACCCAAATCGGCTCATGGCCCGCGTCGCCGCCGGTGCGCCCCTGCAGTCGGTCGCGGCCGTCTGCGCCCGGCCGATGGAGTCGCTCGTGTCGCCGGCCGACCGCCCGCTGCTCCACCCGCACGAACTCGAGGGCAAGCGGGTCGGCTACCGAAAGTCGGAGCGGATGACGGCCCTGCTGAACCACCTCGTCGAGTTGGACGGCGGAGATCCGGCATCGGTCGAACACGTGGTGATGTACCCATCCGAACCGATGCCGGACGACCTCCGCGCCGGACGCATCGACGCCATGTTCGGCGCTCTGTGGGCGTGGGAGGGGCTGCATGGTCCCGTCCTCGCCGGGGACCGACTCGTCCACGTCGAGATCGACCAAATCGGGGCGCCGGCGTACAACGCCCAGGTGCTGGCGACCCGGACCGACGTCGATTCGGGCTTGGTCGAGGCTTTGGTCGGCGCGACGGCGCAGGGAGCGACGGCGGCCGCCGCCGACGCAGACGCGGCGACCGACATCATGTTCGAAGCCGCCCCCTACTTTCCGCGCGAACTCCACCGGGCCTCGCTCGAATGGGTGGCGGGAAACTGGGGACTGCCGAACGATTGGGGACGCCACAACTATCCCGAACTCCGGCGGTATGCCGAGTGGCTGGTCCAAGCCGGTCTCGTCGGGAAGGAGGTCGATCTCGGTTCGGTGTTCGTCGATCCGTTCGGGCCGGAGGTGGGCTGATGGCGCGGGACAAGAACGAAGACTTGAAGGTGGTCGCCCAGTTCCATGCCGACTGCACCGAGGACGAGCTCGAAAGGGTCCTGAGGTCCTTCCCCGATGCGGGGTCTCTTCGGCGCATCGTCCGGCCCGGGGGTCGGCCCTTGAACGCCTCGGCCCTGGTCGAATGCGAGAGGGGCCTCTTCTTCGTGAAGAGGCGGTTGGGCGTTTCCAGAAAGCCGGCGATGCTGGCCGAGGAGCACCGCTTCGTCGAGCATCTGCGGCGGTCGGGCGTCCCGGCGCCCGAGATCCTGCGCACCCAAACCGGTTCGACGTTCCTCGATGCGGGGGCCGACCTCTACGAGGTCCAGGCGCGAGCCGAGGGCGACGACCTGTACCAGGGTCGGCACACCTGGCAGCCGTTTCTCGACGAGCGGCACGCGTTCTCGGTCGGCGAGACCTTCCGCCGGATACGGGAGGCGTCGGAAGGATTCCCGGCCGCCGCCGTCCCCGACCCCGGAATCTTCGGCGGACGGTTTGTTCTCGGGAGGGCGGACGACCTCGGGGAGGCGATCGCGGAGCGAGCCGCTTCGCTCGATCCGCTCGCTTCGTTTCTGGGCGAAATCCCGGGATGGCGGGACGATCTGAAGGTCTTCGAACCGTTCTTGGAAAAGGTTCGACCTTGGCTTCGGCGCACGCCCGAGCAATGGATCCACGGGGATCCGCAGGCCAACAACTGCTTTTTCCGCGACGACGCGGTCGTGTCCGTGATCGACTTCCATCTCGGAGGTCCTGCCCCGGCTCTCCTCGACCTGGCCATCGCCGTCGACCGCAACACTCTGCTTTGGCTGGATATCCTCGCGGGGGACGACGACGCGGTCGACTGGCGCGGTCTGAAGGGGTTGCGGCAGGGGTACGGGACGCTCCGGGACGACGAGGCCGAGGTTCTGCCCGACCTCGTCGCCGTGTGCCATCTCGACTTTGCCTTCGAGCTGCTGCGGTACTACGTTCAGGTCGAACAGAATCGGCAAAAGGCGAGTTGGGCGTGGGAGGCGTATCTGGTCGGCCACACCCGGTGGCACCTCTCCGACGCCGGAAAGAGGTTCGCGGTCGCTCTCGCTTTCGGATAGGTTTTCGGCTCGATCTGGTAAACCCAGGTCATGAACCCGGAGATCGAGGCCCCTTTATGGCACCAACTGACGGTCGACGAAGCGGTCGAGCGGGTGGAATCGGATCTGGGTGTCGGCCTTACCGACGACGAAGTGGCCAAGCGGCTCGAGCGGTATGGGCCCAACCGTCTGCCCGAGGTCGAGCGCCAGGGCCCGATCGTTCGGTTTCTTCTCCAGTTCCACAATGTTCTGATCTATGTGCTGTTGGCGGCGGCCGTGTTGACCGGCCTCCTCGCCCACTGGATCGACACGGTCGTGATCTTGGCCGTCGTCGTCGTCAACGCGATCATCGGGTTTGTTCAGGAAGGGAAGGCTGAAAAGGCGCTGTCGTCGATCCGGAGCATGCTTTCGGTCCACGCGTGGGTGATCCGGGAGGGCGAGCGCCGCGAGATCGAAGCCGAAAACCTCGTACCCGGCGATGTGGTGTTGCTCAAGTCGGGCGACAAGGTCCCGGCCGACCTCCGTCTGACCGAAGTCCGGTCTCTGCGGGTCGACGAAGCCACCCTGACCGGCGAGTCGGTGCCCGTGTCGAAGCAGGTCGATCCCGTCGACGGAAAGTCGGGCCTGGGCGACCGGTTCTCCATCGCCTACTCCGGGACGATCGTGACCTACGGTCAGGGGAAGGGCGTGGTTGTGGCCACGGGCGCCGCCACCGAACTCGGACGGATCAGCAGGCTCGTAGGCGCGGCTCCGACCTTGACCACCCCCCTGCTGCGCCAGCTGGGGCAGTTCGGGCGCACGCTGACCATGGTCATCCTGGCGATGTCGGCCCTGGTGCTGCCGTTCGCCCTCTTCGTGCGCGACATGGACTTTCCGGACGCGTTCATGGCCGTCGTGGGTTTGGCGGTGGCGGCGATCCCAGAGGGCTTGCCCGCCATCGTCACGATCACGCTCGCGATCGGGGTGCAGGCGATGGCTCGGCGCCATGCCATCATCCGACGCCTTCCGGCCGTCGAGACGCTGGGTTCGGTTTCGGTCATCTGTTCGGACAAGACGGGCACCCTGACCAAGGGCGAGATGACGGTCGCCAGCGTCGCCACGGCCGAAGGTTGGGCCGAGGTCCGGGGAACCGGCTACCGCCCGGAAGGCGAGGTTGTGTTCGAGGGCGCACCGGTTCGAGGCGACGATGGCTCCGCCTTGGCGCAGCTGGCCCGAGTCGGGCTCCTGTGCAACGACTCCCGGCTGCGGCGACAGGGGGACCAGTGGGTGGTGGAGGGGGACCCTACCGAAGGCGCTCTGGTGGCGCTGGCCCACAAGGTCGGCCTCGACCCGGCGGCCGAGGCGGAGAACTACGCTCGGCTCGACACCATCCCGTTCGAATCCGAGCACAAGTTCATGGCGACCCTGCACCGCGGTCCAGAAGGCCCGGTTGTGTTTCTCAAGGGCGCCCCCGAGCGCGTGATCGAGCGGTGCGGGCGCCAAGCCGGACCCTCGGGGCCGGAGCCGTTCGATGCCGACGCCTGGAACGAGCGGATGGACGAGATGGCCTCCCGAGGCGAGCGGATGTTGGCTTTCGCCTGGAAGCAGGTCGAGCCGAACGTGGAGTCGATCGGTCCCGAAGACGTTCGGGACGGTTTCGTGTTCCTCGGTGTGACCGGCATCATCGACCCGCCGCGCGACGAGGCGGTGGAAGCGGTTCGGGAATGCCATGAGGCGGGGATCTCGGTGGTGATGATCACGGGGGATCACGTGCGCACCACCGAGGCGATCGCCGAACGCATCGGCATCCGGAGTCCCGGCGGCGTGGTGGCCGGCCACGAACTGGAGGAAGCCGGAGATGCGGAGCTGATCGAGATCGCCGAGCGGTGCCGGATCTTTGCCCGGACCTCGCCCGAGCACAAGCTGAGGCTGGTTCGGGCTCTGCAGATGCGGGGCAAGGTGGTCGCGATGACGGGGGACGGGGTGAACGACGCCCCCGCCCTCAAGTCGGCCGACGTCGGCGTCGCGATGGGGATCAAGGGAACCGAGGCTGCGAAGGAGGCGTCCGAAATGGTTCTCGCCGACGACAACTTCGCCTCGATCGCCCATGCGGTCGAAGAGGGACGGACGGTCTACGACAACATCAGGAAGGCGATCCTTTTCCTGCTTCCGACCAACGGCGCCGAGGCGCTGGTGATCGTGGCCGCGCTCCTTCTCGGCCGCGAGCTGCCGGTGACGCCGGCCCAGATCCTCTGGGTCAACATGATCACGGCCGTCACGCTCGGTTTGGCTCTGGCCTTCGAGCCCGCCGAACACGATGTCATGAAGCGGCCGCCGCGGGCGCCGCGGGAGCCCATCCTGAGTCGTTTCTTCGTCTGGCGGATCATGTTCGCGTCGGTTCTGATCATGCTCGGAACCGTGTCCCTGTTCGAGTTCAAGCTGTTCGAAACGAAGGACCTGGATGCGGCCCGCACCGTCGCCGTCGCCACCTTGGTCGCGGCCGAGATCTTCTATCTGCTGAACAGCCGCTTCACGCTCGCGTCGTCCTTGCGTCTGGATGTTCTGACCGCGAATCGGGCAGTGGCGGTCGCCATCGGCGCCGTCGCGTTGGCCCAACTCGGGTTCACCTATCTGCCGTTCTTGAACGCGCTGTTCGGATCGCGGCCCTTGCCGTGGGATCTCTGGGGGCCGATCCTCGCCGTGGGCGCCGGTGTCTTCGCCCTGATCGAGCTCGAGAAGATGGCGGTTCGGTGGTGGGTGCGCCGGGAACGTCGGTCGGTCGAGACCTAGAACGCGGACCGGACGGGGGCCGGGCGCGGCCGATTCGGACGCTTTTGAGTACACTCCTTTCCGCGCTCGGGGCGCCACCCGGTCCGCGGGAAGGGCCGAGCCCACCCGACGAGAAGCCCGTTCGAACGAACGTTGTTCGTGATGCCTGGCAGCGGACCGCAGGCGAAGACACGGAGAACGTATGGAAAAGTCTCATTCGCTTCCCGAGCGCCCGTCGCTCGAACAGCTTCGCAAACAAGCCCGAGAGCTTCAGCGGGTCGAGTCGTCGACCCTGGCCGAAGCCCAGCATCGGGTCGCCGCCCGCTATGGATTTTCGTCGTGGCCCAAACTCAAGCGCCACGTCGAAGAGTTGTCCGGTCTCCGAACCGAGACCTTCGCCTTCGTCGAGGCCGCGCTCGCCGGACGACTGGACGAGGCGGACGCGATCGGGGCGACCGGCGATCTGCCCGCTCTGATGCGCGGAGAGCCCTTCGACCTGGACCCGAACGGCTCGATCGGGCCGCGCCGGTGGCCGCCCCTGCTGTATCTCTGCTGGTCTCGGTACCACCAGCGGGAAGACTGCCGGCCGGGTCTCCTCGCCAACGCCCGCCGACTGCTCGAGGCCGGCGCCGATCCCAACGCAAGTTGGACGAACGAAAGGTATCCGGACGCTCCCGAGACATGCCTGTACGGGGTCTGCGGCGTCAACGACCATCCCGAGATGGTTTCCCTGTTGCTCGAGTTCGGAGCGAATCCGCAGGACGCCGAGGCCCTCTACCACGGCACCGAACTCGAAACGTTCGAATGCCTGCGGCGGCTTTTCGCGGCCGGCGCGAGCCCGAAAGGGACGAACTGCGTAGCCCACATGCTCGACCGCGACCGTGCGGACGGCCTGGAACTGGTGCTGGCCCACTACGGGGAGCGGGACGACGCTCTGCACCGAGCGATCCACGACGCGCTCGACCGCGACCGGTCGGTCGAACACCTCCGCCTCATCCTCCGGCACGGAGCCGACCCCGACTTTCGGCACGACGGGGTCTCCGCCTACGCCCGGGCCGTGCTGTCGGGCATGCCGGAGCACGCCGAGGCGCTTCGCGGTGCGGGTGTGTCGACCGGGCTGAGTCGGACCGAGGCCTTCGTCGCCGCGTGCGTGAACGGCGGCCCGGTGCCGCCCGTGGACGAACCGCCGCTGGAACTGGCCTGGGCCGTCCATGTCGCCGCGCGGCGAAACCGGCACGGGGCCTTGAGCAGGCTCCTCGGGAACGGTTTTCCGCCCTCCGTCGCCGACCCGGAAGGGGTGACCGCCCTGCACTGGGCGGCGTGGGAGGGGCAACCGGAAGCGACCGAAGTGCTTCTCGCGCACGGTGCCGACCCGAACGCGGTCGAGACTCGCTTCGGATGCACCCCACTCGGCTGGGCCGTTTTCGGCGACCGGCAGAGGGCCAATCCGAAGGGGGCGTATCGGGTCGTCGCGAGAGCGATTCTGGAGAAGGGCGGTCGGGAGCGTTCCGACTATCTGAGGGAAGCCGCGGGCGACCGTCCCGCCATGGCCGCGACGTTGCGAGAGTTCGGTCTGTTGCCTTGACATCGATCGAAAAAGACGTCCGGCATCCCGTTGCGCGGGAGATGCCGGACGTCGCGATTTTTTGAACGATGGGTCTCGGATTTACTTGGCGGAGCGCCGTCGGCGCATCACGGCAAAGGCACCCAGTCCGAGTGCGGCGAGAGTCGCCGGCTCGGGCACGGCTTCGATCTCAAACCCGTCGAAGGCGCCGACGTCGCCGCCCGCGAGGTCGCGGATCGTGAGCGTGAAGACTCCATCGCTGCCGTTTACGGCAGAGTCGAGGTTGGTCTCGACGTAGCTTGTGGCGGTCGTGCCGCCGAACAGGTTGGACGAGGCGGCGTAGGTTCCGGCCGGGATCGGGTTCGTCAAGGCCGCGGTCCAAAGGTTGGCTCCGCCGGTCGTGAACGAGTAGTTCAGTCCGGTGCCGGAAGCGCCGCCCGTGCCGAAGTCGGACGAGGATCCAAAACCGGTCGTCGCCGAAACCTTGCCGATCCGATTGAAGAGGTCGACCGTGCCTCCGGGGCCGGAGAGAGTGGCGACGAG
>JBDNCL010000102.1:0-10069 GCA_046719655.1 Fimbriimonadaceae bacterium
CTGTGCGACGATCGGGCGACGGGTTGGGTCCCGTCCCGCCCGCGGGGTGGCGGAGACCCCGCCCGTTCGCCGTCGATCCGGGAACGGGCCCGATTCTCGAAAGAACCTCGCCCGCCCGGGGGGGGGGCGACGGGTTCGCAGCCGCGGCGAGAACCGACGCCGATGGCGCGTACATGGCCGCCATCGCGTCCGGTCGCCCGACCGCCGTCCCCGCGCCGGGCGTCCAGGTCCGGGCGGGGCTCCGACCGGGCGAGGCATCGACGAGACCTAGGACCCGTCCGCGCCGGGGACCGGGTCGCGATCTTTCGCCGATCTTCCGGGTTCCCGTGCTTTTTCGGGTTGGTTTCGGCTGGCCCGTCCGCGAACGTGTTTTTGCGTGCTCGATTTCGGCTCGGTCGAGCGGCGCTAATTGTTAAAAAGCCGGTAACGAACGGGGCCTTCCGCGAGTCTGTAGCAATAACGGAAGACGGCAATTATGCCGGGACGGACGCCATGGCCGGATCAGGGAGGAATCGGTGCCGAGGAAAAAGGAAAGCCGAGAGGCGCGGATTTGGCCTTCGATCCTGCAGAAAAGGGCGGTCGAGGGATAGAATAGAAGTAGGTTCGATGAATCGGAGCTGGCGAGCGTTGGCAATGGGGATTGTCTGCGCGTTCCCGCATTTGGCGGGAGCGCAGATACCCTATGACGGCCAGCCCTCGGCGGCGGGTGCAGCCGCCCCGGCCGCGGTCGAAGTCGGCGGCACCCTGACGGTCGACCTCGTGACCGTGCAGAGCCCCCTCCCCGGAATCCCGCTCCGGTATGGGAACCTCGTTTCCGGTTCGGAACAGGTCGAGTTGGACGGCCGGGTCCTCGTGCGGGGCATGGATTATCACATCGACCTGGAGGCCGGCGTCATCTACCTGATGCGCGAACAGCGGCCGGGAATGGTCTTGCGCGTCTCCTACCGTCACAAGCCGGGCGAGGCGCCGGCCGCGGGTTCGTCGGGCGTTCTGCCGATGACCCGCTTCGATCTCCTTCCCAACCAAGGGTTGCGGATGATGATGGGGTTCGGAATGGCGGAGCGGTTCGGGTCGGGCGGCGTGACCTCGAGCAACGTCTTCGGGTGGAACAACAACTTTTCGTTCGCCGGGGGCGGCATGAGGGGCGTGCTGATGTTCAGCGAGCGTCAGCAGGTCGACGCCCGATCCGATTTCGAGTATCAGTCGAGACCGGTGGACCAGAATGCGGGTCGGTCCCGGGCGATCATCCAGGACGTCGAGGCCGAAGTGCTCGGCGGCAAGGTCCAGGTCGGCTACCGCGACGTCAGCAAGAACTTCGCCGCGTTCAACGCTCTGTCTTCCTCGGGGGTCGACCCCAAGCTCGTGGACCAGCTGCGCAAGGAGCGCGGACTCGAGCGCATGAGTCTCAGCCTCACCGACGTGAACGTCGGCGGCATGAAGTTCAGCAACAGCTTCCGCACCGTCTCGGAGGACGACGCGAGCATCGACTGGCGCTCGTTCGGTTTCAACGGCGGCGGTCTGCAGTTCGACTGGTCGAGCCGCACCGTCGACGCCAACTTCCGGCGCTTCAAGGATCTGGCGGAAGAGGATCGCCAGCAGCTGCAGCGGGAAGCGGGCATGGCGCGCGAGAACTGGTCGGCCTCCTTCGCCCAGAAGGTCGGCAAGCTGAACTACTCGGTGTCGCGCATCGAGGACCAGAATTCCCGGGCGATCGAGCGGCGCGAGTTCGGCCTCGACGCCGGCCGCATCAAGTTCCTGCACGGGTCTCAGGAGGTCGAGCGCGGGTTCAGCCGGATCGGCAGCCTGACCGACGCAGAACGGAACCAGTTCGGCCGCGAACTCGGCATGAACCGGCAGTGGACGGCGCTCGAGGCGGCGATCACCGGTGGCGCCCCCCTGAAGTTCAACCAGATGGTGCTGAACGGTTCGGGCGGCAGCTTCCGCAGTCAGGACGCGTCGATCGGCGGCAGCGGCTGGAGCCTCCAGCACGTCCGCCGCTCGGCCGATTCCGGGTTCAGCGGCTTCCATGCCCTGCCGGACCAGGAGCGGAACGACCACATCAACGCCATCGGCCGCATGTACGATCCGGAAGGCGTCAAGTTCCGCTCCGAAGAGGCGGGATGGTTCTTCCGGAGCGCGGGCCTCAGCCGATCTCTCACTCGGGTCAAGGTCGAGCCGTTCCGAGGCTGGTCGGCCGGCTTCGATGCCCTCCGGCTCGAGGGCCGGCACGACGACGCCAAGGTCGACACGTTCGACGTGCGGGGACCCGGTCTCCACTTCAAGCTTCGCCAGCAGAATCTCGGCCCGCGCTTCAGCGAGCTGATGAGCCTGATGGAGTTCGAGCGTCAGCGACTCGGAACGATCTCGGGCCTGGACCGCCGCGACGTCCAGCTGGACATGAAGGTCGGTTCGACGGGAGCGCTGAGCTTTGCGAGGATGGACGCCGATTCGCCGGAAGGAGGCGCGTCGCGCGACTCGCTCGCCTTCAAGAACAACCAGATCGACGTCCGCATCGTCAACCGCGAAGTGGATTCCGGTTTCCACGCCGTCAACCGGCTGGTCGACGGGGAGCGCGAACTGCTGACGTCGCTGCGCGGCTTCCGACGGCGGGACATCGTCGCCAACTGGCAGATTTCGCCCCAACTCAAGTTCGAGGCGCTTCTCTTCGACGCCGCCAACGCCGAACTCGAGGAAAAGGCCACGGCCCGAAACTTCCGGCTCGACTGGTCCCCCAACCGGACGACCCAAGTCGGAGTCGTCCGGGTCGACGAGCGGAGCGACGATCCCCTGCAGGTCCTCTTCAGCCGCGTGATCGATCGATTCTCGCTCGCTCAGGACTTCGGACGTTACGGAAAGTTCCGATTCCAGCGCGAGACGGTCGATTTCGAGGGGGTGCGGGCTACGGACGCCGGTTGGACGACGGAGTTCGTGGCCTACGAAGGCAACCTCGATGCGCGGACGAGGCTGACGACCGAGCAGACTCGGCGCAACTTCGACAACGGCGACCACGAGAACATCAGCGCGAACACGATCGCGACCCAGATCACCCCGACGTCGGGATTGGCGGTTACCGACGTGCGCGTCGACCGAACGGGAACCGAGCGGGACGAGAGGCGTCGAAACTACGGCTTTTGGATCGAACTCCCCAACGGGATGAAGGTCAGCTACGGGTACCAGCGGCATCTCACGGGAGCCGACACCGGGACGATGAACGCAAAGATGGAGGTCACGCCCGGAAAGATCGGCGACTTGGACCTTCAGCAGGCGAGCTACGTCGAGAACCGCTGGGACAAAGACGACCGGACTCAGGCCACGAGCCAGGTGCGCCTGGCGAACGCCCGTCCGTTCAACCTCGGCTTCCTGAGGGATCTGAAGTTCCACGCCGGCTTCGACTCGGCCGCGGACCGGTCCAGGTGGCAGCGGGAGAACAAGAACTTCGGTCTCAGCGGCAAGATCGGCACGACCGCCTTCGCGTACGACTACGTGGGGGTCATCACGCCGACCGGCTACCGGGGCATCGACCGGGCGTTCAGCCTGAAGACGGACCAGGACGAGAAGCACCCGCTGCGGGCGAACCTCTTCTACAAAGTACGGACCCTTCCGTGGGGCGACGAGCTGATGATCCGCAACTTCAACATCGTGGCCCAACCGACGAAGGGGACGATGATCACCCACGAGATGCTCACCAACCCAGAGGTCGCGAAGGGGGACGCGATTTTGGGCTCGGTCACCCAGGCTCGACAGGTGAACCGCTGGAAGATCGACTTCAAGGCATCGGCCGACACGACGATCGGCGGGGCTTGGGAGGAGATCCGCGACGAGCGAAATCCGCTGGCTCGGACCGGGGGTCTCAACGTGGTCCTGTTCCAGAGAAGCGGCTCGCCTCTGCACTTCTTCTACGGGGTGGAGCAGAGCGGTTCCGACGCAAGTCGGCGCACCGCCCATCGCTATCACCTCAAGTTCGACCAGCGTCCGGGGCCGAACCAGACTTTGAGCTTCTTCCTCGGGAACGTTTCCTATCAGCACTCGATCGTCGAGGGCAAGGCGAGGAGCAACTGGACTCTGCGGCTCGACTACCAGGTCCGATTCTGACGTCGCGGCATCGACCTGGGCGAGCCGTTCCCGCCGCTAGGTAAAACCCGGGCATGGAGACCGTGCCTTTTGGGGGTTGGGACCGTTGCGCGAAGCTGACGGCCGGCCGGGTTGAGATCATCGTCACTCTCGAAGTTGGTCCAAGGGTGCTCTACCTCGGCATCGACGGTGGACCGAATCAACTCCACGTCAACGCCAAAGACGCCGGAATCCGGGGTGGGACCGAATACCACAGCTTTGGCGGGCACCGGCTGTGGACCGCCCCCGAAGACCTTGTCAAGACGTACACGCCCGACAACGAGCCGGTCGAGCACACCGAGGACGGCGGGTGGCACGTGTTCAAGAACCAGACCGACGCCTTCGGCATCCGCAAGGAGTACCGGATTCGGCCCGAACCGGCACAGGAAAGATTCCGCCTCGTGCACCGGGTGCACAACCTCGGAAGCGAAGCGGTCACGCTGGCCCCCTGGTGCCTGACCGTGATGGCGGCGGGAGGAGAGTGCTTCATCCCGCAGCACCCGTTTGTTCCTCACAGCGAACGGCTGTTGCCGACCCGTCCGGTGGTGCTGTGGGGCTATACGCGGATGGACGACCCGCGCTGGACCTGGGGGAGCCGCGTGATCCGCCTGCGGCAGGGCAAGGCCGGACCCCAGAAGATCGGCTCTCTGGTGCAGCAGGGGGCGGCCGCCTACCTCAATTCGGGGATCCTGTTCCTCAAAAGGTTCCCGTACGATGCGGGTGCGAACTATCCCGATTTCGGCTGCAACTTCGAAACGTTCACGCGTGAAGACATGCTCGAGGTCGAGTCGCTGGGCGGGCTTCAGACGCTGGCCCCAGGTCAGTTCGCGGAACTGGCCGAGACCTGGTATCTCCTCCCCGGGCAGACCGCACCGGCCGCCGACTCGGAGTGCGGCGACTGGCTCGACTCCCTGATCGACCGCCACCCGTTCGAATAAGCCGACCGCGGCTTCAGCGGGTGGTCCAGAGTCCGATGACCTCGTTGCCCATCCGCTGAAGCCGCGCGTCGGGAGCCCGGATGAACCCGAGGCCGCCGCCGGCGTACAGGACGTGGATGCCGCGCGGATGGCGGCCCGGGGAGTTCTCCTCGAACGCTCCGTCGGCCACGTTGTAGAAGGCGAGTCGGGTCACGGCCGTGGAGTCGAGCTCGGGTCGGTCGAAGTTCGACTTGTTCCACGCCACGACGATTCCGTCCGGTCGGGGACTTCCGTCGGGGGCCAGAAGCGGCAAGGGGTTGTACGAACCGCGGGCGCCGCCGTTGGCGGTCTCGGCCACGATGACGGCGCGAGAGGGGTCGTCGACCCGCCACTGCTCGCGTCCGGCTCGCGGAAGATAGATGCCGTAGCTGGACATGACCACGCCTTGGCTGTCGGTCGGGTGAACGTTGGCGACCTGTTCCTCGGGTCTCGACGCGGGGCAGACGAAGGAGGCCCGGCGGCCGAGGTTCTCGTGGAGGAGAGTGACCCACGAAACGACCTTGCCGTCGAACATCATCGGATTTCGGTTCTCGTCGTCGGCGTAGGCGGGCGGGTACCGGTCGTTGTTGACTTCGAGGTACAGACCCATCGCGATCCGGATCTGGTTGAAGTTCGTCGCGCAAATCGTGGCCATCGCGTCTTCCTTCATTCGAAGGTAGACCGGGATCATGAGGACGATGAACACGGCGACCGCGGTGAGAAGGATTCGGATCTCTTTGCCCGTCACCAGACCCGAGCGTCCGTGCTCGTCGCCTCCCGAGTCGAAGCGGTCGTCCGGACCGGCCATCAGAGCGGGGACCTCGACGCGGCGAGATCGCCGGGCAGAAGATAGTATTCCCGGAGCGCGGTTGCGAGGCGCTCGCGATCGAGTTCGAGGTAGGTGCCGCGTCCCTCGCGGACGGGAACGGAGCCCAGTTTGACGCTGTCGCTGGGAACGGACTGAAGAAACCGGGCCAACGACGCGAGCTGGTCGGGCCGCAAATCGCCGCCCAAGAGTTCGGACGCCTTGTTGATCACCATCGGCAGCTGCTCGGGCTTGGCGAGAAGAGCCTCCTTGAACGCCAAAACGAAGTCGCGTTGCCGCTTGATCCGCTCGAAGTCGCTGTCGGAGTGCCGGTACCGCACAAAGCCGACGGCCTGCCGACCGCTCAGCCGCTGGCGTCCGGGCTGCAGGTCGATGAAGAGGTCGCCGCGGCGGTCCGTGTACTTCATCCGCTTTCCGACAAACACGTCGACGCCGCCCACCAAATCGACCATATCGGAGAAGGCCTGGTAGTCCAGAACGATCACGCGGTCGATCGGGATTCCGGTGACGAATTCGGCCGCCTCTCGGGCAAGGTCCTTGCCGCCGATGGCGTGGAAGGCGTTGATCTTCTGGAAACGGTAGCCCGGAAGGTCGACTCCGAGGTCGCGGGGAATCGAGATGCCGCCGACCCGGTTGCGCTTGAAGTCGATCTTGACGATCAGCATCATGTCGCTGCGGGCCTGCTGCCGGACGATGCGCCTTCCGCCCGGGGCGCGATCTTCGTCGCACCCGAGAACCAGAAGAGTCAGGGTGTCGGTGGCGAAGACGTCGGTCGGCTTGGTGCTGGTCAGAGTCTGCTGGATCATGGACACCATGATCGGACTTCGTCCCACCCACTGCGCGGCGGCGCCGGCTCCGAGGGCGGCCGCGCACAGGAGCCCGTAGAAAAGCCAGGCGATCGCCGATCTCCAGCGGACGTGTTTTTTCGACCGTTTGGGCATGATGGAGAAACAGACTCTGACGTCGGTCTGGGGTCATTATGTCATAACGACGTCGGTATGCCTGAGGCTCCCGCGCTGGGTCTGCCCGACGGGAGATCGCTCCGTTCTCAGGTTCGCCGACCTTGGGCGGCCTCCTTCTCCCGAAGACCGCTTCGAGCAAGCTCGACCGGAGAGCGCCGGTGGGTAACCTCGTGGCGAGATGGGTGCTTTCCGAGGTGAACGAGATTGGGGCCGGCTGTTGACGGCGATGGTGACGCCGTTTTCGTCCGACGGGTCGTTGGATGAGAGCGCACTCCGCCGAGTCGCCAACTATCTGGTGGACGACATGCGCAACGAAGGGCTCGTGGTCTGCGGGACGACAGGCGAGTCCCCGACTCTGAGCAGGGAGGAGAAACGTCGGGTTCTGGAAGTCGTTTTGGAAGAGGTTGGGGACCGGGCGGCGGTCGTGGCCGGAGCCGGCACCTACAACACGGCGGAATCGGTGGAACTCATCCGCGAAGCCGAGTCGCTGGGGGCGCACGGCATCATGGTCGTGAACCCGTATTACAACAAGCCGGGGCAGTCCGGATTGGAGGCCCATTTCCGGGCCTGCGCGCAGGCCACGACGCTGCCGGTGATGCTCTACAACATCCTTCCCCGCTCGGCCATCAATCTGGAGACGCATACGCTGCTTCGGTTGGCGCAGATCGAGAACGTGGTGGCGGTCAAGGAGGCCAGCGGCTCCGTGGCCCAGGCTTCCGACGTGTGCGGCTCCGCTCCCGAAGGGTTCCGGGTGTACGCGGGCGACGAGACGATCACCTTGCCGATCCTGAGCGTCGGAGGTTACGGGGTGGTGAGCGTGATCGGCCACGTCTTCGGGCACCGGCTGCGCGAGATGATCGAGATCTTTGCGACCGATCCGGGCGCGGCGTGCCGAATCCATCACCGGTCGATTCCCGTCGTCCGGGCTCTCTTCTCGTCTCCGAATCCGGTTCCCGTGAAATACGCCCTGTCGAAGAAAGGTCTGATGGGACCGACGGTCCGCCTGCCGCTGGTCGAGATGACGGAGGCAGAGAAGGGATATGTCGATGCCGGACTCGAAGAACCTTGTTGATATCTCGAGACGATCGGCGACGTCTACGTTTCGTTGAGGGAGGACCGGAGAAAACAGGCGTCGTGGCGCCGGACTCCGCGCGTCACATAGATGCAACGAAGGAGTACGCTGATGAATCCAACTTTTGTTCTCGGACTGGCCTTGATGCAACCGGCGGCACCGGCCGCTCCATCGGCCAACGAGTTGACGATCTACAACCAAGGTTTTGCCCTCGTCAAGGAGGTCAGGCTGCTGGATGTCCGCACGGGGCGGCAGACGATCGCGGTGGAGGACGTCGCCGAGCAGATCGAAACCAACAGTGTCGGCATCCGGAGCTTGACCAACCCTCAGGGCTTCGTTGTTCTGGAGCAGAACTACCGTTACGATCTGATCAGCCCCATCGCGATTCTAAACAAAGCGGTCGGCGGTCGGGTTCGCCTGAACCGCGTCCTGCCGAACGGCGTCAAGGAGACGATCCAGGGAACCCTGATCAGCGCCCCGACCGCCGTCGTCGGCGACGCGTCGGGCGGAAACCAAACCACTTTCAACGGCATGGTTGTCCGCACCGACGACGGGCGCATCTTGCTCAATCCGACCGGGGAAGTCGAGGTGGCGTCGATTCCGGAAGGCCTGATCAGCAAGCCGACGCTGTTCTGGGATGTCGAAGGGGCGGCCAACGTCCGCCACACCGTCGAGCTGAGCTACCTCACGCGGGGGATGAACTGGAGCGCGGACTACGTTCTCACCCTCGACGGCACCGGGTCGGGGGCGGACCTGCGGGGATGGGTCACGATCACCAACAACTCGGGAGCGACCTTCACCAACGCCACCCTGAAGCTTCTCGCCGGGGACGTGCAGCGCGCGCCCGAACCGAGAGTGATGTCGCGCGGCGGGATCGCGGCCCCCGCCCCCATGATGATGGAGCGGGCTTTCGAGCAGGAGGCTCTGTTCGAGTACCACCTGTACACCCTGCAACGTCCGGCGACGGTCCGAAACCGAGAGATCAAGCAGCTCTCCCTCCTCGAGGGGACCGGGATCAAGACGGAAAAGCGTCTGATCGTCGATTCGCTTCGGGACGTCGGGGTCTTCTATCCGAGCGAGGGCGAGGTCGGAACCGGCCCGATCAAGCCGATGGTCCGGGTCGAATTCACCAACACGAGGGAGAACGGTCTCGGGATGCCGCTGCCGATGGGGACGGTCAAGGTGTACCAGCGCGATCGTTCGGGTTCGGTGCAGATGCTGGGCGAAGACCGGATCGGCCACACGCCCCGGGACGAGAAGATCTCCCTGTTCGTCGGACGGAGCTTCGACGTCGTGGCCGAGAGAAGGCGGACCAACTTCCGCCGGATCTCTCCGCGTCAGACGGAGCAATCGTTCGAGATCGAGCTCCGAAACCGGAAGGAGACCCCGGAGCGGGTTACCGTACTCGAGCGGCACTATGGAGATTGGCGCATCGTCGCGTCTTCGATTCCGGGCCGAAAACTCGACGCCACGACGCAGGAGTTCGTCGTCGATCTGAAGGCGGGCGAGACGGTCAAGATCGCCTACACGGTCGAGACGCGCTGGTGAGGGTCGGCAACGAGACCGCGCCCCGGGGACCCGCCTTTCCCCGGGGCGTCGTCATATCCGGGCGGAAGACAGTTGCCGAACGGGGATTCCAGCCTCCGCCATGACTTTTTTGAGGTCTTCGATCCGGTAGACGCCGTCGTGAACGATGCTGGCGACGAGGACGGCGTCGGCGGCACCGACCTTCACGGCGTCGACGAGGTGGTCGGGTGTGCCGGCGCCCCCGCTCGCGATCACGGGCACCGGCACCGCCTCCGAAATGGCCCGGGTCAGGGCCAGATCGTAACCCGCCTGGGTCCCGTCTCCGTCCATGCTGGTGAGGAGAATCTCGCCGGAACCCCGCGACACGACCTCGCGGGCCCACGCGACCGCGTCGAGCCCGGTCGGTCGGCGTCCTCCGTGGGTGAACACTTCCCATCGCTCCTCGCCCGGGACGCGACGGGCGTCGATCGCGGTCACCATGCACTGGGCGCCGAAGCGCTCCGCTCCGTTGGAGATCAGGTCCGGGTTCTGGACGGCCGCCGTGTTGAGGCTGACCTTGTCGGCCCCGGCCAGGAGAGCGGATCGGATGTCGTCGACGGAGCGGAGGCCTCCCCCG
>JBDNCL010000103.1:0-10005 GCA_046719655.1 Fimbriimonadaceae bacterium
GAAGGTGAGCCTCGTCGAAGAAGAAGACGAGCTTCGGACGGTCGAGATCGCCGACTTCGGGCAGCTCCTCGAACAGCTCGGCGAGCAGCCAGAGAAGGAACGTCGCGTACAGGCGGGGGCTGTTCATGAGCCGGTCGGCGGCCAGGATGTTGATCACCCCCCGCCCGTCGTGGGCGGTGCGCATTAGGTCCGACAGCGCCAGCGCGGGCTCGCCGAAGAACGCCACGCCGCCCTGCTGCTCCAGCACGAGAAGCGCCCGCTGGATCGCCCCGATCGACGCGGACGAGACGTTCCCGTATTCGGTCGTGAGCGTCTTGGCGTTCTCGGCGACAAAGGCGAGCATCGACCGCAGGTCCTTGAGGTCGAGGAGGAGAAGGCCCTGCTCGTCCGCTACCTTGAACGTGATGTTCAGCACCCCTTCTTGGGTGTCGTTGAGGTTGAGCAGGCGCGACAGGAGCAGCGGCCCCATCTCGCTGATCGTGGCCCGGACCGGGTGTCCCTGCTCGCCGAACACGTCCCAAAACGCCACCGGATAGCCGCGGTGGGTGTAGCCGTCCAGTCCGATGTCGGCCGCCCGCTGCTCGAACGCGGGCTTCCCGCCCCCGGCGTAGGCGATTCCGGACAGGTCCCCTTTGACGTCGGACAGGAACACGGGCGTACCCAGCCGGCTGAAGCCCTCGGCCAGAACCTGAAGCGACACCGTCTTGCCAGTGCCGGTCGCTCCCGCGATCAGCCCGTGCCGGTTTCCGAACTTCGGGTGAAGGAACACGTCGTGATCGCCCTTGCCGATCAAGATCCGGTCGCTCGGTCGGGACTGGCTCATGGTGGGATGAGGGTACCCGCTGCCGGCTTTCGGTTCGGCGCGGCGACGCCGTCCCGGGGCCGGCGGCGGATCGAGCCCGTCCCCGGCCAACCCGGCAAGCCTTCCAGCCGGCAAATAGACCGGGAAAACCCGTATTTATACGGGGAAACCAGGCATGAATACCAGGAATAGCCCTCCGTGAAGGAAGCCGCGTCCGGGCCAAACGACAGCCGAGCGCGATTCCACGGAGGATAGGGATGTCATTCCGAGTCAACACCAACGTTTCCGCCATGAACGCGCTCCGTAATTTGGGCATGACCAACACGGAGTTCGGCAAGTCGATCACCCGCCTGTCGACAGGCCTTCGAATCAACTCCGCCGCCGACGATCCGGCCGGCCTCATCATCTCCGAGAACTTCCGCTCCCAGATCGTGGGCATCGACCAGGCGATCCGCAACAACCAAGATGCGGTCAACATGGTCAAGACGGCCGAAGCGGCGTTGGACGAAGTCAATCGACTGCTGCGCGATGCGCGATCCCTTGCTGTTGCCTCGGCGAACACGGGCACCCTCACCCAAGCCCAGCTTCAGGCCAACCAGAACCAGGTCAACTCGATCGTCTCCTCCATCAGCCGGATTGCCCAACAGACGCAGTTCGGAACGAAGAAGCTGCTCGACGGCAGCGCCGGCACCACCGCCAACGTGCTGAGCGCCGCCAACGTGGCCAGCCTCTACTTCACCGGCCAGTTCAACGGCCAGGCGATCACCTCCAACTCGCTCGTGACCATCGACGTCACCACGCCCGCGACCATGGCGAGCCTGACCGGCTCGGTGACGTTCGCCACCGCGACCTCGACCGTGTCGGCCGGATCGTTCTCGATCAACGGCTACACCTTCACGACCAGCTCGACCACGACCGTCAACGACGTTCTGTCCATGGTCAACGCGGCGTCCAGCCAGACCGGCGTCTCGGCGTCCTTCTCTGCCGGCTCCGGCATCGTGTTCCGCGCCAGCCAGTACGGCACGGCCGGGAACTTCACCCTGTCGGACGCCAACGGCGTGGTCAACGCGGCCGGCGCCGTCACCCAGACGGGCACCGACGCCATAGCCGAAGTGATCCTCGACATCAACGGCGCCGACGCCGGCGGCTTGACGACCGTGACCTTCACCGGCGGTCTGAACGGCTACTCGGGACTGGTTCTCACCGACCGGGACGGCAACTTGGTCTCGCTGACCGCGAACGCCACCACCGCCCCCTTCCAGGCCGGGTACCTCACCGTCGGGACCGCGTCGTTCCAGACCGGCGCGAACGCGGGGCAGATCGTCAACCTCGCCCTCGGCAACTTCACCGCCTCCCAGCTCGGCCGCGGCGTCGTCGCGAACCGGGACCTCTCGAATCTCGATCTGACGTCGCAGTCTTCGGCGAGCGACGCGATCAAGATCATCGATCAGGCGATCGCCGACGTCACCCGATCCCGCGGCGAGCTGGGGTCCTTCCAACGCAACGTGCTCGAGTCCAACGTGAGATCTCTGGGGATCGCCCGTGAAAACCTCGCCGCCACCGAGTCCACCATCCGAGATACCGATGTCGCTCAGGAGATGACGAACTTCACCAAGCTTCAGATCCTCCAGCAGAGCGGCCTCAGCGTGCTGGCCCAGGCGAACGCATCTCCGCAGTCGGTCCTCGCCCTTCTGCGGAGCTGAGCCTCCAGTCTCGCATGACATCCGGAAACCGCTGGTCCGCAAGGGCCGGCGGCCCAACTTCGTTTGGGCCTCTCGCGGGCGCCCTCAGCATTCCTTTCGTCGTCGTCGTCTTCCCGCAAATCGACTTGGCTTCTTCCGCGATTGGGCATATCCTAACGGCAATGACGAAGCCGTTTCGAGTCGTGGCGGGGAGCATTCTGCTGGTCGGGGCCGGGGCCTTCGCCTGGGCCTATTTCGACCTCCCGAATCGGTTGGCCTTCTCCCAGGCTGCCGCCCGACTGCCGGCCATGATGGCTCAGGCGCGGGAGCTGGGACTCCCGGTTACGGCCGACGAAGTCGTCCCCGGAGCCGACGTCGACGACGACGCCAACGCGGCGGTCGGTCTCGTCGCGTCCGTCGCCCGGTTCCTCGAACTCCCTCTCGACACCCGGGTCCTGCTGAGAGACATCGCCGACGCCGCCCAGCGAGGCGAACCGGACGCGCTGCGCCAGGGCCTCGACCTCCCGGAACCCACCGACGAGATCCTCGACCGCGTCGCCGCATCCGTCGTTCTCGAGCACGTCGACTTCGGACGCGACTGGAGCCTCGGCAACCGGGTGTCGTTTCCGGACGCCGCCGGGACCAAGTTCGCAGTCCGGATGTTCGCCCTGCGGGCCTTGGCCCGGGCCGCGAACGGCGACTGGGATCGCGCTCTCGACGACCTCGCCGCCGGATATCGAACCTGCCGCGTGATCGGGGCCGACCCGACGATCCAGAGTTTTTACTCCCAGGTGTCCTCCGAGGCCGTTCTTTTTGTCGCGACCGAGCGTCTGCTGGGCATGGCGGCCGCGGACAAGAACCGCCTCGAGCCGATCGTGGCCGTCCTCGCCGACAACCCGGCCACCATCGATTTCCCGCGCGCCATGCGGCACGAACTCTACTCCGGCATGGTCGCCTGCCGCGACATCCGCGGGTTCCTCAACGAGGTGATGGCCGGCTCCCCCGAAGAGAAGGACCGCGAGTACCGTCGGCTCGTGCCGCGATCCCTCTCGAAAGAGACGATCGGCGACGCCTATCAGGCGAGGCTCCTCGAGTTCTGGATCGGGGCCTACCGGTCGATGGAGCAGGCGAAGAATCCCCGCGAGATGGCGGACCGACTGCTTCAGGCCTCGGTCGAGGCGCAGCGCAGCACCGACCCGACCCAGCGGCTCAACCGCTACCTCGTCCCGGTCTACGACAACATGGGCGCGGCCGTCATGCGCAACATCGGTCAGCGCCACGCGGTCGAGACGCTCGGACGGGCCCTCCTGTTCCGGGCTTCGAAGGGGCGCTTCCCCGACAGCCTCGAGGAGATGGGGACCGTCCTGGAGGACCCCTTCACCGGCCGACCGCTGTTCTACCGCCGGTCCGGCGACACCGTCCTGATCTACAGCGCGGACGAAGACGGCGAGGACGACGGCGGCACGCGCGGCACCCGACGCCCCGGAGTCGGCGGCATCGACCTCGTGGCGTCCTACCCGCCGGGCCGTTCCGGCTAGCCGGTCGCCGCCCGGCGTTTTCGGTCAGACTCACGCTATGGGTCCCGAGACCCGCGCCGACTCGGTGGCGGTCGCCCACGCGTTCGCTGCCCGCGAACTGTCCGACGGACAGCGGCTCGATACCGACGACGACGCCCTCGCCGCCGCCTACGCCCGCTTTGCCGACGAAGGCCTGCACGCCGTGGGCGGATGCCGCATCGGCCTGACCCCGGTCGAGATCTATCGCTGGATGAGCGCCTTTGCCGAATACAGCGGAGCGTTCGCGTTCCTCGTGTTCCAGCAGTGGATCGCCAACAACCACCTCTACCTGCCCGACGACCGGCCGTGGCCCAAGGCCGGCGTCGCGTTCGGACAGCTCCGGAACGTCGGCAACCCCGCCCCCACCCTCGTCGACGGCCTCGCCACCGGCCCCGTGCCCTGGTTCACGGGGAGCGGGATCTTCGAATCGGCTCTCCTCGGCGTTCGGGTCTCCGGCGATCGGGAGGCCTTCGTGTGGACGTCGGCTCGCGACCGACCCGAATTTCGGCACTCCCCGCCGTACAGGATGCTCGCCGCCACGTCGACCCGGACCGTCCGCGTCGAGGTCCGCGGTCTGCCGATCGGCGAGAACGAGCTGTTCCTGGTGCGCGGCGCGGGCGCCATCGGCGACAGCGACTCCGCCGGCGCGGTCTGGCAGACGCCCCTCATGGTCGGCTGCATGCGGGCCGCCGTCCGCCTGTTGCGGGAGGCCCCGTCCCGCCGGGTCGGGCCCGTCTCGCGGGTCGAGGCCCGCCTCGATGCCCTGGTCTACCGCCTGGAGAGGGCGATCGAACGAGGCTGCGACGCGGTTCAGGCTACCGAACTGAGGGCCGAGGCCGGGGATCTGGCCGTCCGACTGGCGCGTTTGGCCGTCATGGGGGTCGGGGGCATGGGCCTCACCGAGACCTCCAGCGCCCAGAGGCTCTACCGCGAAGCCCTGATGTTCAACCTGGTGGGACAGAACGACCAGATCGTCCGCGCCGCCTTCGACGGCTTGTTCCTCTGACGGTCTTTCGGCCCGGTGTTCCCCGACCCCTGTCCTCAGATCAAATCACTTTTCCCTGAGGACACGGCCGAGGACTCGGCCGTACGGTGTACGTGCAACTAACCACGCCCCACAGGTTCAGGCTCTCGAACGAACCTGAAAATCCGTTCAACGAAGCCGGTTTTGAACCTATCCGGGCCGTGAAAAGCCGGTCTTTGGGTCATCCTGCATCAAGTCTTCGACATCACCGCCGGGCAAAAGTTGACCTTTCTGTCCACAAAGGCGGAGTTCGGTGGAACGCGCGGGTTTTCGGTGGAGTATCGGCCCGCGCCGCCGTTCTCTCCCGGCCCTTAGCACACCATATGGCCAGTTCGAGATTCGTGAAGTTCGCTTGGGGAGTGCTCGTCTACAACCTCCTCGTGATCGCGGGGGGCGTCGCCGTGCGCGCCACCGGGTCCGGCGACGGTTGCGGGGTGTTCTGGCCCCTCTGCCACGGCCAGGTCATCCCCATCGGGCCTTCCACGGCGACGATCCTCGAGTACACCCACCGGGTCACGAGCGGTCTCGCCGGTCTCCTCGTCTTCGCCATGCTGGTGTGGGCGTTCCGGGTCTTCGGAAAGGGCCACATCGTCCGCAAGGCGGCGATCGCGTCGTCGGTCTTCCTGATCGTCTCCGCCTTCATCGGGGCCAAGCTGGTTCTGTTCAGTCTGGTCGGCGAAAACGACTCCGCCGCGCGGGCGGTCGTGATGTCGCTCCACCTCGTGAACACCCTGCTGCTCGTCGGAAGCATCGCCGCGACCGCCTACTGGGGGAGCGGCAACCCCGTCCCTCGACTGAAGGGCCAGGGACCGGTCGCCTGGGCTCTCGGGCTCGGGCTCCTCGGGTTGGTGGTTCTGGGGATGAGCGGGGCGATCGCCGCTCTCGGAGCAACCCTGTTTCCGACCGAGAGTCTGGCCCAGGGCCTCCAGCGCGACTTTTCGCCGACCGCGCACTTCCTCGAGCGTCTTCGGGTTCTCCATCCTCTGATCGCGACGTCGGTCAGCCTCTACCTCATCCTTCTCGTCGGCCTCGTTCGGCAGTTCCGGCCGTGCGAGGGGGTCCGGGTGTACGGCAAGTGGGTGGTCGTCCTCGTCGCCGCGTCGATGGCGATCGGCATCGTCAACCTGCTCGCCAAGACGCCCCTGTCGATGCAGATGGTCCACCTCGTCATCGCCGACCTGCTGTGGATCGCCGTCGTTCTGATGTCGGGTGCGGCGCTCGGCGTCGGGGTCGAGCATGTCGAGAATGCCGAGACGAGCCGCCCCGTCGTCGACGAGGTGCCGGAGGTCCTCTCCGGCAGGGCGCTCCTGAAGGGCTACGTCACCCTCACCAAGCCCCGGGTCATCAGCCTTCTTCTGTTCACCACCCTGACTGCGATGGTGATCGCCCAGCAGGGCTGGCCCGACTGGGGGCTCTTCTTCGTCGTGGCGATCGGCGGCTACATGGCGGCGGGAGCGGCCAACGCGATCAACATGGTGATCGACCGGGACATCGACGGCACGATGAAGCGGACGTCGACCCGACCGACCGTGACCCGTCAGATCCCGAGCGGTCACGCGCTCCTCTTCGGTCTCGTCCTGGCCGTGGGCTCGTTCGCCCTGCTGGGCGTCGGGGCCAACCTCCTGACCGCGACCCTCGCGCTCTGCGGTCTCGTGTTCTACGTGATCGTGTACACGCTGATGCTCAAGCGCCGGACGTGGCAGAACATCGTCATCGGCGGCGCCGCGGGCGCGTTCCCCCCGATGGTCGGCTGGGCCGCCGTCACCAACGACTTGAGCCCCCTGGCGTGGCTGCTGTTCGCCCTGATCTTCGTGTGGACGCCGGTCCACTTCTGGGCGCTCGCCCTGCTCATCAAGGACGACTACGCCAAAGCCGGCGTGCCGATGCTCCCCGTGGTCCGGGGCGAGCGCGTCACCGTCGTTCAGATCGCGATGTACGCCGTGCTCACGGCGCTGGTCAGCATCCTGCCGCTGCTGACGCCGCAGGTCGGGCTGTTCTACCTCGTTTCGGTCGCCGTTCTGAACATCCTGCTGTTTGTCCGGTGCCTCGATCTGTACCGAAACACCGACCGGCCGCGGGCGGTGGGGCTGTACAAATACTCGATGCTCTACCTGGCTCTCCTCTTCCTCGCCCTGGCCGTGGATCGGTCCGTGGTGTTCTGATGCCCGTCGCCTTAGATTGCCTTAAGGAAGTCTGAATCATGCACCGAATTGACGACGATTTGACCGCAATGACGGCAGAATCCTGTGTCTGGCGACTCAGGGAAGCCGCATGCGCCCTCCAGGCGCCGGGAGTACACATTACGAATGGCACAGCTGTTCTCTGAAAGCGCGAATACGATCGCCAAGGTCAGCCTGTTTCTGGTGGCGACCGGTCCCTTCGCCCTGTTCTACGTCGGGTCCACCATCTCGCGGTCGCCGGCCAACACGAAGGCGGGCGTCGCCATCAACCAGCCGATCCCGTTCAGCCACATGCACCACGTGTACGAACTCGGGATCGACTGCCGCTACTGCCACACGTCGGTTGAGAAAGGCGCCGTGGCCGGGTTTCCGCAGAGCGAAACCTGCATGTCGTGCCACTCCGTGATTTGGACCAACAGCCCGCTCCTCGAGCCGGTCCGGCAGAGCTACGCGACCGGAGTGCCGCTGGAGTGGAACAAGGTCGCCAAGGTCCCCGAGTTCGTGTATTTCGACCACTCCATCCACATCGCCCGGGGCATCAACTGCAACCAGTGCCACGGTCCGATCCAGCAGATGCACATGACGTTCAAGTGGCAGCCGTTCTCGATGGCCTGGTGTCTGGAGTGCCACCGCGAGCCAGAGAAGTTTCTGGCCGTCGAAGGCGCCAACCGGGCCCTGTCGCCGCGCGAGCAGGTCTTCGATTTCTACACGCAGTACCAGGCCGGGGTCGACATGGCGAACTCCCAGTTCCGCTTGATGAAGGGCCTCAAGCGGCAGCCGACCAGGGAGGAGATCGAAGAGGGCCGGCGCCTGCTCGACACCCTCAAGATCGACAAGGCGGCCCTGATGGACTGCTACAAGTGCCACCGATAGAGCGGGCCGGACAGAAACGACATGGAGAACGAAAAGAGCAGCATAGGGTTTGAGGCGCTCCGCGAGAAGTTGCGCAACGTCGGGGGGAAGACGTTCTGGCGCAGCCTCGATCAGATCGCCGACACGCCCGATTTCCGGAAGTGGGCGGACGACGAGTTCCCAGAACGGTCGTCGATGCTCGACTTCAGCCGGCGCGACGCGCTCCGGCTGATGGGGGCGGCCGTCATGATGGCGAGCCTGGCCGGTTGCCGGCGCCTGCCCCAAGACAAGGTCGTTCCGTACGCCCAACAGGCTCCCGAAGACCAGGTTCCGGGCAAGTCGCTGATGTACGCGTCGACCGTCGTGAACGGTCTGGACGCCATGGGCGTGCTCGTCGAGCAGAGGCAGGGCCGGCCGATCAAGATCGAGGGCAACCCGGCCCATCCCGCCAGCCTCGGCGCCACCGACGTGTTCGCCCAGGCCTCGATCTTCAACATGTACGATCCGGACCGCACCGAGATCGTCCGCGACGGCCGGTTCACGTCCACCTGGGAAAGCTTCATGACCACCCTCCAGGGTTGGCTGAAGGCGTCCAACGGCGGCGAGGGCATCGCCGTCCTCTCGACCGGCGTCGTGTCGCCGACCCTGGCGGCGCAGATCCGACGCTTCCAGTCGGCCTTTCCGAAGGCGAAGGTCTACTTCTGGGACGCGGTCAACAACGACAACGCCTACGAAGGGGCCAAGATCGCGTTCGGCGAACCGCTGAACACCTACTACAAGATCGAGAACGCCGACGTCGTGGTGGCTCTGGACGCCGACTTCCTCGGGTCCGGTCCGGGCCACGTCCGGTACGCCCGAGAGTGGTCGAAGCGGCGGAGCCTCGCCGACCGCGGCCGCAACATGAACCGCGTCTACATGGTCGAGAGCTTCCCGACCACCACCGGCGCGATGGCCGATCACCGGCTGGCCCTCAAGCCCTCCCAGATCGAGACGTTCGCCCGGGCCCTGGCCGCCCGACTCGGTTTGACCGAGGTTTCGGGAGGCGTCGCCCACGACGAAAGGTTCCTGGACGCGGTCGTGGACGACCTGACCCGGGCGCGGGGACGCGCGGTCGTGATCCCCGGATCGCACCAGACCCCGGCCGTCCACGCTCTGTGCCACGCCGTCAACGCCTTCCTCGCCGGCGGAAACCCGCAGACGTACGCTCTGACCGCGCCGATCGAGGCGTTCCCGGTCAACAAGCGCGAGTCGTTGGCCTCGCTCGTCGGGGAACTCAACGCCGGGCGGGTCGACAAGATCCTGATCCTCGGCGGCAACCCGGTCTACACCGCCCCGGCCGACTTCAACTTCGGCGACGCCCTCGCCAAGGCGAACGTCAAGGTCCACGTCTCGCTCCACCCGGACGAGACCAGCGCCCTTTGCGACTGGCACCTGCCCGAGGCGCACGAACTCGAGAGCTGGGGCGACGCCCGCGCGTACGACGGCACCGTGTCCACGATCCAGCCTCTGATCGCCCCCCTCCGCTCGGGATGGTCCAAGATCGAGTTCTTCGAGGGAGCGCTGGAGGGTGTGACCCGGGCCCGCGAACTGGTCAAGCGCACCTGGTTCGCCGACCGGCCGGCCGACGCGGCCGAAAGGGCGTTCCTCGACCTCCTGCACACCGGCGTCCTCCCCAAATCGGCTCTGCCGCGCCTCTCTCCCGGGCTGGCGGCGGACTGGGCGCAGCGCCTCGGGGCACCCGTCTCCATCGGCCAGCCGCTCGAGGCCGTCATCCTGCCCGACCCGACCGTCGGCGACGGATCGTACGCCAACTGCGGTTGGACCCAGGAGCTCCCGAAGCCGATGACGTCCCTCACGTGGGACAACGCGGTCTACATGGCGCCGCGCACCGCCGAGGACCTCGGCGTAA
>JBDNCL010000104.1:0-9967 GCA_046719655.1 Fimbriimonadaceae bacterium
TGCGGGCCGGGGGGAGGGGAGCGGCCAGCAGCCGCACGTCCTGGCCCCACCCGGAACGGTTCCGGATCACTTCAAGGGCCTCGGGCGTGAATCCGGTGCCGACGACGACTTCGAGGAAGTTCCCTTTCTCGGTCATCGCCTGGGCCGCGTCCAGATCGACCTCGCCGTGAAAGGCGGCGATCCCCCCGAACGCGGACACCGGGTCGCTCGCGCGCGCCAGCCGGTAGCTGTCGCCCAGGTCGGCGCCGACGGCCGCCCCGCACGGGTTCCCGTGCTTGACGATCGCGCAGGAGTGGTAGGGCATGTCGGCCACCAGTTCCCACGCCGCATCGGCGTCGCCCACGTTGTTGAAGCTGAGCTCTTTCCCCCACAGAACCTCGGCTTGGGCGATGCCCGACGGCCCGAGCGGGTCGGTGTAGAGGGCGCCTTCCTGATGCGGGTTCTCGCCGTAGCGGAAGCCTTGCCGGCGCCGATACCCGAGAGTGAGGGATTCGACGCGGAGCGGGCTCGCTCCCGAGCGGCCGGTCAGGTAGCGCGAAACCATCGAGTCGTAGAACGCGGTGTGTCGGAACGCCTTGGCCGCCAGCTCCAGGCGCCTTTCTTCCGACAGGGTGCCGGACCCGGCCCGCAGCTCGGACACCACTTCGTCGTAGTCGGCCGGATCGACCAACACGACGACCGAGCCGTAGTTTTTCGCCGCCGCCCGGATCATGGCGGGTCCGCCGATGTCGATCGACTCGATCGCCTGCTCGAGGCTGTGCGGCCCGGAGACCGTCTGCTCGAACGCGTAGAGGTTGACGGCGAGAACCGAAATCGGCGCGATGCCCGCTTCCGACATGGCGGCGACGTGGGCCGGGTTCGTGCGGTCGCCGAGGAGGCCGCCGTGGACCATCGGGTGGAGCGTCTTGATCCGGCCGTCCATCATCTCGGGGAAGCCGGTGACCTCGGACACGTCGCTCACGGCCAAGCCGGCCGAACGCAGTGCGGCGGCGGTGCCGCCCGTGCTGACGATCTCGAAGCCGAGACCGGCGAGCGACCGGGCGAGTTCGACGATGCCGGTCTTGTCGGTAACGGAGATGAGCGCTCTCGGGGTCATGGATTCCCTCCGGACCCGGGCGGGACGGTCGGGCGGTTGGGCTCGGGTTCGAGCGGCGGCAGTTCGGGCTCCTTGACCACGACCCGGATCGTGCGGCTGATGGTCCGGCCCTGAGCGTCGTACCCCGTGATCCTCAGGTCCGAGGTTTGGTCGAGGAAAACGGTCTTGACCCCTTCGGACGCGGCCAGGACCTCGCTCACCGTACCGATGGTCAGCTCCGTTCGGGCCGCGTTGCTCAGCTGCCAGGTCACGGTCACGTCTCCCGGCCCGCTCAGAGAGGCGGGGTCGGCCCGGAACACGACGATGGACGCCTCGCTCGACACGTTCACCTGAACCCGGACGGATCGGGTCGCAACCTTCCCCTGGCTGTTCTCGGCGACGAGCTGGAACACGATTTCGCCCGGAACTCCGCCCGGGGCTTCGGCTCGGATGGTGACCTGCTCCAGCCGCGGATTCAGGGCGATGTTGGTCGGCGCGAGGGTCGCGCGGGTGACCGACGGTCCGAGCTTGTACTGGACCAGGAGCGTCTCGCCCGCGTTGACCGTTTTCGGAGTGACGTCGAACGACAGGATCTCGGGGTCCGGGACGACGGGCGGCTCGCGCACTTCGAAGGCGCGCCGGACCACCTCGCTCAGACGGCCTTCGCGGTAGGCCACCGCGTCGATCGTGCCGCTCTGTTCGGCCGTGAACGTCGTCCGACCGTTCAGCTCCGAACCTTCGAAAAGAACCCGCTCTCCGAGAAGGATCCTCACGCCCTGAGAGTTGGAAGACGCCTGCCACTCGACCGTCACCAACTGGCCGCGCTCGACCTGGGCCGGTTCGACGTTGAGACTGAGCATTTGGGGCGGCTTCGGGAGCAGGGCGAGCCAGGCGGCGAAGATGCCCAGCGCCAAAACCATGACGAAGATCGCGCCCGGAGCCAGCAGGGGTCGCTGCTCGGCCTGCGCCTGGGCCGACGCGATCACCGAGGGCACCTGGGTGCTGCGGGCGGTCACGGAAAAGCCGTGGAGTCGGGGCGAAGAAAACGGGCGCTTGGCGACCGGAACGGGCCGGACATCGACCACCTTGGTCTGCCCGGGGCCCACCGTCACCGAGACCTGGTCGAACTCGTAGGTCAGGGCATCCTCGGGGTCGGTGCCCACCATGTTCAGCGTGTGCTCCGTATTGCCCAGATTCAGGATGGTGACGCGGTAGACGGCGTCGGACCGAATCGGACCGAGAACGGCCTTCTTCGGCGAAATCTCCATCGACAGGTGATGGAACGGCTTGATGCTGAGCACGGCCTGGGCGGTGCGCGTCTCGCCCGTGGTGAGCGATCGGACGCTGACCACGAACGGGTAGTCCTGGGCCAAGCTCTCGCTCGTGCGCGGGGGCTTGAAGAAGAACTTTTCGACGTGGATCTCGCGGGCATCGACCGACACGACCGGAACGGGGATGGCGACCCAGTCTTCGTCGACGCCCTGAACGCCGATTTCATACTGATCGACCTCGTCGGATCGGTTCGCGATCTCGACCGTGACGGGAACGGTTGCCCCGGGCTCGACCGGAACGACGTCCGCCCCGAGCCGGACGGTGAAGCTCATGGCCTGTGAGTTTAGCAGGTAGCCCCCCGACCTGCTCGTCGACGGCGGGATCGGTTGGGACGCAGGGACCCAAGGGTCGGCGCCCGCTCCGTCCGTCCGCGGCGCGGTTTCGGGTCGGGTCGAGATTCGGAAGTTCGAAGCGGCAGGAAACGGCCGCGTCTCCGTCAAACCTGGTCGAAAACATTCGACAACGGAGTCCAAGCATGATCGTTCCTCTCCTCCTCGTTCTGGCCCAACCGAGCGCGGCCTTCACCGTCGACCCGACGCAGGCGGTCGAGATTTCGCCCTACATCTACGGGACCAACTTCCCGGACTGGGAGGGGCTGAACACACCCTTTCCTTTTGCGAGGCAGGGCGGGAACCGGATGTCGGCCTACAACTGGGAAACGAACGCGAGCAACGCGGGGTCGGACTGGCACCACCAGAACGACGGCTACCTCGGCGAATCGGACGAGCCGGGCTGGACGGTACGCCGGTTTTTCGAACCCGCGCAGTCGCGAGGGGCCGCCGTTCTTTTGACCGTCCCCACCCTGG
This sequence comes from Fimbriimonadaceae bacterium, assembly GCA_046719655.1. Taxonomy (GTDB): domain Bacteria; phylum Armatimonadota; class Fimbriimonadia; order Fimbriimonadales; family Fimbriimonadaceae; genus JBDNCL01. The sequence goes on from JBDNCL010000104.1 coordinate 3,214, forward strand.
GCTACGTTTCGGCCGACAAGAACGCGGACGGAGACGTGAACCAAACGCCGAACTACCGGGAGGTTCGGTTCCACCGGTCGCTTCCGACAAAACCTGGCGGGGCGTTCGCCTACCCGCCCGACACGACGGACCGCGTCGTGTACCAGGACGAGTTTGTGGCTTGGGTGGAGAAGGCTCGGAGCAAGACGACTCCGATCTGGTACAGCCTCGACAACGAGCCCGACCTGTGGGCCCACACCCACGCCCGTCTCGTGCCGAAGAACCCCGGCTACGCCGGAATCATCGCCAACAACGTCGCCTTTGCCGGCGCGATCAAGGCGGTCGCTCCCGACACCCTGGTGTTCGGACCGGCCAACTACGGCTGGCAGGGATTTCGACGCTGCCAAGACGCCGACGACTCCCGCGGCCAGGACTTCCTCGACGTGTACCTCGCCGCGATGCGCATCGCGGAGCGCCGCACCGGCAGGCGGGTGCTCGATGCCCTGGACATCCACTGGTACCCCGAAGCCCGGGGGGACGGGCGGCGCATCACGTCCGACGATCGGGAGACTCCGGGACTGGCGGAAGCCCGAATCCAGGCCCCGCGCTCGCTGTGGGACCCTACCTACGTCGAAGACAGTTGGATCGCCGAAAGTCTCGGCCGCAAGCCGATCGCCCTTCTCCCCGGAATCTTGGACCAGATTCGGCGGCACTACCCGGGCACGAAGCTCGCCATCACGGAGTACAACTTCGGCGGCTCCCGCCACCCGAGCGGACTCGTGGCCCAAGCCGACGTTCTCGGCATCTTCGGGCGGTACGGGATCTTCGCGGCCGCCAACTGGGGTCTGAGCCCGGGCGACTCGGCCCAGCTGGCCGCCTTTCGGGCGTTCCTCGACTTCGACGCCAAAGGGGCCCGATTCGGCGACGTCGGGTTGGGGGTCCAGGGCGGCGACCCGGCCGCCGAGTCGCTCTACGCGGCGCGCGACAGGTCGAACCCGAACCGCCTCACCTTGGTTGCGGTCAACAAAACGGCGTCGCCCCGCATGTTCGTCGTCCGGACGGCGACGAGCCGGTCGGCCTCCGTGCGAGGCTTTGCGGCTCGGCACGACCGTCCGTTCGAACCCGGGTCGTTACCGGTCGCGAGGAGCGGCGGCACGGTCCGATTCACGGTTCCGGCATACGGCGTGGCGACGGTCGAGATCCAGAACTGACGCCGGAGGCGGCGAGGTTCAGCGCGCGTCCCAAACCCGGAACGCGAGCATGTAGAGCGACCGTTTCAGGGATCGGACGGCGTCGGCGGCGGCTTCGTCGACCGTCATGTTGATCGCCTCCGCATCGTACGGGCTGACGCGGAACAGCACCCGTCCCTTGCCGACGATCGCGTCCCCGCGCTGGGTGACGTCGAAGAGTTCGGGCACCCGATCGAAGAACTCGTTCAGTCTGGGGAGCGCTTCCTCGGCGCGCTCTTTGGCATCCGGTCCGGCAAATAGGAACACCACGCGTCCGTTGAAGTGGGCTTCGACCCGTCCGGGCGACTCTTCCGGTTCGCGGAGGGTCACCCGAAAGGATGTGCTCACCTCGCTCCGCCGAATCGGCATGTCGCCGGCGCGCAGGTACTGGATCAGGAGGTCGGCGCGGTCTCGGCTGGGCGGGTGGGTGCGGAAGATGCCCCAGTCGATCGCCTCGCGGCTCCGCTGGTCCCGGGCGAGGCGCTCGAGAAACGTGAGCATGCCGACCGGGTTGTACTCGCTGTGCCTCAGGTACTCGAATCCTCCGAGGTCGGCCGCCTTTTCGGCCCGCTGGCTCCAGCCCGACTGAGCGGCCTGCCCCGCCAGCTGGCTCAGAACCAAGGCTTCGGTACCCTGCCGACCGCCGCTGAAGATCGTGACCAAGATGGCGGGCAGAGTCAGAAGGTCGAATCGGCTCTGCTCGCGGGCCAGAGTCGCCACGTGCCGGAACGAGGCGTGGGCGATCTCGTGGGCGAGAACCCCGGCCAGCTCGTGTTCGGTCTCGGCGTAGTCGATCAGGCCCTCGTACACGTAGATGAAGCCGCCCGGCAGCGAGAAGGCGTTCACCGACTTCCCTTCGACCACCCGAAACGTATAGTCGAACGGATTGAGACGGGAGTCGCCCCACAGCGTCCGGACCGGGGTCCGGTTGGCGATCGCGGCCAGTTCCTGGCCGATCCTCTCCACAAGCGCGACCTTTTCGGCGTTCTTCGAGAGCTTCAGCTCTCGCTCCACCATCTGCGAGTACTGCTGGCCGAGTTCGGCGTCGCGGGCCAGGTCGTCCCGGTGGCGTCGGTCGAGCTGCGGCCAGATCGTTTCGCGGACGCTCCGGCTCGACGGTTCGTCCGGAGCGGTCGCATCGGGGGCGGGCGCCGGAGCCGGCGGCTCTTGGATCTCGACGGGGTCCGGCGCATCCGCCTTCGCCCAGGCCTCGGCGACCAGGGCATGGACGCGGGGAGGCAATCCGGCGTGGAGCACGCAGTCGTCCGATCCGGAGGCGGAGACGCGCCGCACGACCGACCGCCAGAACAGCTCGCCCGCCGAGGCGCCGTCGTCGCTCTGCCGACTCCAGTCCGACCAGCTTCCGATGGACACACTCGAGCAGGACGTGCACCCGGGATGAGCCGGGGCCCCGGTAGGCCAGAGCGCGGATCCCAGCAACACAACGGATGCAATCAGCGAGGTGCGGCGCATGTCTAGTCTTTTGACGATCGCGGGGCGTCCGGAATTCCCAAAGGTACCGGTCGGTCCCTTTCCCGATCGACGATGCACACGAGGCCGAACGGCTCGTCGGAATCGTTGGCAAACTGGTGCGGGACCCAGGGTCCGACGTTCACGACGTCGAAGGGGCCGATTTCGTGCCACGTCCCGTCCAGCAACACCCGTCCCGTGCCCCGCAAAACGATGACGCAGTGCTCGTGGGCGTGTTTTTCGTGCGTGGTGTAGCCGCCGGGGGCGATCTCGAAGTACCGGACCTCGAAGCTCCGCTGCGAACCGGCGGTATCCCCGGACAGGAGGCGGCGCGTCACTCCGACCCAGGTCCCGGGCTCGTCCTTGTAGGTCGTGAGGGAGACGCCGTCCCAACCTCGGTCGGAAAAGCGGCGGATCACGAGAAGACCACCATCGCCTTCAGGATATCTCCCGCCCGCATGGCGCGATAGGCGTTCGGCAGCTCGTCGAAGTCGATGAAGTGACTGATCACGTCTTCGGCTCGGACGATCCGATCAGCCAAAAGTTCGTGCGCGACCGCCGTGTCGTCCGGTCCGCACGAGTAACTGGAGACCAGCGACAGATCCTGGAAATAGACGCGGTCCCAGTCGGGAGACGGCGGCGTACCGGGAGGAAACGGGGCGAAAAGGACGATGCAGCCCCCCGGCTTCGCGACGCGCACGGCCGTGTCGAGGGCGGGTCCGGTGCCGGGGCAAACGAAAACGATGTCGGCGGGCTCGGCCGCTTCGGGCGTCCGGGCGTCGAGTCCGCGCGACTTCGCCCACTCGATCCGGGCCGGGTTGAGATCGATCCCGTAGGCGGAACGTCTCGCGGCGAGAAGGTGCATGAGGCCCATCGAGCCCAGCCCGACCACGGCGACCTTTTCCCCTTCGGCCGGCGCGAACCCGCCGAACCCCTCCGGCCGCACGAACCGCCCCGACCGACGGATCGCCTTGACCACGCACGCCAGGGGCTCGATCAGAGCGGCGTCCACCGGCCGCAGGTTTTCGGCGACCCGGGTGTCGTTGAGGTTGGCCGACGGCACGGCAAACCGCTCCGCCATTCCGCCGGGGACGAGTTTGGTCGCCCGCCACTGGCGGCAGTGGACGTGCCGGCCCGCCCGACACTCGGCGCACTCCAGACACGGGGCGTGATGGTGCGGGAACACGCGCCGACCGACCGGGAACCGGGGGTCGTCGCTGGCCAAGACGACGCCCGAAACCTCGTGGCCGAGGACGTGCGGCACCTTGCGGTCCATGTACCAGGCCATCAGTTCGCCCGAGCAGAGACCGCACGCCTCGGTGCGTACCAGGAGCCCGCCCGGCGGCAGGTCGGGCTCCGGTTCTTCGACGATCCGAACGTCGCCGCCTCCGAAGTATCGGGCCAGCCTCATGGCACGAAGACGTACTTGAGACCGTGCCCCCGCCGCAGGTCTTCGAACACGCGCGGGCCTTCTTCCAGCGGGCGCTCTCCCGAGAGCAGGGGCGACAGGTCGAACGAGGAGTCCATCAGCCAGCGGCGGGCCGTTCGAACCGCCGAGGTCCCGAAATGGAACGGGCTCAGGAGGTCGATCTGATCGTAGTGGAGCCGCCGGGTGTCGAAGCAGGCCCGGGTCCCGCTGGGACAGCCTCCGAACAGCATGACGCGGCCGCCCCGCCGGACGTAGTCCAGGCTTCGCTCCCAGACTTCGACGCTGCCGGTGCATTCGATCACGGCGTCGAAGCCGCGACCCTTGAGCGTGTCGAGGTCGTCGAAGGCGGCGATGCGGGCGCCGAGCCGTTCGCCGACTTCGAGCCGGGCGCGGTTGCGTCCGGCGAGGGTCACTCGATCGAAACCGAGGTGCCGCAGGGCGGCGACGAACATCAGGCCGATGGCGCCGGGGCCCAAGATGAGGACGTCGTCTTCGACGGGCGGCGCCAGCGCCTCGAGGCCTTGCGCGACGCACGACAGCGGCTCGAGGAGCGAGGCCTTCTCGAACGGCAGGTCGGCCGGCTTGCGGAAGACGTTGACCCGGGCGATCCGCTCCGGTATCAGCAAAAATTCGGCGTAGCTCCCGAGGACCTTGGTGGCCATGATGGTCTCGCAGAGGTTCTCCTGGCCTCGAAGGCACCAGTAGCACGTCTGGCACGGCGCCGAGTGCACCCCCATCACGGCGTCCCCGATCGCGAACGGGGCCCCCTCTCCCACCGCCGCCACCACACCGCTGTACTCGTGTCCGAAGACACCGGGCATCGGAATCTGAGGGTGCCCGCGCAGAAACGCCTTGAGGTCGGTGCCGCACGTCGTCGCCGACTTGACGCGGAGCAGAATCTCGCCCGGCCCGGGCTCGGGTACGGGCACCCGCTCCAACGAAAGCGATCCGGGCTCGTTCAGGACCAAAGCCCGCATGGTCGACAAGGGGTGGCTTCCGCCCAGCCGGCCGGCCGAAGCCCGCTCCGACGCCCCCACGGTGGAACCGGATATGGCCGAGGCCGGACTGTCCACGAGCCACTTGCCGTTCTTTTCGATCTTGCCGTTTCGAATAGCGCGCTCCGAATATGTTTCTCGCCCGCTCCCCGGCCGGGCAAGTCGTTCCCGCCCGACCGACGTCGCGACGGCTGTTCAACTATACTGCTTCAGGGTCGGGCGCGTTCGCGGAAGGACTGGCCGAAGCGACGGCGACCCGCCCCAAGAACCGAGAGATCGTAGGTCCTCTATGCCCACCGTCCGAACGGAAGTCTCGATCAACGCCCCCATCGACCAGGTTTACGCGATCGCAAAGGACAACCGGTCGTTTCCAGAGTTCATGCCCGACCTGAAGTCGCTGACCGTGGTCGAGACGGACGGAAACCGGGTGGTCAGCGACTATGTCGGGGTGATCCCGAAGTTTCTGGTCAAGGTCCGCTGGCGACAGGAGGACGTTTGGGACGACGATGCCAAGACGTGCACCTTCCGCCAGATCTCGGGGGATTACGACCACATGGACGGCATCTGGCGCTTCGAACCCGAAGGCGACGGCACCCGGTTCACGAGCGAGATGAACTACGAATACACGGTGCCGACGCTCGGACCTCTGATCAAGAAGGTCATCCACGGGATCGTGGTTCAGAACCTCGAAAACATCCTTCAGGCGATCAAGAAACGGTCCGAAGGTGCGATCTAGCCCGAGACGATGGCAGTCTGGACGCCGGCGACGAGCCCCGTGTTGAGACCGATCGAGGCCTCGCTCACCTTTTTGGGCGAGGTCGCCCTGATCTCGGTCGACGTGTTGCGGCGGGCGTTCCGTCGGCCCTTCGAGTTCGGCGAGACGCTCCAGCAGATGGCGTTCGTCGGCGTGGCATCGGTGCCGATCGTGGCTCTGACCTGCTTCTTTTCGGGCGCCGTTCTCGCGCTCTACTCGACCGAGTTTCTGCTCCGGTACGGGGCCGGGCAGTTCGTGGGGAGCGCGGTCGGCCTGGCCGTAACTCGGGAGATCGCGCCCGTGCTGGCCGGAATCATGGTCGCGGCGCGCTGCGGCTCGGCCATGGCGGCCCAGATCGGCACGATGGCGGTCACGGAGCAGATCGACGCTCTGCGCATGCTCTCGGTGCACCCGACCAACTACCTCGTCATTCCCCGGCTGCTCGCCTCGGTGACGATGCTGCCCATCCTCGCCCTCGTCGGGATGTACGCCGGGGTCGGGGGCGGCTGGCTGGTCGCGGTGGCGGGCGGCGTGCCGAGCGGTCAGTTCGTCCAGTCCCTCCAGCAGTTCGTGCTCCCGTCCGACTTCGTCGGCGGGCTCCTCAAGACGCCGTTCTTCGGCGTCATCGTGACGCTGGTGGCGTGCCAGCAGGGCCTGCGGACTCGGAACGGGGCGGTCGGCGTGGGCCGGGCCACCACCAACACGGTCGTCATCGCCATGGTTCTGGTCTACGTCGCCAACTACATCCTCGCCGAGATCATCTTCTAGATTTCGACGGCGCCAGGCAAACCCCGAAGGCGCGGTAACCTTCGAACCCATGCGGCTCGCTCTGGTGTTTGTGGCCCTCACCGCGGTCGTGTTCGCCATCATCCGCATCTTCGACCCGGAGCCGCGGATC
>JBDNCL010000105.1:0-9889 GCA_046719655.1 Fimbriimonadaceae bacterium
CTCCATGCGCGACGCGATGCAGGCCCTAGGCGGCGACCCCGCCAAGATCAACCCGCTCTCGCCCGTCGAACTGGTCATCGACCACTCGGTCCAGGTCGACGCCTACGGCTCGGAGGCCGCTCTCCTCATCAACCGCGACCTCGAGTTCGAGCGCAACGCCGAGCGGTACAAGTTCCTGAAGTGGGGTCAGCAGGCGCTCCGAAACTTCCGGGCCGTGCCGCCGAACACGGGCATCGTGCACCAGGTCAACCTGGAGTATCTCGCCCGGGTCGTGATGGTCGACGAAGGGAGCGGCACCGTCTTCCCGGACACCCTGGTCGGCACCGATTCCCACACGACCATGATCAACGGTCTGGGGGTCCTCGGCTGGGGCGTCGGCGGAATCGAAGCGGAGGCGGCGATGCTCGGGCAGCCGGTCAGCATGCTGATCCCTCAGGTCGTCGGATTCCGGATCGAGGGGCAGCTTCGCGAGGGCGCAACCGCGACCGACCTCGTTCTCACCGTCACCGAGATGCTCCGAAAGAAGGGGGTCGTCGGCAAGTTCGTCGAGTTCTACGGCCCCGGCCTCGACCACATGCCGGTCGCTGACCGAGCCACGATCAGCAACATGGCGCCGGAGTACGGGGCCACGTGCGGCATTTTCCCCGTCGACGAGGAGACCCTGACCTACTTGCGGCTCACCGGTCGGAGCGACAACCAGATCGCCATGGTCGAGGCCTACATGAAGGCCCAGGGGCTGTTCCGGACCGACGCGACTCCCGAGGCCCGATACTCCGACACCCTGTCCCTAAACCTCGCCGACGTGGTCCCGAGCGTCGCCGGCCCGAAGCGCCCTCAAGACCGGGTCGCCCTGTCCGAGGCGGCGACGTCTTTCTTCAAGGTTTTCCCGCGCGCCTCCGGCAACGAAGGCGGCGTGGCGGTCGCCACCAAGAAGGAAACGGTCGCCGACCATCTCGAGAACGGGTCGGTCGTCATCGCCGCCATCACGTCGTGCACCAACACGTCCAACCCGTCCGTGATGGTGGGAGCCGGTCTGCTGGCCAAGAAGGCGGTCGAGAGGGGCCTCGAAGTCAAGCCCTGGGTGAAGACTTCGCTGGCTCCGGGCTCGCGCGTCGTAACGCGCTACCTCGAAAACGCCGGCCTGTTGCCTTTTCTCGAAGCTCTGAAGTTCCACGTCGTGGGCTACGGGTGCACGACCTGCATCGGGAACTCGGGCCCTCTGCCGGAAGAAATCTCCAGGGCGGTCGAAGAGCGGAACCTCGCCGTCGTCTCGGTGCTCTCGGGCAACCGGAACTTCGAAGGCCGCGTCAACCAGGACGTCAAGGCGAACTACCTGATGTCTCCCCCGCTGGTGGTCGCCTACGCCCTGGCCGGCACCATCGACATCGACCTCCAGAACGACCCGATCGGCAACGACCGAGACGGACGACCCGTCTATCTGCGCGATATCTGGCCCAGCCAAGCCGAGATTGCGGACGCGATCGGCAAGGCGGTCATCGCCGACATCTTCCGAAAGAACTACGCCGAGGTCTTCGACGGGGACGACAAGTGGAACGCCCTCGGCGGCGGCGAGTCGCAGCTCTACGGCTGGGAGCCGGACTCGACCTACATCAAAAGGGCGCCCTACTTCGACGGAATGTCGGTCGAGCCTCCGTCCGAGGTGGCGGAACTGACCGGCATGCGGTGCCTCGCCGTGCTGGGGGACTCCATCACCACCGACCACATTTCGCCCGCCGGCAGCATCAAGGCCAACTCTCCGGCCGGCAAGTACCTGCAGGAGCGAGGCGTCGCCCCCGCGATGTTCAACTCCTACGGTTCGAGACGGGGCAACCACGAGGTGATGGTGCGCGGAACCTTCGCCAACATCCGACTCCGCAACCAGCTCGCCCCGGGCACGGAAGGCGGTTGGACGACCTATCTCCCGACCGGCGAAGTGACGTCCATCTTCGAGGCGTCCGAGAGGTACCGCGCCGACGGTACGCCCCTGCTCGTTCTCGCCGGCAAGGAGTACGGTTCCGGCTCCAGCCGCGATTGGGCGGCCAAGGGTCCGATGTTGCTCGGGGTTCGAGCCGTGATCGCGGAGAGTTTCGAGCGGATCCACCGTTCCAACCTGGTCGGAATGGGGATCGTGCCGCTCCAGTTCATGGCCGGAGAGAGCGCCGCCTCCCTCGGACTGACGGGACACGAGGTGTTCGATCTCGCCGGGCTGAAGCACGGGATCGCGACCGGGTTTGCGGACGGACGCGTGCTTCAGGTGACGGCGACGGGCCCCGACGGCACGAAGAAGGCGTTCTCGGTCGTGGCGCGGATCGACACCCCGGCCGAGGTCCAGTACTACCGGCACGGAGGCATCCTGCCGTACGTCCTGCGCCAGCTGCTGGCCGCAAACTGAACAACCGGAACCCCACGAAGAACGGGTGCGGAGGGTCTTCCTCCGCACCCGTCGATCTTGGGGGAGACACCGCTCAGTTCGCGACTTTCGCCTGCTCGAGAAGAACCTTGAGGATCTCTTGGGCCGCACTCGGGATCTTCGTTCCCGGCCCGAACACCCCCAGGACGCCCGCCTTGTACAGAAAGTCGTAATCTTGGGCGGGGATCACCCCTCCGACCACGACGAGAATGTCTTCGCGGCCCAGCTTCTTGAGTTCCTCGATCACCTGGGGCACGAGCGTCTTGTGGCCGGCCGCGAGCGAGGACACGCCGAGAACGTGCACGTCGTTCTCCACCGCTTCCTGAGCCGCCTCGGCCGGAGTCTGGAAGAGCGGTCCGACGTCGACGTCCCAACCGAGGTCGGCGAACGCGGTTGCGACCACCTTCTCGCCCCGGTCGTGCCCGTCTTGCCCCATCTTGGCCACCATGATCCGGGGACGACGGCCCTCCAGCGCCGCAAACTCGTCGGCGAGAGATCGCGCCCTTTCGTAATCCTCGTCGCCGCTGGCCTCGGCGTGGTAGACGCCGCTGGTCGATGTCACCGTCGCCTGAAAACGGCCGAAGACTTTCTCCATCGCGTACGAAATCTCTCCCAGCGTGGCCCGAACCCGCGCCGCTTCGACGGCCAGGGCCAAAAGATTGCCTTTCCCCGTGCGGGCGCACTCCTCGATGGCGAAGAGAGCGTGGTTCACCGCGTCCGAGTCCCGACTCTCCTTGATTTTCTCGAGGCTTTCGAGCTGCTTCTGCCGGACAACCTGGTTGTCGACCTCCAGAACCGCGATCGGCTCCTCTTCGTCGAGCCTGTACTTGTTGACCCCGAGAATAGTCTCCTTGCCGCTGTCGATGCGGGCCTGCTTTCGGGCCGCCGCCTCTTCGATGCGCATTTTGGGAATGCCGGTTTCGATCGCCTTGGCCATCCCGCCCAGCTCTTCGATCTCTTGGATGAGATCCCACGCCCGGTGGGCCAGCTCGTGGGTCAGGGTCTCGACATAGTAGCTGCCGCCGTAAGGATCGACGATCCGGGTGATGCCCGTCTCCTCCTGAATGTAGAGCTGGGTGTTGCGCGCGATTCGAGCCGAGAATTCGGTCGGCAGGGCGATCGCTTCGTCCAGCGCGTTCGTGTGGAGCGACTGGGTGTGCCCGATGGCGGCCGACATCGCCTCGATGCAGGTGCGGACGACGTTGTTGAACGGGTCCTGCTCGGTCAGCGACCAACCCGAGGTCTGCGAGTGCGTCCGGAGCGCCATCGACTTCGGGTTTTTGGGCTCGAAGGACTTCACGATCTTCGCCCACAACATGCGCGCCGCCCGCATCTTGGCGATCTCCATGAAGTGGTTCATGCCGATGTCCCAGAAGAAGCTGATCCGCGGCGCAAAGTCGTCGACGCTCAGCCCGGCCGATATCCCGGTCCGGAGATACTCCAAACCGTCGGCCAAGGTGTAGGCCAGTTCGATGTCGGCGGTCGCCCCCGCCTCCTGCATGTGGTAGCCCGACACCGAGATGCAGTTGAACTTCGGCATGTTCTCGGCGCAGTACCGAAAGATGTCGGCGATGATCCGCATCGAAGGCTGAGGCGGGTAGATGTACGTGTTGCGGACCATGAACTCTTTGAGAATGTCGTTCTGAATGGTCCCCGTCAGCTTGTCCGGGCTGACCCCCTGCTCTTCGGCCGCCACGATGTAGAACGCCATCACGGGCAGGACGGCCCCGTTCATCGTCATCGAGACCGACATCTGGTCGAGCGGGATGCCGTCGAACAGGACCTTCATGTCCTCGACCGAATCGATCGCCACGCCCGCCTTCCCGACGTCGCCGACCACGCGCTCATGGTCGGAATCGTAGCCGCGGTGGGTGGCGAGGTCGAAAGCCACCGAGAGACCCCGCTGCCCCGCCGCCAGGTTGGCGCGGTAGAACGCGTTCGACTCTTCCGCCGTCGAGAACCCGGCGTACTGCCGAATCGTCCAAGGCTGCAGGGCGTACATGGTCGAGTACGGCCCTCGGAGATACGGCGGCAAACCGGCCGCATATTCCAGGTGCTCCATCCCGGCCAAGTCGTCGGCCGAGTAAGACGGTTTGACCGCGATCTGCTCGGCCGTCATCCACGGCTCTCCCTCGACCGGTGCAGGCGGAGACGATGGGGGGGCCAGTTCGATGTTCTTGAAATCGGGTCTCATATCATGTCCTCCCGAGGAGTCATTCGAGTTCCGGGATGCCCAGCGCGGCGTGGTACCGCGTCAGGGTCGCAACGACATCGCTCCGTATGTGGACGAACTCGTTCACGCCCGCTTCTCTGAGGGCTTCCAGCTGGGCTTCGGGATATCCGGCAACGACGATCGGGACGGCGCACTGGGCGTGAGTCAGGGCGTCGCGGGTCTGGACCGCCAGTTCGAGGTACGCGTCGTCCGAAGAGCAGAGCACGACGAAGTCGGCCTGGTTCTCGCATGCCGCCTTTCCCGCTTCCTCGACGTCGGCAAAGGGGCCGGTTTCCACCACTCGGTACCCCCCGCAACCGAAGAAACCGGCGCAGAACGTGGCTCGGGCCTTTCTCATCTTGGCGTCGCCCGCAAGCAGGAGCATGACGGTCGGTTGCCGCATGCCGGCTTCGACCGCCTTCTCGACCCGGAGCCGCAGCTTCTCAAAAGGTTCTGCCGCCCGAAACACGGCGAGCGGACCCGGAGCCGCCGGACCGACCGCCCAGTCGGACGTCTTCGCTCCCGACTGAACCTTCGTCAAAATGTCGGAGAGGCGGGTCTTGCCGTCGAGAACCGCGTGGAATGCCGTCGGGGCGGCCGAAACCGCGAGATCCCGAAGTCGGGTCTCCTTCGCGTTGGGGTAGTTGCTGGTGCCGACGATCGGTTGGCGGCGGTGCACGGCCGCCTTCTCCTTCGCGGCGCGGGACTTCGCGATCTCGTCCGGCACAAATCCCGACTTCCAGGCGGTGAGAAAGCCGCCCATGGCCTCGACTTCCTGGAAAAGCTTCCAAGCCCGGTCGGCGACGCTGTCGGTCAGCGCCTCGACCGCATAGGAACCGGCCAGCGGATCGGCCGTCTTGTCGAGGTACGCCTCTTCCCGAAGGAGGATCTGGGTGTTGCGGGCGATACTCTGGGAGAAGGCGTCCGCGGTGCGGAAGACGGAGTCGTACGGCTCGACGTTGATGGAATCGACCCCAGCTATCGCGGCCGCCATCGACTCGGTCGTCGCGCGAAGCATGTTGACGTAGGGGTCGTACAACGTCTTGGTCGAACGGCTCGTGGCGGCGTGGATTTCGGGCCGAGCGCCGACGACACCGAACGCCTCGCAAACCTTGACGACGAGAAGCCGGGCAGCCCTCAGTTTGGCGATTTCGAGGAAATACTGGGAACCGACCGCAAACCGGATCTGGATCTTGGGGACCGCGGTCGCGAGATCGATACCTTCTGCCTGGAGCTTGGCCAGATACTCGACCAGAAGCGCCAACCCAAAGCCAAGCTCCTGCGTCACGCCCGCCCCGGCTTCTTGGAAGCGGCCGGCGTGGACGGTCAGGGACCGCATCTTCGGGAAAGAGGCCGCGACGTCGCGGAACCAGTCCGGCACGGCGTCCAGAGCGACATCGACCGAAACGTCCGATCGGCCGGCGCAGGCGTCCAAGACGGGGTCGAAAACGAGACCGCCGGCGACCGCCTCGGGCGCCAAACCGCGCCGCGCGACCTCGCCCTGCAGGAAGACGGTCAAGATCGGCGTGGCGGGCCCGCCGTTCAGGCTCACCGGCACCATCTCGAGGAACACGCCGTCCAGAAGGGCCTTCAGGTCCTCGGCCGACTCGACGCGGTAACCACCCGGAAACAACGAGAACTCGAGTTCCTCCGCCCCGCGGTTCAGGGCGTCGCGCGCGATCGCGTTTGCGGAGGGAAGGTCGGGCGCGAAGACCGTCTGCTGAATGCGCCAAGTCTTCGGCGGAACGGGGACCGGTACGGGCGTGCCGCTGTCCGCGCGGTAGATCGGCTGAATTCGGAGGCCGTCCTCCGTCTTGGCGACGAGTCTCTTTTCGAAGTCGGCGCCCTTGAGATCCTTCTCTACGACCGACATCCATTCGGCGGTCGAGACAGGCGGGAACTCTTCCCGGAACAACGATTTCGAGGTCTGGACGGTATCCATGTCGTTTCCGCCCCTCGTGGGGCTCTTCAGTGGTTTTCGGACGATTCCTGCACCACTTCGTAAAGCACGCCGAAGCTGCCCTCCGCGTGCGATTTGGGGTGGACGAAGAACACGGTCGTTCCCCGCGAGCCAGGACCGGGCTCCTGCGTCGTCTGGAATCCGGCCGCCTTCATGGCGGCGTAGGTTGCGGCGATGTCGTCGGTTCGGAAGGCGACGTGGGCCAGTCCGCCGCGACCGCCGTTCTTCTCGATCTGCTTGGCGACCGGCGACTCGGCGCTCAGCGGCTCCAGCAGCTGAATCAGGTTTTCGCTGTCGCCGACCTGAAGCAACACCTCGCGAACGAGGTGGGGAGCCGGAACCTCTTCTCGGTGCAGCACCTTGAAGCCCAGCTTCTCGTACAGGGAGACTTGGGAATCGAGCTGCCCCATCGGCACCGAGATGGCGACGTGGTCGACGAACTTGAGGCCGAATCCGCCCTCCAAAACGTTCTCGCTCATCTCACTCGAACTCCACGAGAATCTGACCCTTGGCGACCGCGTCTCCGATGGCGACCGGGATCGCCTTCACCTTGCCGTCGATGGGCGACGTGATGGCGGTTTCCATCTTCATGGCCTCCAGGACCAAGATCGTCTCGTCGACCTTGACCTCCTGCCCCGGTTCGGCGACGACCCGCGAGACCGTGCCGGCCAGCGGGCAGCGAACCACCTTGGACTCGTCCACATTCGGGTCGGCACTCGGTCCCGCCGCCCGGGGTGCGGCGGCGGCGCCGCCCGCGCCGGCCGCTCTCTGCTGGTAGTTGCCGGTGAAACCGCCGATCGGCGCCGGACGCTCCGACTCCACGACCTCCACTTCGACTTCGTACTTTTTCCCTTCGACCGTTATCTCCAGTCGCATGTGTTGTTCTCCTGATTGTGGGCGTTCCCGATGTTCACAGCGGGATCAGACCGTGCTTCTTCTGCGGTCGGAAGTCGCGCTTGGTGGCCAGAACGTCGAGCGCCTTGGCGATGTGGGCGCGGGTCGTCGACGGCTCGATGATGTCGTCGACCATCCGTCTCGCGCCCGCCACGTAAGGCGTCGAGAACGTTTCGCGGTAGATGTTGATGAACTTCTGTCGGGCCGCCGCCTTGTCTTCGGCCGCTTCGATCTCGCGCTTGAAGACGATCTCGGCCGCTCCCTCCGCGCCCATGACCGCGATCTCGGCCGAGGGCCAGGCGAACGACCGGTCGGCGTGGAGGTCCTTGGCGCACATGGCGACATAGGCGCCGCCGTAGGCCTTGCGAAGGATCACCGTCACCTTCGGCACCGTCGCGGCGGAGTACGCGAAAAGGACCTTGGCGCCGTGACGGATGATGCCGCCGTACTCCTGCTCGACCCCGGGCATGAACCCCGGCGTGTCGACCAGCGTCACGAGCGGGATGTTGAACGCGTTGCAGAATCGGATGAAGCGGGACGCCTTGTCCGACGAGTTGATGTCGAGCACGCCGGCCAGGTGCATCGGCTGGTTGGCGATCACCCCGATCGACCGACCGCAGATCCGGGCGAAGCCCACGACGATGTTTTCCGCGTAGGTCTCCTGGACCTCGAGGAAGTCGCCCGCGTCGACGATCCGGGCGATGACCTCCTTGACGTCGTACGCCTTCTTCGGGTCGTCGGGAATCAGCGTATCGAGAGCCGGATCGGGTTCGATCGAATAGTCGCCGTGGACGACGGGCGGATCCTCGATGTTGTTGGCGGGAAGGAAGCTGAGAAGCTTGCGGCAGATCTCGATCGCCTGATGGTCGTCTTCCGCGATGAAGTGGACGACGCCCGAATAGTGCATCTGAGCTTCCGGGCCTCCGAGCTCCTCGGGGGTGACGACTTCGCCCGTAACCTGCTTGATCACGGACGGGCCGGTGATGAACATCTGGGCGAACCGGGTCTGGATGATGAAGTCGGTCAAGGCCGGACTGTAGGCCGCTCCGCCCGCGCACGGGCCGCAGATCATCGAGATCTGAGGGACCACGCCGCTGAGCATGACGTTGTGATAGAAGACCTTGGCGTAGCCGGACAGCGAGTCGATACCCTCCTGAACCCGGGCGCCCCCCGAGTCGTTCACAAAGATGAACGGGGTGCCGGTCTTCAGCGACGCCTGCATCGCCTCGACGATCTTGTCGCCGTGCACCTCGCCCAGCGAACCGCCGAATACGGTGAAGTCTTGACTGGCGATGTGGACGGCGCGACCGTCGACGAAGCCACATCCGGTGACGACGCCATCGGCCGGGGCCTCCTTGCCCGCCATTCCGAAAAGCGTCGCCCGGTGCTCGGCGAACATCCCGAACTCCTGGAAGGTGTCGCGGTCGAGCAGTGCGTCGACTCTCTCTCGAGCCGTCAGCTTCCCGGCCGCGTGCTGCTTTTCGATGCGTTCCTTGCCCCCGCCGAGCATCAGCTTCTCTCGTCGGGCTTGAAGTTCCTTGATCTTGTCCTTACTGCTCATGTGTGGCTCCGCTGTGAGGACCCGCTTCGAGTCGGAGACGCTCGGCGGGTGCGGGCGCAGGTGCGGCAACGGCATCGGTACCTTGGGTGCGCCGCCGACGGAAGAGCGCGAAGACCGAGACGCGGGGTGTGGCATCGAGACCGGTCTTCCCCGTCGTCTGGGAAAGCTCCGATGCGGATGCCGAATCGGCCGAGGAGCATCGTCCCTGCGTATCGTCCGCTCATCCTGTCAACCGATTCGAGTGTACCAAAGGGGTCTCGAGCCTCGCTGTCGCCCCCGGAGCCGCCCGAACGCGGGCCGGCAAGCGCAGACCCGGCCGACCGTTCTGCGGAGAAGGCGCCGTTCCGCCTGAGATATGTTTGTGATATCATAACGATACCAAGCAGGAGCGATTATGAAGGAAACGGTCACTCGAGGGATTCCCGGATTCCCCATGCTCTTTCTCGTCCTCGCGATGTGGGTCGGCGTCGTGGCCGCATTCGTCCACGGCCTGAACACCGAAAACTCCGCCATGGTGTGGTCGTCGGTCGGCGGTTCGGTGGTCGCCACCCTGTTGAGCGTCGGCTTCTTCATCGTCGAACCGAACGGGAGCAAGGTGCTCATCCTGTTCGGCCGATACGTCGGCACGGTCAAGGAACCCGGATTCCACTGGGCCAACCCGTTTCTCGTGAAGAGGCCTGTCTCGCTCCGGATGCGGACGCTGAACTGCGAGCGGCTCAAGGTCAACGATCTCGTCGGCAACCCGGTGGAGATCGCGGCCGTCGTGGTCTGGCAGGTCGACGACACCTACCGGGCCAGCTTCGAGGTCGACGACTTCGAGATGTACGTCATGACCCAGAGCGTAACGGCCCT
>JBDNCL010000106.1:0-9841 GCA_046719655.1 Fimbriimonadaceae bacterium
GGAGCCGCCGACGTCGACGATCACCCCGGAAGTCTTCGATCGGATCTCTTGATCGGGCCGGGTTTCGAGGGTCGGACGAGCGGTCCGGCAAACGAAGGGCCCGACCCGGGAGTCCGGGTCGGGCCGATCCGTCGCCTGTGCCTGAAGAGGCGCAGGGATCAGGACTTTCGGCGCCGGCGCGCCATCACGGCGGCCAGACCGGCTCCCAGAGCGAGCATGCTCGCCGGTTCGGGAACCGCCTCAAACTCGACGTTGTCGACCCAGACGCCGCCGCCGCCCACGCCCGGGATGCTCACGAAGGCGATGCCGACCTGTCGGCCGACCTCGGGACCGCCCGCGGCGGTGGAGTAGGTGACGCCGTCGTACGCGGCCCAGGGATTGCCGAGGCCGCCGTAGTTCTGCTGCGCGAGCAGAACGAAGCCGCCGGCGCTGTCCCGGTATCCGATGCCGTAGCCGATGTTGCTGTTGCCGCCGTTCGCGGCCCAAGATCGGAAGGTGTAGGTCCAGCCCTCCTCAAAGAAGAGGCCGTCGATCCACTGCCCCATCGTCTCGTTGAAGTTCGGATTGTTCGGCGAGTAGTAGCCGAAGTAGGTGCCCAAGGTTTCGTTGTTGGGGCGGTTGAACTGAGCGTGCGAGGCGTAGGCACCCGCGTTCCCGAACGCCACCTGGGGCTGACCGGGGACGTTGCTGTTGCCCCAGAAGTCCGGACTGCCCTGCAGGGGACCGGAGACCGTGTTGTTCTCGAATCCCGGGTTGAGGACGAGAGAGGCCGAGGCCATGCTGGCGACCGCGACCAGCGAGACGACCGGCAGAGCGCGCAGAGTGAACTTGATCATCGATATCTCCTCCAAATCGTACAGGGCAAGGGCCGCGCAGATGCGGCCGAACCGGCAGTGTACGATGTCAAGTATATCGCTGGTTTGTGCGGAGCAAAAGAGAGAAATCCCGGCAATTTAAACCCGCCGAGTTCGACTGGATTTCGCTGTTCCGTTGATGCGAAACACGGCTTGCCGATCGGCGGGGTCCGAAGATCCGCCCCTCGTCGGGGGAGGGTCCGGAATAGCGGCGGGCCGGCAAAACCGCCGGGGCGTGGGTCGGCAAAACGTTCGGCCCGGACGGCCCGAAATCTCTCTTGCTTGCGGGAGCGATTGGGCGTAGACTGGCGACTCGATGCCGCTCGATACGCCCGCATACGCCGCCGCTTCGGAAACCTCGCCGCTGGCGCCTTGGTCGTTCGACCGCCGCGAGCCCGAGGCGAACGAAGTGCTGATCGAGATCCGCTACTGCGGGGTCTGTCATACCGACCTCCACGTCGCCCGCAACGAGTGGGGGAGCACCGTGTACCCGTTGGTTCCCGGACACGAGATCGTCGGGACGGTCGCCCGCGTCGGCGACGGCGTCGCGCGTTGGAAGGTTGGGGACACGGTCGGGGTCGGCTGCTTCGTCGATTCGTGCCGCACCTGCGCGGCCTGCACGGCGGGCGAGGAGCAGTACTGCGAGGCGGGGGCGACGTTCACCTACAATTCGCCTCTTCCCGACGGAACGATGACCTACGGCGGTTACTCGACCCAGATCACGGTCGATCAAGACTACGTGGTCCGGGTGCCGGAAAATCTGCCCCTTCACGCGGCCGCGCCGCTGCTGTGCGCCGGCATCACCACCTACTCGCCGCTCAAGAAGTTCGGCGTCGGACCGGGCATGCGGGTGGGAGTCGTCGGACTCGGCGGGCTGGGGCATATGGGGGTGAAGTTCGCAAAGGCGTTCGGGGCCCACGTGACCGTGTTCAGCCAGAGCGAGCGCAAGCGGGCCGACGCGTTCTCGCTCGGAGCCGACGACTACCTGGCAACGGCGGACCCCGAGGTGTTCGAGAAGAACGCGGAGCGTTGCGACTTTCTGCTCGACACGGTGTCGGCCCCCCACGACCTGAACGCGTACCTCGGGTTGTTGGGCCTCGACGGCCGGATGGTGGTCGTCGGCCTCCCCGATCCGACCCCGGTCGCGGCGTTTCCGCTCGTCGTCAAGCGGCGTTCGCTTTCCGGCTCGCTGATCGGCGGCATCCGCGAGACTCAGGAGATGCTCGACTTCTGCGGCGAACACGGAATCGTCAGCGAGGTGGAGGTCATCCCCATCCAGTCGATCAACGAGGCGTACGAACGGATGTTGCGCAGCGACGTCCGATACCGCTTCGTGATCGACATCGCGAGCTTGCGGGACTGAGCCGGCGTCGTCGGATCCGGCGACGTGCCGCCCGGAGAGCGTCCTTTCGGCCTCGAGGGAAATAAACTGCTCGCCATGGTCGGTCTCGCGGCGCGCCGGATTGGGACGGTCGGGCGGCAACGGGTTCTGGTCGTCCTCGCGCTGTCGGCGCTCGTCTGCCTCGCCGGTTGTCGCGTTCCCAGTCCTCCCTCTTGGCAGGTCGTTCGGGTCGACGACGGCGATACCGTCGTCTTGCGGAACGGCGAGGGCGAGACCCGGTTCCGGCTTGCCGGGATCGACGCGCCCGAGCAGGACCAGCCTTTCGGTCCGGAAGCGCGACGGATGCTGGCCGAGCTTCTGGAGTCCGGTCCGATCGCGGTCGACGCGCGGGGCGAGGACCGATACGGACGGACGGTGGCCGTGCTGTACGTCGGATACACCAACGTCAACGAAACGATGGTGTCTCGGGGCGGGGCCTGGTGGTTCGAGCCTTGTGCGCGGGGCAACGTCGCGCTGGAACGGCTGCAGGCCGGGGCCCGGTCGCGGCGGCTCGGGCTTTGGGGTGCGGGCGAGCCGCCGGTGCCCCCGTGGGAGTGGCGTTCGGCGAAACACGAACGCGACGCAGGCCAGAGCAGGTGACTCCAGACGGGTGTCCAAGTCGACGCCGTCGGCGACCCGCCGGAAACGCGGACGTCCCTCTCCGTAGCCTCGCCGGACCCGTTCAATGGAGAGTCGGGGCGCCGGGCAACGGCAGGACGACGGGGCCGAGATCGTCGACCCCGCCGTCCCATTCTCTCTCAATCGGGAAACAGGTTTTCGAACGGGTTATTCCGTAGTGGCGGGAGCGCCGGGCAGTTGGCCGCCACCGTTGGGGGGGCCGCCCTTCAGATGCTCGGGCGCGCCCAGCTTGCCGTTCGGGTTGTTGATGTCCATGCCTTCCGGTATGGGGGTTTCGCCGGCGCCGCAACCGCTCATGGCGAGAGCGCCGAAGGCGATCGGCGCGAGGACGAGGAGTTTGACGAGTTTGCTCATGTTGATAGACATCGGAAGAGGTCCGGCCTCCCGAGAGAGGCCGGACGGTCGGTCGAGCTTAGTCTCGGCCGGTACGCGGCGAGAACCAGAAGTTGGCGTTGGCATTCGCGAACGCGCAGGACGCGATCGGGCTGCCCGGCATCTCGGTCGGGCCAGCGTTGCTGAACCACCGCCAGCAGCGGGTGTCGGTCGTTCCCGACAGCGGTCCGGCGTACTGCCGAGTCGAGGCGGGGACCGTTCGGGCCGAGCCGTCGGCCGTCGTGATCAGGATCCGGTTGGACGACCGGTTCTGAACCATTCTGAATCGGATGTAGGTGGGCTCTCCGCCCTGCAGGAGGAACGGATCGTCGAAGTTGTCGGCCAGAACGATGAAGTTCGCCGGGTTCGAGATGGACGTCGCCGTGGCCGCGTTCCAGAAGTCGGCGCCGGCCCACGGCCAGGCGGCCGGAGAACCGAACACGCTCCAGAAGATCGGGGCCAGCATCTGGTTGTACCCGTAGGAGTAGAACGGGTACCGGGGGGTGGTGCTGGGCGGGCTCGCGACCAGATCCGCCAACCGGTTGCCCGCGCCGTCGACGGTCGCGGCCGCCTTGTTCCAGAACGGGGAGACGTAGAGCGATCCGCGGGTCTCGCCGGCCTGGTGGGGTCGGTTGCCGCCCGACTTGATGTACGGGTCCACCACGTTGAACCAGAACGTCAGACCGGGGTGGGTCGGCTCGCCGGGATGGGCGTTGCGCGCCGACCACGGGTACATGTCGTCGTAGTCGTTCAGGTAGATGATGATTCCGGTGTTGATCTGCTTGACGTTGCTCAAGCTCTGCGTCCGCTTCGCGGATTCCTTGGCCTGGGCAAAAACAGGGAACAAGATCGCCGCCAGGATGGCGATGATCGCAATGACGACCAGAAGTTCAATGAGCGTGAACGCTCGAGTGTTGTTTTTCATCAGACCTCCGTTGGTTCATGAAACCGAGGGCGAAAATCTTGTTTCGGGTCCGGCGCGGGGCCGGTGGTGTGGCGGACGATCAGTTCGCCCGCGAGCAGGATGGAGCTGGTGGCGCGGTCGCTCTCGACCGTGCGCGCCACCAGGGTCGATACGGCCCGGGCGCCCATGCGCCGCAACGGCTGGCGCACGGTGGTGAGGATCGGCTCGCGGCCTTCGGGAGGGGCATCGTCGAAGCCGACGACCGACAGGTCTTGGGGCACGCGCAGTTCGAGATTCTGGGCCGCCCGAAGAGCGCAATAGGCGATGTGGTCGTTGCCGCAGAACAGGGCGGTCGGGCGCTGAGGTCGGGTCAGCACTCGCAGGGCGATGTCGTAGCCGCTCGGCCCCACATATTCGGCCCACTGGATCTGCACTTGGTCTCCGAGACCGGCGAACTCCATTTCGGCCTGGTAGCCCGCGGCGCGGTCGTTGGCGGACGAGAGCTCGGGATCGCCCCCGATGTGGAGGATCCGCCGATGCCCGAGTCCGATCAGGTGGCGGGTAAGGTTGCGGGCGGCGTCGACGTTGTCGACGTCCACGTAGGTGGCCTGGGCTCCGTCGGGACGGCTCCCGAGGCAGACCACGGCCACACCCCGCTCGACCAGCTCGTCGCCGACCGGCGAGGTCTTTCGCTGATTGACGAGAATGACGCCTTCGCAGCGGCCGTCCACGAACTTGCGGAGCCACGCCTCGTCGCTTTCGGCGTCCGGTTGGACCAGGAAGGTGAGGCTCCAGCCGCTTCGCGCCGACTCTTCGAGCATCCCGTCCATTAACGCGTTCATGTAGGCGCTGAAGAGGTAGAGCTTGTTGCCGGGTGCTGGGTTGCTGGGCCTGGGAAGGAGAACGACGAGGTTGCGGGTGCCTTGGGGTTCTCTCCTCAGTATGGCGGGGGAGGGCTGGTAGTTGAGTTCGCGAACGGCGGCGAGCACCCTTTCTCGGGTTGCCGGGCTGACTTTCCAGTCGCGAGCGTTGAGCACGTTGGACACCGTCCCAATGCTCACCCCGCTCTTTCTCGCCACTTCGCGTATCGTCGCCATCGACTGCCTCAACTAGTGAACGCGTACACCCATGCTACTGCATGATCGCCGATTTGCCAAGGGTTTTGTCGGAAAATTTCCGGTGTTCGACTCCGGGAGGGAGCCAGGTTTCTCGAACGACGGCGAGTCGGCGTGTTTACCATGACGGAAGGCATCTCCGGGTTGCGATCACATCGGTTCCGAGCACGGACGGATCGGGGCGGTCGACAAACCGACCCGGTGTCGGAAAAAGCGAGAGGAGCCGGCCTGCCCACGCCGAAGCAATGAGATGAAGAAACGATTTTCGGAGAGGAAAACATGATCCGCTTCCACTGGGCCTTGGCCGCGATCGTGATGCTCGGCGCCCTCCCGACGGCCGCCGCCGCTAGACCGACCGATCCGCGCGAAAAGACGTGCATCGACCGCATCTCGGAGATGTTGATCCGGGTCGGCGAGAAGCGATTGGCTTCCCGACTGAAGGGCGACTACGCCAAGGGATGGGTCACGTTTGGGGAGCTCGGCCCCGGCGAGTCCGCCTCGGCCGGAAAAGACGTCACCGAAATGGCGAGCCGCACGCCGAACAAGATGACCCTCAACCGGGAGAAGGTGTTCCAGCAGGTGGCCGACTTCCGGTCGGCGTCCGGCGTCAACCCCCTGTTGCTCGGGTGGGCCGCCACCATCGCCCACGAATACGTCCATATGGACCAGGTGAACCCCACCGAAACCGCCAAGTACGAGACGCCGGCGTGGCTCGAGTCGGCGGACGCGATGCGCCGCTGGCTGGGCGTTTTCCAGCGCGACTACGAGCGGGCGCGGAGCATGAAGGAGCCTCAGCGCTCACGTCTTTTGAACGAGATCGAGATCTATGTTGGCGAGATCTCCCGTCTTTGCGCGTCCATGGCCGCCGATGTCCAGGCTCTCCTCGACAACCGGAACGCGTTTGGGGTCCGGTCCCCGAAGGTCGATCCCAGCAAGAACTACGGGTTCGCACGCACCAAGCCTCATGCCGACTCGCTGTTGAAGAACATCCAGGCCCTCAAGCGGGCGACCGCCGCACGCCCGGCCAGCCCGGGCCGCAACGAGGTGCCGAAGCCCAGGTTCGTCTGGCGCCGCAAGAGCTCCGGCTACAGCATCCTCCAACCCGAACGTTTGCACGAGTACAAAGCGTCCGCCGACCTGTCGCTTTCAGGTGCGGAGGGTGTCGTGAACATCTCGTATCGGGTCGGTGCGGAACGGGCGAAGTTTGCCCTTACCTGGAACCCGGTTCCCGACACGCTCACACCGGGCCAGACCATCCGCGTGACGTTGAAAATCTCCGACACTGGGTCCACGGCCGAGCGCGTCGGGACCGGTGGCGGCGGGTTCGAGGTTTGGATCCAGCGCAGTCTGGGGGGTCCTTGGGAAGGTGCGTTCATCAACCAGCCGATGGTGGCGATCCTTGGGCGCGAGGCGCCCCAGTCTCGGGACTACGTTTTCGAGGTCCCGGACGGACGTCCGGGGCAGACGTTGATCGTCAAGGTGGGCGCATTCGACGGACTCTTGGGCAGCGAGTACGTCGTCGTCTACGCTTGCGAGTAACAGCCTCGTCCGACGCTCCGGGCCGCGGTTATGGGGACCGACGGCCTCGGCCCTACGGGCGAATCCGAACAACTCGTGCGTCTCGCCGGGCGGCGTTCCCCTTCGTGGGGAGCCGCCTCTCGGCGACGCGTCCACGATGAACGTCCGGACCGGGAGCAAGCCGTCGCGCCGGTTGCCGGGTCCTGCCCAAACTCGGCTCCGACCACCTCCGTGCGGCCCAAGCCCCTATGGAGCGGAGGGTTTCGGACCGGCCGTCGATCGAAGGACGGCCCAACCCGAGCCCCAGCCCGCCCAATCGGTCGGCGGGCAACGTGCCGGTCTGGGGAGCGTTCGTCGGCCGCCGAACCCCTCTGGCGACGGGGTCGTCGGGGCGGGGTCCGCTCCCGCCGTCCGAGCCAAAAGGGACGCGTGGGATTTGCCGTTCCCCGCCGATGCGGCGAGCGGCCCGTTGCTCCTGGACCTGCCGTGGAGAAGGTCGGGGACGCTCACTCGACCCTGCCGTCTCGGACGTACGCCCGAGACGGCGCGCTTAAGGGTTCCCCGGCGTCGCGCGCCTTCGGGTTTGTTTGGGTTGTCGGCGGAGAGTCCCCCATGGGCCCGCCATCGGGACCCTGGGGGACAGCCGACGGTTACGACTTCAGGTCGAAGCGGTCCAGCTCGGTGATCTTGGTCCACGCGGCGACGAAGTCCTTCACGAACTTCGGGTGACCGTCCGCGCACGCGTAGACTTCGGCCAAGGCCCGAAGAACCGAGTTCGAGCCGAAGACGAGGTCGATGCGGGTGGCGTTCCACTTCACTTCGCCCGTCTTGCGGTCCCGCCCCTCGAACTCGGTCTTTTCCTCGTTGGTCGGAAACCACTGGGTCGACATGTCGAGGAGGTTCACGAAGAAGTCGTTCGAGAGGACCCCCGGTCGATGGGTGAACACCCCGTGCTTGCGGCCGCCGACGTTGATGTCGATGGCGCGCAGCCCGCCGATCAGGACCGTCATTTCGGGTGCGGTGAGGGTGAGGAGCTGGGCCTGGTCCACGAGGAGGTGCTCGGCCGGGATCTCTCCCGGCGCCTTCTCGTAGTTCCGGAACCCGTCGAGCTTCGGCTCCAGCACCGCGAACGACGCCGCGTCGGTCTGCTCGGCCGTCGCGTCGGTGCGACCCGGTCGAAACGGCACCGCGACTTCGACCCCGGCCGCCCGGGCCGCCTCTTCGACACCCGAATTTCCGGCCAGGACGATCAGGTCGGCCAAGCTCACCTTGCGCGGACTCTGGGCGTTGAAGTCGTGCTGGATCTTCTCGAGCACGGAGAGGACCCGGGCCAGCTGTTCGGGCTGGTTGACTTCCCAGTCCTTTTGCGGGGCCAGCCGGATTCGGGCGCCGTTGGCGCCGCCGCGCTTGTCCGATCCACGGAAGGTGGCGCAGGCCGCCCAGGCCGTGCCGACCCGCTCGGAAACGCTCAGGCCGGATTCGGCGATCTTGGCCTTCAGCGCCTTCTCGTCGTCGGAATCGATCAGCGGGTGCTGCACCGGCGGAAGCGGATCCTGCCAGATCAGTTCCTCCTGGGGCACTTCGGGGCCCATGTAGCGCGAGCGCGGTCCGAGGTCGCGGTGGGTCAGCTTGAACCAGGCGCGGGCGAAGGCGTCGGCGAACTGATCCGGATTTTCGAGGAAACGCCGCGAGATCGGCTCGTAGATCGGGTCGAGGCGCAGCGACAGGTCGGTCGTGAGCATGGTCGGCTTGTGCTTCTTGGTGGGGTCGTGGGCGTCGGGGATGACCTCTTCGGCGTCCTTGGCGACCCACTGCCAGGCCCCGGCCGGGCTCTTGGTGAGCTCCCACTCGTAGCCGAACAGGTTTTCGAAGTAGGAGTTGCTCCACTGCGTCGGCGTCTGAGTCCAGGTGACCTCGAGTCCGCTGCCGATGGTGTCGCCGGCGCATCCCCGGCCGAAGGTGCTGGCCCACCCGAACCCTTGGGCCTCGATGTCGGCCGCTTCGGGGTTGTTGCCGACGTGGCTCTTCGGTCCGGCGCCGTGGCACTTGCCGAAGGTGTGGCCGCCGGCGATGAGGGCGACCGTCTCCTCGTCGTTCATCGCCATCCGGGCGAACGTCTCGCGGATGTCCTTGGCGGCGGCGAGGGGGTCGGGCTTGCCGTCCGGTCCCTCGGGGTTCACGTAGATGAGGCCCATCTGGGTCGCGGCGAGCGGGTTCTCGAGTTCGCGGTCTCCCCGGTGTCGCTCGCTGCCCTCCCACTCGGTTTCGCGGCCCCAGTACACGTCCATGTCGGGCTCCCAGGTGTCCTCCCGGCCGGCGGCGAAGCCGAACGTCTTGAAGCCCATCGACTCGAGCGCGACGTTGCCGGTCAGGACGATGAGGTCGGCCCAAGAGATCTTCTGGCCGTACTTCTGCTTGATCGGCCACAGCAGGCGCCGCGACTTGTCGATGTGGACGTTGTCGGGCCAGCTGTTGAGGGGGGCGAACCGGATCTGGCCGCGCCCGGCCCCGCCCCGCCCGTCGCCGATCCGGTACGTGCCGGCGGCGTGCCAGGCCATCCGGATGAACTGGGGTCCGTAGTGGCCGAAGTCGGCCGGCCACCAGTCCTGCGAATCGGTCATCACGGCTCGGATGTCGGCCTTCAGCGCCTCGTAGTCCAGCTCGCTGAACGCCTTGCGGTAGTCGAAGGACGGGTCCATCGGGTTCGACTTCGAAGAGTGCTGGTTCAGAAGGTCCAGCCGAAGCTGGTTCGGCCACCAGTCGAAGTTGGTGGTTCCTTGCGGGGAGCGGAACGGGCACTTGGATTCAGATTTCATCGGTTTCTTCCTTCTCGATCGGGGTCGGCGAGGGTCGCCTGGCACCGGGGGCAGAGTCCCCAGTAGACGACCTCGGCTTCGTCGACGGCAAAGCCGTGGGTTTCGGAGGGGTGGAGGCAGGGGGCTTCCCCAACCGCGCATTCGATGTCCACCGTGAGGTGGCAGCGCCGGCAGATGAGGTGGTGGTGGTTGTCCCCCACCCGCGACTCGTAGAGTGCGGGCCGTCCAGCCGGCTCGATCCG
>JBDNCL010000107.1:0-9837 GCA_046719655.1 Fimbriimonadaceae bacterium
CCGATCTCCTTCTTCTCGGCCGTTTTGGCCATGCCGTCCTCGTCGATGGTCAGTCCGACGACGGCGGCGCCGTACTTCACACAGAGACCGATCACCCTCTGCGTGCGCGCCTCCCCATCTTCGAAGTTGATCGAGTTGACGATCGGCTTTCCGGCCAGGGTCCGAAGGGCCTCCTCGATCACGGGCGCCTCGGTCGAGTCGATCATGATCGGCGCCTGGATGTGGCGGTTGTAGTGCTCGAGCAGGATCCGCATGTCCCGGCGCTCGTCGCGGCCGACATACGCGGTGCAGACGTCGAGAACGTGGGAGCCCTCGGCCTCCAGCTCGCGGGCGAGTTCGGTCAAACCTTCCCAGTTCTCGACCCCGAGCATCTCGCGGAACGCCTTGCTGCCGTTGGCGTTGGTCTTTTCGCCGACGATCAGAATGCTGTTGTCCTGTGCGTAGGGCACGAACTGGTAGAGGCTGCTGCACCCGACGAGCCGGACCGCGCCCGCCTGCTCTTCGGTCCGCAGCGTGAAGTCGAAACCGGGGAACAGATGGCGGACCCTCTGCCAGTGGGCGACGTCGGCGTGGGGCCGTCCCCCCACCCGGTCGGCGACCTTCCGGATGTGTTCGGGGGTCGTCCCGCAGCAACCGCCGACCATGGCGGCGCCGAGGTCGCGGACGAAGTGCTCGTGGTGGTCGGCCAGCTCCTCGGGGGACAGCTTGTACACGGCCTTGCCCCCCTCCATGACGGGCAGCCCGGCGTTGGGCAGGACCGATATGGGGCGGGTCGAGTTTTGGCTCAAGAATCGGACATGGGGCGTCATCTCGACCGGACCGGTGGCGCAGTTGAGGCCGATGGCGGTGACCTGTGGGAACGCCTCCAGCGTGTTGAGGGCCGCTCCGATGTCGGAACCGAGGAGCATGGTACCGGTCTGCTCCATGGTCACCTGAACGAACAGCGGGACCCGGCGGCCGGTCTCGTCCATGGCCCGAGTCGCGCCGACGACGCTCGCCTTGGCCATCAGGAGGTCCTGAGCCGTTTCGATGAGGATCGCGTCGGCGCCGGTCTCCAGCATGGCCCGGAAGGCGTCGAAGTACGTCGACTCGAGCTCGGCGAACGTCGTTTGTCCGAGCGAGACGAGCTTGGTCCCCGGACCGACGGCGGCGACGACGAACCGCGGCCGATCGGGGGTGGAGAGGGCGTCGGCGGCCCGACGGGCGATCGCGGCGGCAGCGCGGCTGATCTCGACGAACAGTTCGGGAATCTGGTACTCGGCGAGGACGATCGACGTCGATCCGAACGTGTTGGTTTCGATCAGGTCGGCCCCCGCCTCGAGGTAGCGGCGGTGGATCGACTCGATGACGTCCGGCCGCGTCAGGTTGAGAATCTCGTTGCACCCGTCCAGGAGCCTGCCGTCGAGGCGCTCGGCCGCCTTTCGAACGACGTCGGGGTACTCCGGCCGGTCGTGCAGGGTGAAGTCTTCCGGGCCCAGTTGGGCGGCCTGGATCTGGGTGCCCATGGCACCGTCGTAGACGAGCACGCGTTCGGAAAGGGCCTGGACCAAGGCGTTCACGGTCCCATTATGAGGCCTGCGGTCCGAGCGCCCGGAGGACGTCGATGCGGCCGAAGGTTCAGGTTCCCCTCGCGTTGCCGAACAGGTCGATGTGGAGCCGGGGCGTGAGGCGCCAGCCGCGCTCGACGCAGGTCTCGACGAGCTGGAGGCCCCGACGACGGATCGTGTCCGGGTCGGTTCCTTCGGGCATGACCAGGATCCGATCGGACCGAACCGGTCCGACGTCGGCCAGAAGACGCTCGATTTCGGCCACGTCTTCGGGCGAGTTTTCGGGATCGACCACGAACTTCAGCTGGTAGGCGTAGCTTTGCAGAAGTCGCTTCACGGGTTCCCGGTCGCGCCGCGTCCTTTCGTGCCGCTCCGTCCACCCCGGGCCCGCTTCGGGACCCGGGGTGGAGTTGCCGAGCTTGGGGCTGATCGACATCAGGTCGCACGGGAGCGATCGGTAGACGGTTCCCGCCGTTTCGATCGTGATGGTGTGCCCACGGGCCTTCAGCGAGGAGGCGAGATCTTCGACGGGGTCGAAGAGCATCGGTTCGCCGCCGGTGACGACGACGTGCTCCACGTTTCGGGACGCCACGTCCTCGACGATCTCGGGGATCGACCGGACCGGGCCTTCCGGGTTCCAGCTGGCGTAGGGGGTGTCGCACCAGACGCACCGCAGATTGCACCCGCTGACGCGGACGAATGTGGAAGGCACGCCCAGCCAGATGCCCTCGCCCTGGATGCTCGTGAAGACTTCCGCGATTCGCAGACCGGCCATCGTGGTCCGATTATGTCGAAAGCACGCCGGCGGCCGGCTTCATGGCCGAACCGCCGTCCGCTTGCCGGATCGACGGTCGGACGGCGGTTCCGGGTCGGTTACTTTGCGGCGAGGGCCTTCTCGATCGTTTCGAGGAACTTGGGATCGTCCGGTGCGGTGCGGGGCGAGAATCGGCCCACCACTCGGCCGTCGCGCCCGACGACGAACTTGGCAAAGTTCCACTCGATGTCCTGGTTGTTCTCGGTGGAGGAAAGCAGCCACCGGTAGAGCGGGTGGGTGTCCTTACCCTTGACCGAAATCTTCGAGAACATCGGGAAGGTCACGTCGAAGCGGGTGGTGCAGAACTCCTTGATCTCGGCGTCGGTTCCCGGTTCCTGTCCCATGAAGTTGTTGGCCGGGAAGCCGAGGACGGCGAGACCGCGGTCGCGGTAGGTTCGGAACAGCCGCTCGAGGCCTTCGTACTGAGGAGTGAGGCCGCAGCGGCTGGCCGTGTTCACCACGACGAGAACCTTGCCTTTGAAGGTCTCGAAGTTGACGGGTTTCCCGTCGATGTCGTTCATCGTGAACTGGTAGATCGGCTTCGACACGTCGAATTTCGCTCCTGGGCCCGGATCCTCGCCGGCGCCGACCTGGCCGCTCGTCCGGGTATCGGCGAACGCCAGACTGTAGATGACGATTCCGGCCGCAAGACCGAGAGCGGCCGTCAGTCCAATCCTCTTTCCTTTCATGACCCTATTCTACGTCTCGGCCACCGGTTCGGCATCGGCGCAGAGGCTTCTGGGCGTCAACTGCCCCCGGGCATGGTCGCAAGCCGGTGCAGGATATGGGCGTAGATTCGGCTCATCCGGAACAGGTTCTCGACCTTCAGCCTCTCGTCGGTTTCGTGGGCGTTGCCGTCGCCGGTCCAGCCCGTTCCGATCGCGACCGTGTTGGGGAGCTTCCGGGCGTAAGTGCCGCCGCCCATGACGCCGGGCTTGCGGTCCTCGCCCGACTCTTCCTTGTAGACCTCGCAGATGGCGGTCACGAGAGGGTGGTCGAGGGGGAAGTACAGGGACGGGCTGTCCTCGAAGTCGTCCAGGCGCCAGTTCGGTCCCAGCGTCTTGAGATGGTCTTCGCACAGCGTCCGGAGGTGAGAGCCCTTCCAGGTCACCGGGTACCGCACGTTGGCGAGAATCTTCAGTCGGCCCTCCTGCACCGAAATCACGCCGATGTTGTTCGTGAGATCCTTGCTGATCTCGTCGCGTCCGTGGATCCCGAGTCCGACCCCGGAGATGTGCATGGCGCCGAACACCTGCTCCCACCACTCCGCCTCTTCGGCGGGGACGAGAGACAGGAAGAATCGGAACAGCCGGATGGCGGCCGAGTCGCCCGAATACGGGTGGCTTCCGTGGGCGGCCTTGCCGATGGCGTCGACGGAAAGGACGTCGCCGTCCCAAGAGAAGGCGACGTTGCGGTCCCAGTTGTCGGCCAGCTTGGCCTCGACGTGGGCCCGGCTCTCGGGCGCGACCCGAATCTTGCCCACGGCGTGGTCGATCACGATGTTCGGGCGTTGCCCACCGGACGCCTCGAGGAGGGCGATGGTGCCGGTGGGCAGGGCGACGGAGACGTGAAGGTTGGCGATCCCCTTTTCGGCATGGTAGAGGGGCCAACCGGCGTCGGGAGCGATGCCGAACGTCGGAATCTCTTCCGTCTTGGCGTAGCGCGCCACGCACTGCATGCCCGACTCCTCGTCGCAGCCGAAGACGACCCGAATCCGGGCCCCGATGTCGGGCACCGTCTCCTGGATCGCGCGAGCGGCGTAGAAGGCGGCCATCGTCGGGCCCTTGTCGTCGGTCGACCCTCGGGCGTATATGTAGCCGTCGTCGATCTCGGCTCCGAAGGGTTCGTGCTTCCATCCCGGCCCGGTCGGCACGACGTCGAGGTGCCCGAGGACCACGACCAGCCGGTCCCCCTGGCCAAACTCCGCGTAGCCGCAGTAGCCGTCCAGGTCGGTGGTTCGCATCCCCCAACGCTTGCCGAGTTCGAGGACGAAGTCGAGGGCCTGGCGGTTCGCTTCGCCGAAGGGAGCCCCGGGCTTGGCCTCGCCTTCCAGCGACGGGATGCGCAGCACCTTCAGGGTGTCGTCCAGGAGGTCCTGTTCGTGGGCGCGGAGCCAGTCTTGAGCGGCTTGCACGTTCGGATGGGGCATGGATGCAAGGTTACCGAATCGGGGAACGGAACCAGCCGGCGTCCGCATCGCCGGGACGATCGCGATCGATCGGATCGGGCCAAAATCGGGCATGGCCGGGAGGTCATGGCTCGATGCGGTCCTCGACTGGGTTTACGCGCCCAAATGCGGTTTGTGCGGCGTCGCCGACCGTCCCGCCGTCTGCGGGTTCTGCGAGTCTGAGTTTGAACGCGGTCCGATCGATCCGATCGAGCCCGCGGCCGAACTGGGCCTCGATGCGCTGGTGTGGGCCTACTCCTACCGGGGCCGAGCCAGTCAGGCCGTCCGCCGGTTGAAGTACGATCGGGTGACGTCCCTCGCCCGTCCCATGGCGGCCCACGTCCGGAGGGTGGCGGCGGAGTGCTCGCTGGACGGGGCCGACCTGGTGGTCCCGGTACCGATCCACTGGTCGCGTCGCTTCCACCGCGGGTTCAACCAGTCGGAGCTGCTCTGTCGGGAGTTCCCCGTCGACCGGGTTCGGCCGGGGGCGGTCGCGAGGGTTCGTCCGACGCGGCCGCAGGCGTCGCTCAGTCCGGCAGAGCGCCGGCGCAACCTGGCCGGAGCGTTCGTCGCCGACCGGGCGATCGAGGGGGCGTCGGTGCTCTTGATCGACGACGTCGTCACGTCCGGAACCACGCTCTCCGAGTGCGCCCGGGCCTGTCGGGAGGCCGGCGCGGCATCGGTGTCGGCCGTGGCTTTCGCCGGCACGTGGGAGGTCGCGGACGCGGGTTAGGGTATCTGCCCGCGTTGGCGCATCCGCTCTCGAATCCGGGCCTCGTAGCCCCGATCCGAGGGCTCGTAGTACGGACCCCACTCCCCTTCCGGGAGGTACCGTTCCCGCACGTAGGCTTCGGGGGAGTCGTGGGGGTAGCGGTAGGCTCGGCCGTGCCCGAGCTGGGCCAGGCCCTCGGCGGGGGCGTTCCGCAGCTTCAGGGGAATCGGGGGCAGCGGCTTGGCGTGGAGGTCGGCCAGGGCCCGGTCGATGGCGACGTAGGCCGCGTTCGACTTGGGCGCGGCGGCCAGGTAGGTCGTCAGCTGAGCCATGGCGATGCGGGCTTCCGGCATCCCGACCCGTTCGACGGTTTGAGCGGTCGCCGCCGCCACGACCAGCGCCTGGGGGTCGGCGTTGCCGATGTCCTCGCTCGCGAGAATCAGCAACCGCCGCACGAGGAATCGGGGGTCTTCGCCCCCCTCGAGCATTCGGGCGAGATAGTGCAGAGCGGCATCGGGGTCCGAACCGCGCACCGACTTGATGAAGGCGGAGATCGTGTCGTAGTGGAGGTCGCCCTGTCGGTCGTACCGAGTCATGGGCTGTTGAACCACCTCCCGCACCAACTCGGCCGTGATCGCGCCGCCGGTGTCGGTCAACAGAGATGCCGCCTCCAGGACGTTGAGGGCCTGCCGGGCGTCGCCGTTGGCGAAAGTCTGGATGAGGCGTCGGGCGTCGTCCGCCAAGGTCAGTCGTCGGGCCCCGAGCCCGCGATCCACGTCGGAAAGCGCGCGATCGAGCAGGATGTCGACGGCGCCCGGGTCGAGAGGTTTTAGGGGCAAGACCCGCGCCCGGGACAGGAGGGCGGGGGCGAGCGAGAGGAAGGGGTTTTCGGTCGTGACGCCGATCAGCTGGATGGTGCCGTCCTCGAGGCAGCCGAGGAGGGCGTCCTGCTGCGTCCGGTTGAAGTGATGGATCTCGTCGAGGACGAGGACGGTACCCCGACCTTCGAGGCGCCTCCGCTGCTGGGCCGCCTTGGCGATCGCGCGCACGTCGGAGACGCCGGTCGTCACGGCGGAAACGAGTTCCACGTGGGCGTCCGCGCACCGGCCGATGATCGCGGCCAATGTCGTCTTGCCGCAACCGGGCGGCGCCCATAGGATCACCGATCCGAGCCGGCCGGATTCGATCGCGGCCCGGACCGGCTTGTCGGGGTCGAGGATATGAGGCTGGCCCACGACCTCGTCCAAGGTCGTGGGCCTCATCGCGGTTGCGAGCGGAAGGCGGGGCGCGTAGACGCGGTCACCCGAGTCCGGCCGGGGGTCCGGACCGAAGAGGGGATCTTGCGCCATGGCCCATCCGCCTACCCTTCCGGCTGGAGAAGCCCGTACTTGCCGTCGCGCCTCTTGTACAGAACTTCCAGCCGCTTCGAGTTCTCGTTCTTGAACACGAAGAACGGATGGCCGACCATCTCCATCATCAGGGCCGCTTCCTCGGCCGACATCGGCTTGAGCAGGAAGTGCTTGCGCTCCGCGATGACGATCGGCGGCGCCTCTTCGTCGTCGCGGATCGGCTCTTCGACGAGGCCCTTGGGAACCGCGGAGCCCTTCCGCTTGTGTCGTTCGACGATCTTGCTCTTGTGCCGGCGCAACCGGCCTTCGATCTTCTCGATCGCCTTGTCCATCGCGGCGCGGACGCTCCCGTCGGTCTCCTCGCCCCGGATGTGGAGACCGTCGGCGTGGACGGTGATCTCGACCCGGTGGACGCTCTTCTCCTCCTTGTGGACCATCTCGACCTTGGTGGCATGGTTGAAGAAGCGGCCGAGCTTGCCGAGCTTCTTGGCGGCGTACTCGCGGTCGTGGTCAGAGACGTTGCCTTCGGCGTTTCGGACGAGAACTTCCATCTTCGGAACCTCCTAAGCAGTTTGGGCCAAGGTGCAGGTCGCCATGGCGGCGATACCCTCACCCCGGCCCAACGCGCCTAAGCGCTCGTTCGTGGTCGCCTTGATGCTGATGCGTCTCGGATCAAGCTGGACGGCTTGTGAAATCACTTCTCGCATCTCAGAAATCCGAGCCGACAGTTTCGGTGACTCGGCGACCACGGTAACGTCGATATTCGCGATGCTCCAGCCCGCCTCCTTCACGAGACGGGCCGATTCGCGGAGAAATGTGTCGGACCGAACGCCTTTCCAGCGGGGATCGGTATTCGGAAAATGATGGCCGATGTCGCCGAGAGCGGCGGCGCCGAGGATGGCGTCCGCGATGGCGTGGAGCATGGCGTCGGCGTCGGAGTGACCTTCCAGCGCCCGGTGCCCGGGGAACGGGACGCCACCCAGGTAGAGGACCTTGTCCGGGTCTTGGGTGAACGGGTGGATGTCGTAACCGATGCCGACTCGCACCTCGGGCGGACCGAAGGCGGCGGCGGCTCGGGCCGCATCGGAAGCCGAGGTCACCTTGAAGTTCTCGGGGCGGCCGGACGTGATGGACCCGTGGAAGCCGGCCGCCGCCAGCAAGGCGAACTCGTCGGTATACTCGCGCCCGTCGCGGTCGGCCTGATCGAGGGCCTGTCGGAGCCACTCGGCGCGGGCGCCTTGCGGGGTCTGCATCCCGACCAGGTTGCGTCGGTCGACGATTTCGGCCGGACTCCGGTCGATCCGGCGAACGGTGTCGGTGACGGGCACAGCGGGGGCGGCGGCGCCGCACCTCTCCACCTCGGCCACAACTTCGGCGACGATGTCGCGGGTGACGAACGGACGGGCTCCGTCGTGGACGAGAACGATTTCGGTGCCTTCGGGCAGGGCGTCGACGCCGCGCCGGCAGGACTCCTGGCGCGACCGGCCTCCGGGAACCACGAACAGAGCGTCCGGCGCCTGCCGGCGGAACGTCTCGACGTTGGCCTCGGCCGCGACGATCCCGATCCCATCGATCTCGTCGATGTCGGCCAGAGCCTCGTACGTCCGGAGCCACAGGGGCTTGCCCCGGATCGGCTGAACCATCTTGTCGGCGCCGAAACGGGTTCCTCGTCCGGCGGCAAGCAGGATGGCAATCGTTCGATGAGGTCGATCCGGAGGGGTCGGCATCGGCAGGGAACGTCAGTTGTTGCGGCGCGTCGTCGGGCGCCGCCGGGTCGGATCGGAAGCCGGACCGTTGCCGTTCGGGGCTTCGGCGAAGATCATCTTTCCGCGCTCGGTCTGGATGACCTGAGACACGGTCACATCGATCGTCTCCCCGAGGTACGGGCGACCCCCCTCCACGACGACCATGGTGCCGTCGTCGAGGTACCCGACGCCCTGCCCGGGTTGATTGCCTTCTCGGATCAAGGTCAGGGTCATGGTCTCGCCGGGCAGCACGTTGGGCCGCAAGGCCAGCGCGAGGTCGTTGATGTTCAGAACGCGCACGTTCTGCATCGTGGCGACCCGATTGAGGTTGAAGTCGTTGGTCAGGATGTCGCTGCCCAGAGCGCGGGCCAGGCGGACGAGCCGGGCGTCCACCCCGTCTCCAAGGTCGGGGGCCAGCTTGTCGTGCGTCCGGATCTCGGTCGGGAAGTCGGCCTGGAGATGCCGGAGCACGTCGAGGCCGCGTCGGCCCCGCGCTCGGCGCAGAGCGTCGTGGTGGTCGGCGATATGCTGGAGTTCGTCGAGGACAAAGCCCGGAACGTACAGCAGTCCTTCGAGGAATCCGGCCCGGGCGACGTCGTAGATGCGGCCGTCGATGAGGACGTTGGTGTCGAGAATCTTGATCTGACGCTTGCGGCGGGAACGCCCCTTGTACCAGGGCAGAATCTCGTCCATCGAGCGCAGCGCGTAGACCGCCACGGCCGAGAAGCCGATCAGCATGGCCACGACGGCGACCGGGAAGAACACGCCGAGCTGGAACGTGTTGAGCAGCAGCAGGAACGGAACGGACGCGAAGATCCCGGCGAACACCCCGAGGAACAGGGTGACTTTGTCGGCGGTGTCCATCTCGCCCCACCACTCGCCGCTGCGGTCGCGGCCCCACACCATGACGCGGGCGACGACCAGACCAAGCATGAGGCCCAGCACGGCCACGGCCGCAATGTTGGCCGGGTGACGGGCCCCCGGATAGCCT
Source organism: Fimbriimonadaceae bacterium (assembly GCA_046719655.1). Lineage (GTDB taxonomy): Bacteria > Armatimonadota > Fimbriimonadia > Fimbriimonadales > Fimbriimonadaceae > JBDNCL01. The sequence continues at coordinate 9,326 of JBDNCL010000107.1, forward strand.
TCGCGGCCCGCGTTGGCGTCGTCGGCCGTCTCCGACAGCACCGACGGCCGGCGGGGCAGGGTCGGTGTCGCGGCCTCCCCTCTCGGCTCGCTCTCGCCGACGACCGGCCCTTCGGCCGGCTCGGCCGGGGCGGGTGCCGATTCGCCCGGAGGCGCGGTCGGCGCGGCAGTCGGGGCTCGGTCGGGAGGCGGCAGGTTGGTGGGAGCGTTGTCGACGACGGGGACGTTGCCGCGGACGCTCCGGTAGATGCCGTCCAGCAACAGGGGGGCGGCGATGCCCATCAAGACGGCACCGACGATGGCACACGCTATCGGGAAGAGGTTGCCCCTCCACCTCATTCTCGGACCCCGGTCAGACGGCGGCGCTGCACTTCCAAGACTTCGACCTTGGCCCGGTCGAGGAACGTGAAGGTGAACGCCTGCTCTACACTACCATGAGCCAGCTTGATGTGGGCGGGGGTCACGCGTCCGTCCGGTCGGGTCGAGTCCACGCCGTACCACTGGTGTCCGTCC
>JBDNCL010000108.1:0-9819 GCA_046719655.1 Fimbriimonadaceae bacterium
GTCTTCGCGGCGGAGTTTCAGCTCCGAGCGGTCGGAGGGGACCATCCGCCGGCCCCTTCTTCCGGGACGAGGCCTTCCGGCGCCGCGGTATAGGGCGACGCATTCGGCCGACCGAATCGACGGAAGGTTCTCCCCGGTCCGGGGCGGCCGGCGCTCGGCCCCGGACGCACCGCCCGCAAGGCGGGTCTGAGTCGGGTGGTGGGGGGACGTTCTCGAACGACGCCGAAGCGGCCGCCCCTTCAACGCCCTCGGCAAGGCGAACGGGTCCGAGGACGGCCGGCCGCGCGGGTTGCCGCGACGCCCGACGGAGCGATATTCGGGCCGCGGGCGGCGACGCCGGCCTCCGGGCCGGACAGAAGCGGTCAGAGCTGGGCACGCAGGAACTGCGAGACTCCGTCGAGGAATTCGGGGACCGAGGGTCCGGCGAAGCCCGGCTCCTTATCGGGGTCGGAGACCGCCTTGAAGTTGTGGCTGGCCCCGGGCACGATCTTGAGCTGGGAGTGGCGGGAAGGGCGGCTTCGGAGGGCCTGGAACAGCGGCCGCGCGTCGCGCTCCGCCGAGATCTGGATGTCGGCGCTTCCCTGGACGACCAGGACGCTTCCGGGAGCGCGCCTCGCCAAGTCGATCGGGTCTGCGCCGAGAAAGCCTTGCATGTAGAGGCCGATGTACGGAGCGAACAGCGGACGCAGAGCGGGGTGCATGTCGCGCGGCAGGGTCGACGTGTGGCGGACGACCCGGACGACCTGTTCCAGACCCGAGAGGATCTCGGTCTGGTTCGCGGCGGGCATCCCCATTCTCTGGAAGCTCCGGGCCAGCTGCTCGCGCAGGATCTCCCCCATCGGGCGGCCCGGACCGGCGGCCAGCACGAGGGCCCGGGGAGTGGCGGGCATGCCCGGCCGGTGAACCGCCTCCAGGGCCAGAAGCGCGCCTTCGCTGTGCCCGAAGATGCCGATCCGCGATGCGTCGACTTCGGGACGGTTGGCCAAGAATGTGGTCGCGCCGACCACGTCCCGAACGAACGCCTCCCAAGAGAAGAACGTCCGCATCTCGCGCAGCTGGGTCGGGAACTTCGCGCCGTAGCGGGCGGGCACCGCCCGCTTGTCAAATCGGAGGGTGGCGAATCCGTCGGCGACGAGCCGGTCCGAAATCTGTTTGAGAAGGTCGGTCCGCAAGGCGGGCAGCTGGTTGCCGTCCCGGTCGGTCGGGCCGCTTCCGGGAAGAAGCAGCACGGCCGGGTAACCGCGCCCCGAAGGCTCGATGGGCGGGATCGTCAACTCGCCGAACAGCTCGAAACCGCCGGAACCGCTGAACGCCACCGGAACCACGATCGGTTCGGGCTCGGCCGGCGCCGAAGCGGGAAGAAACAGCGCGGCCGACGCGGCGGCCAGGGCAGAGGACAGGAGCCCGCGAGCCTTCATGGCCCGAGTAAACCCAACCGGGGCGCTTGCGGGCACCGTGCCCGCACCGGCGACGACAACAACGCTCAAACCTGAAGATTCGACAAGAAAGAATGTTTCGCCCGACGGCCTGCCGAACCTTGGGAGAGGCGCCGCGTCTGGCCGACCGTGGCTCCGGCGAATCCGAAGTGCGGTCGAGTCGGTTGTTTTTCGGGCCTCGATCGCCGCGCTCTCGGTCCCGAATGTGTCCGTCCCGACCGAAGCGGCCCGAAGTAGCCTGCGAGTCATCGCTCTCGGCCGAAGCAGGGCCTCGGTCTCGTCCTGCGGAGGCGACGGTGGACCACCCCCGATGGCCCTCGATCTTTTGGAACAGGAACAGCCCGACCCGAGGCGACACGCGGTCTTCGCGACCGAGTCGGACCTCACGTCGTCGGGCCGCCTCGGAAAAGCGGAGATCGTCGTCACGAAGGACGAGGTCATCCGATTCGAACAGACCCCGATCGGTTACGAGGCGGTGGACTCGTGGAGGCTCGACGAGCTCGAGGATCCCAAAGTCGAAGACCTGGTCGACGCCAGCGCGCTCGTCGCTCGGTACCGCGGGACGAGCGTCGAGCTGCTGAGGGGCACCAGGGCCCGCCACCGGTTTCTCTCGGGAGCCGAAAAGCGCCTCCGAGCCCTGATCGAAGGCGAACCGATGCCTCCGATCGAGGAAAAGGTCCACGCCTGTCCGAAGTGCGGACGGCCCCTGCCCGAAGACACCGAGGTCTGCGTCGCGTGCCTCAACCGCGGCAAAACCCTTCTGAGGCTGTTCCAGTTCGCGCGCCCGTATCGGCTGAGGCTTTTCTGGGGCACGCTCCTCATCCTAGCCGGGACTCTTCTCGAGCTGCTGCCGCCGTACCTGACCCTCCACCTGGTCGACGACGTCCTCACCAAGGGCGAGACCCAGCTGTTTGTGCCGCTGATGCTCGCCCTCGTCGGTTCGCGCGTGCTGATGATGCTGATCCAGATCGCGCGCGGGAGGAACGTGGCCTACCTCTCCAGCGGCGTCGCGGTCGACATCCGGACCCAGCTGTTCAAAAAGCTGATGCAGCAGTCGCTGTCGTTCTACGACCGGAGAAACGTCGGCTCGATCATGTCTCGGGTCACAAACGACACGGGCGCACTGTACGACGTGCTCGTGGACGGCGTTCCGATCACGGTGAACCAGGGGGCGCTTCTCTTCGGTATCCCGATCGCGATGCTCTTGGTGAACTGGGAGATCGCGATCTTCGCCCTGATGCCGATCCCGGTGGTGATGATCACGATGCACTTCTTCCGCCGGAAGATGATGCGGGTGTGGAGCCGATTCTGGCATTCGTGGTCGAGACTGAGCAGTTCGCTGAACGGCACCCTTCAGGGGACGCGGGTGGTCAAGGCGTTCCACGGGGAGACACGGGAGGAGTCGAAGTTCGAGAGGCGGGTGCGCGACCTCGCCCACACGGGGTACGTGGCCGAGCTCGGGTGGTCCAGCGTCTTCCCGTTCGTCATGTTCACGATGAGCCTGTCTGCGTTCATCGTCTGGTGGGTCGGCGGCAACGCGGTTCTCGGCGGGGCGATGACCCTCGGACAGCTGACCGCTTTTTTGGGTTACGTCGCGATGCTCAACCAGCCGCTCGGCATGATCCAGCGCATCATCGACTGGACCAGCCGCAGCCTGACCGCCGCGGAGCGGGTGTTCGAGATCCTCGACTCGCCGCCCGAAGTCGAGAACGCCCCCGACGCGGTGCCGATGCCGGAGATCCGGGGCGACGTCAAGTTCCACGACGTTCACTTCGGATACGACAAGGGCCGCGAGATTCTGCACGGCATCGACATCGAGGTCAAGGCGGGCGAGATGATCGGTCTGGTCGGTCCCAGCGGGGCCGGGAAGTCCACCCTGATCAACCTGCTGCTGCGGTTCTACGACCCCACGCAGGGATTCATCGAGGTCGACGGGGTTCCGCTCAAGAAGATCGACGTCGAGGATTACCGCCGCCAGGTGGGCGTGGTGCTCCAGGAGTCCTACCTCTTCCCCGGCTCGATTCGGGACAACATCGCCTATGGTCGTCCGGACGCGACGCTCGAAGACATCATGGACGCGGCCAAGGCGGCCAACGCCCACGACTTCATCGTCAACTTCCCGGACGGGTACGACACCTACGTCGGCGAACGCGGCCAGCGGCTGAGCGGCGGCGAACGCCAGCGGATCGCAATCGCCCGGGCCATCCTCCACAATCCGCGCGTGCTCATCCTCGACGAGGCCACGGCCAGCGTCGACACCGAGACCGAGCGGCTGATCCAGGAAGCGCTCGAGAGACTGGTTGCCGGCCGAACCGTCGTCGCCATCGCCCATCGACTGTCCACCCTGCGCAACGCGGACCGGCTGATCGTGATGGAAAACGGACGGGTCGTCGAAACGGGCACCCACGACGAGCTGAACAGTCTGGAGAACGGCGTCTACGCCAAGCTCGTCAAGATGCAGCTCGAAATGGCGAAGGTCCGCGAGAACTACATCTTCGCCGACGGCGAGTGACGCCTCAATCGACCGGTTCGAAGCGGACTCCCTGGCCGGGGACCAACTGCCCCAACCACGGCAGGTGATCGGAAGCGACGACCGCGATCTTGGGGTAGCCGCCGATCGTCGGTCCGTCGGGGCCGAGGACGATCGCTTGGCCGGAGGGGGTCACCTGGACCGCTCCGACACACGCGGGTTCGCTCGGTCGCTCGACCGCACCGAAAAGGCGTGGTCCGTCGAGACGGATGCCGACCCGGTCGGCCAGGTGGCTGACCGAAAACTCGGATCGGCAGAAGGCTTCGAAGTCGAGCCACTCGGCTTGGGGGCCCCGCCACACGCGCAGAGCGACCGAACCGGCCGCGATGGGCGGGCTCGCCGGTCGTCGGGCGCGCTTCGGCGGGGGAGCGTCCAATCGAGACACCAGATACGTGCGGCAGCCGACGCTCGGGGAGCCGACCGTCAGAATCTGACCGGCCGACAACACGCCCACCCACGGGGTCGGACTCGGCGTTCCTCCCACCGCAACCTCGTCGGCGGCTCCGGCAACGGCCACCCAGACGTCCTCGTCCGCCCGAAACTCGGCCGGCATGAGGAGCACCTCGAACCCGGACTCGAAACGGTCCTGCCCGAGCAGGTCGGCGGCGAGGGCGGCGCTGATCGGATCGAACGGTCCGCCGGGCGGCACACCGAACTTGCGGCGTCCGGGCGCCGGCGCGGACACGATCCTCACCCAGGCGGGCGCTCCGACGGGCGCGAGACCGTGGATCATCGCCAGCCTACATCGTATCCGGCGTACAACAGAGTCTCGTAAACGAGGCTGGCGTGCTCCACGCTGTTCGGCTTGTCGCCATGGACGCAGATCGAGTCGACGGTGCGGGCCAGGCACAAGACCTGAGACCGGATCGCCCGGGGGTCGTCCAGCATCGCCCCCGGTTGGCCCCGGGGGATGAGGCGGCCGTCGGGCGTGTAGCCTCGATCGGCAAATCCCTCTCGGATGAAGCCATAGCGAGCCGCCTGTTCGTGAGCGGTTCCCGACAAACCCATCAGCGGCAGGCGGTGCCGAACGACGATGGCGGCGAGCGTTTCGAAAGCCGGCGTACTGGCGCGGGTCGAATCGTGGTAGAAGGCCCCGTGGGGCTTGATGTAGGCGGCCACACGCGGAAACCGGGCGACGAAGGCCTGGACTTGAGCCGCGACGTCGGCCAGCCAGTCCGCCGCTCGATCGGGCGTGGGACTTACGCGTCCCATCGTGTCCCGGTCCGGGTAGCCGGGGTGGACGCCGATCCGCGCTCCCCTCTCTCGGAAGACGGCGATCGCGGACTTGGCGATCTCCCACGATCCCGCGTGCCCGCCGCACGCCACGTTGGCGCTCGTCGCCCACCAGGCGAGCTTCTCGTCGAACGGGAAGCCTTCGGCGACGTCTACGTTCAGGTCGATCTTGCGCATCTCTATTCCGCTCCGGCTCGGGTCGGACGGACCGAGGAGGGCAGACGTTCGCCGGCCCGGCGGGCAAACTCGTCCTCGTCGATCTTGCGGAAACGAACCCGGTCGCCCGGCTCGATGGGGAAGAAGCCGGCCTCGACGTCTACGATCAGGAGCGGCGTTCGGCCGATCAACCACCAACCGCCCGGGCGCGGGAGGGGGTAGATCCCGGTCTGCCGCCCGACGATCGCCACCGAGCCGGGTTCGACTTTCGGGCGCGGACGATCGAGGCGCGGCAGCCCGCACAGCGGCTCCGGAAGATAGCCCAGATAGGGGAATCCGGGGCAGAAGCCGATGGCGTGGCAGGTGTAGCTGGACCCGGTGTGCCGGCGGACCACGGCTTCGGGGGTGAGATCGAGGCGGCGGGCGACCTCGCCGAGGTCCGGCCCCAGGGCGTAGCACACGGGGATTTCGTGCACCACGGGTTGCGGTTCGGGCTCCCGTTCGAGCGACGGCAGCAGCCGGGAGATCGATGCCTCGAGTTCGGCCGGGTCGATCGCAAACGGCTCACCGTACACGCCGACCGTGTCGTAAGCCGCCACCGCCTCGACGACGCCCCGCACACGGCACGACTCGATGGCGGACGCCAGTCGGTAGGCGGGCACCTCTCCGAATCCGGAGACGAGGAAAGCCGCGTCTCCCAGACGCTGAACACGCATGCCGGCAAGTTTACGCCGAGATCGGGCCTCGGCCCGCCCTCGGCAAAGCGGTGTACGATGACGGTATGGACCTGACCCGTCGCGACTTCGTCAAGGCGGCCGCGGCCACGGCGGCCACGGTCGCCGCCGCCTCGACCGTCGCTCAGACGGCCAACCCCACGGTCAGCCCCCTCCCCGGAAGCATGCCGGTACGGCCGTTCGGGAAGACGGGCTGGCGGGCGTCGATCTATGGGCTCGGCACAGCCGAAGTCAGCGGGGGGGACGACACGGTGCGGGCGATCCGCGCGGCGGTCGCGGGCGGCGTGAACTACATCGACACGGCTCCGAGCTACGTCGGAACCCGAAGCGAGACGGCGGTCGGCCGCGCCCTGGAAGGCGGTCTGCGCGAAAGGGTCTTCCTGGCCACGAAAACCTTGCGCCGAGACGCGGATGGGGCCTACCAGGAGGTTCGAGAGAGTCTGAACCGTCTGAAGACGAACCGGATCGATCTGCTTCAGATCCACTCGGTGAACGACATGGGAACCCTCGACCAGGCCCTGCGGAAGGGGGGTGCGGTCGAGGGCCTCGAGCGCGCGAGGAGAGAGGGGCTGATACGCTGGATCGGGATTTCGGGGCATACGCGGCCGGACGTGATCGGAGCCGCCATCGACCGCTACCCATTCGATTCGATTCTCGTCGCCGTCAGCGCCGTGGACACCCATATCAACGACTTTGCGGCCGAGGTGGTGCCGGCAGCCCGCAAGAAGGGGATCGCCGTGGTGGGAATGAAGGCTCTGAAGGGGATGGAGAGGGCGCAAGGCGCAAAGATGGAGGTCGAGCCTCTCCTCCGGTACGCCTGGTCGTTGCCTGTCGACACCGTGATCGTCGGTCTCCGCCACGAGTCCGAGATCCGACCCAACCTGGTGGCGGCGCGGACCTTCCGACCGATGCCGCCGGCCGAGATGCGCGCGCTCGAAGCCAGGCTCAAGCCGTTCGCCGACGTCGGGCACCTGTGGTGGAAGCGGGGCTGATCGGCTAGTCGATCTTCAACACCACCGGTCGGGGCGACACGGGCTCAGCCGACAGCACCAGCGCCCTTTGCAGAGCCTCGGCCGCGGCGGCGGCTTGGGCTTCGGTCGCGGCCAGCACGGTTCCCCACGTCTGCCCGCCTTCGACCCGATCGCCGACCTCGACCCCGATTTCGACACCGACGGCAGGGTCGACGGCGTCCTCCTTGCGTCGGCGGCCGCCGCCGAGGTCGACCACCACCTGGCCGACGACGCCGGCCGACAGAGAGGCCACCCATCCGGAACTCGAAGCCCGGACTTCGCACCGGTACGGAGCGACGCCCCAGTCCTCGGTCTCAAAGACGGTCCGATCGGCGTCCTGGGCCTCGAACCACTCGAACGCCTTGGCCAAGGCGCGGCCGGAATCCAGAGCCTCCTCGGCATGCCGGCGTCCTTCGGCCCGCGCGGGCGCCCGACCGGAAGCGGCCAGAGTCAGGCCCGCCAGTTCGAGGCAGAGGTCGCGAAAACGACCGCGTTCCGTCCCCTTCAGAACCCGGAGGGCCTCCTTGACCTCGACCGCGTTGCCGACCGCCCGGCCCAACGGCTGGTCCATGTCCGTGATCGCGGTCCGCACATGGAGACCGCACCGACTCCCCACCTCCCGCAACCACTCGGCGAGTTCGACCGCCTTCTCGAAGGTCGGCATGAAGGATCCCGAGCCCGCCTTGACGTCCAGCACGACCGTTTCGGCCCCTCCCGCGATCTTCTTGCTGAGGATGCTGGACACGATGAGGGGAAGGGACGCGACGGTCTGGGTGGCGTCGCGCAGCGCGTACAGGGTCTTGTCGGCCGGAGCGAGGCGCGGAGTCTGCCCGGTGAGCGCGACGCCGATCCGCCCGGCCTGAGCGAGCATCTGCTCGGGATCGAGATCGGTTCGGAAGCCGGGAACCGAGGCGAGCTTGTCGATCGTGCCCCCCGTGATTCCCAGGCCGCGGCCGCTCATCTTCACGACGGTCAGACCGCAGGCGGCCAACAAGGGGGCGAGCACGAGGGTGGTCTTGTCGCCGACTCCGCCCGTGCTGTGCTTGTCGACCCATGGTTTCGGCAGGGCGCTCAGGTCCATCCGCTCGCCGCTGTCGGCCATCGCTTCGGCAAGCCACGCCGTCTCGTCGAGGCTGAGCGGGCGCAGAAAAGCGGCCATGAGCCATGCCGCCAGCTGGTAGTCGGGAATCGATCCGTCGGCGGCGCCGACGACGAGACGGCGGATCTCCGCCTGGGTGTGGGGCCGGCCGTCGCGGCGGGCGGCGAGGATGTCGGCGATGCTCACGCCTGTATTGTGGAGTGTTTTCTCGATGCGGCGATCAGGCGGGCGGCAACCAGTCCGGTTCGTCCTCGCCGGCCGGCCCGAGGTCCCCCAACGGAGCGCGGCCGCCCAGGTCCGTCAAGCCGGAGATCGGCCTCGACACCCAGGCCCGCTCGTCGGCGTCGACGAACCGCCAGAGGAAGCGGTCCCCCTTGCCGGCCGCCAAACCGACGCGCGGACCGACGAGGATGCGGGAGACCGGCCTTCCCGGCACGAGCCGGAGAGGCGCCGAGGCGTCGAGCAGGTCGACGCCGTCGTACGACCGGTCCAATCCGAACGCGGCCGCCAACTTCCCCGGACCGTTCAGAAGGTCCCGCTCCCGCCGGGCTTTCGGACGCCGAAGCGCCATTTCGACCTGACCGGCCAGGGGAACCGCGGCCCGGATCAGCAGGGCCCCGCCCTTGCCTTCTGGCTCGGCCGACACGTTCAGCATCCAATGATTGCCGTAGGTGAAGTAGAGGTACGCGGTACCGGGCGCGGCGAACATGCTCCGGTTGCGGGCGGTCGGCCCACGGAACGCGTGGCTGCCCGGATCCCCGGCCGACCGGTACGCTTCGACCTCGACGATCCGCGCCTTCAGGCCTCGGCAAACCAGACAGCAGCCCAGGACGGCGGTCGCGGCCTCCGGAGCCGGCTGCCGCAAGGCTTCCCGAAGCGCCGATTCGGCGGTCGGACGCGGTTCCCGTTCGCCCGAGAGCGGCCCCACCTACTTCAAGGGCTCCATCTCGGCCCAGTTGGGGCCCGCCTTGGCGTCGACGACGACCGGCACCGACAACGGCAACGCTCCTTCCATCGCCTGTCGGATCGGGGCGATCCAATCGCGCAGGTCGGCGCCCGCCTCGAAGACGAGCTCGTCGTGCACCTGAAGCAGCATGCGCGGCCCGTCTGGCCCCAAAACCCTCCGCACGCGCACCATCGCCAACTTGATCATGTCGGCCGCCGCACCCTGAATCGGAGCGTTGACGGCCTGACGCTCGGCGTACAGCCGCTCGTTCCGGTTGGCCGAATGGATCTCGGGGAACGTGCGGCGGCGGCCCATCAGAGTCGTGGTGAAGCCCTTGGCTCGGGCCTCGGCGACGACGGACTCGGTGAACGCCTTGACGTTCGGGAAGCGCTCGAAATACTGCTGGATGAGGGCCTTGGCCTCGCTGACCGAAAACTCGCCGCCCAACTGATTCGCGAGGCCGAAGTCGGTCACCCCGTACAGGACGGCGAAGTTGAGCAGCTTCGCGTAGCCCCGCTGTCGCTTGTCGATCCGGTCGATCGGGGTCTCGAACATCAGAGACGCGGTTGCGGCGTGAACGTCGGCCCCCCCTTGGAAGGCCTCGACCAGGGCCGGATCCTGGCACAGGTGGGCGAGAAGCCGGAGTTCGATCTGGGAGTAGTCGAACGACGCCAG
>JBDNCL010000109.1:0-9676 GCA_046719655.1 Fimbriimonadaceae bacterium
TGCCTGGGGCCCCCCGTTCCCCGGATTCCCGCTTTCGCGGGAATGACGTCCAACCAGCCCCCGGGGAGTCAGGCGGGGATCTGCAGCTCCCCGGATTCCCGCTTTTGCGGGAATGGCGTCCAACCAGCCCGCGGGGAGTCAGGCGAGCTGGCCGCCGTTCGCCGGATTCCCGCTTTCGCGGGAATGACGTCCAACCAGCCCCCGGGGAGTCAGGCGGGGGTCGTCGCTTCGCGAAGCTGAAGGGGCCCGCGGCGCCGCCTGCCCCACCCGAACCCCCTCACCTCGCTCCCCGCACCCGGCCCCTTTCCGACGCCCGACGCCCACAGCCGGAGTACGCCTGCCGACTACAGGTAGCCGCCGGCCGAACCGGTGTTGTTCCGGGCCGTGATCCGGTCGCAGTCCTGCTGACGAAGGTTGGACTCGACGTTGCGGTTCAGCAGGTTCGACTCGACCAAGATGTCGTCGCAGCAGTAGAGGTCGATGCCGACCCGGTTGTCCTGGATGTCGTTGTGCCGGAGGGCGATGTTTCGGGGTCGGGACTCGGGTCGGCCCCGGACGCCGGGAGCCTGTCGGATGCCGTGGTCCTGGTCGGCCGCTATCCGGATGCCGACCCCGTTGCGGGCGAACGAGTAGTGCTCGATCTGCCAGTCGTGGCACGTCGCGGCGTTCGGATAGGCGGCGAGAAAGCCCTCGTCGTAACGGCTCCACAACAGCACGCCGTGCCCTCCCCCCTGGAACGTGTTGTGGCGGACCCTCATGCCGTACCCGTTCTCGACCGCGATTCCGGCCTGGCGGTTCATGAGCATGCGGTTGCCTTCGACCTGGGTGTCCCAAGAGTAGCCGAGCCAAAAGCCGTAGTTGGATCGGTCGGCGTAGTTGTCGACGAACCGGTTGCCGGAGCAGAACGTGCACTCGAAGGCGATGTTCGGGCTCAAGCTCCCGTCGTTCTCTTCGAACAGATTGTCGTTGCACGGCCTCTTCTCCAGCTTGGGGGTCAGACCGGCCACAAAGAAGCCGTCCCCGCCCAAACGGGCCGTGTTGCGCAGAAACCGGTTGCGGCTCGAACCGTACACGACGAGAAAGCCGGTGGCGTCGGCCCCGATATGCCCGAAATGACGCGGACCCTCGCGCGGCTCGAAGCGACAGCAGTAGTCGACCGAGTTTTCTTCGAACAAACTGTCGCAAGTATCGTAAAGGTGGATGCCGAATCCGCTGTTGTAGCTGCACTGGTTCTGGCGGACGTTGAGATTCCGACACCCGTAGGTCAAGATGCCGTTCATCTGGTGCTGGAAATCGTTCTTCTCGACCAGACTGTCGTCGACGTCGACGAGGAGAACGGCGGCCCCGTAGGCTTCGTCGGCCGTCCGCCAGATATCGAGGAAGATCGTGTTGGGCGCGATCTCGGCCGTCCCGGTGACGTGGTTGGCGAGGAGTTGGAGTTTGGCCACCTTGTCGGCCCGAATCCCGTGCTCGTACTCGAGGATCCGCAGGCCCTGAACGCGGCATCCGTTCCCCTTCACGGTCAGGCCGACCCCCTGCCGGTCCGATCCCACGAGAACGACCCCTTCGCCACAGAGGGTCACGCCGTCCCCTTCGATCCGAAGCCCGTTCGGGGCTGGGTACACGCCCGGCTTGAGTCGAACCGACTCGCGGATGACGAGACCGTCGGCAGGCTCGATCGTCTTCATGGCTCCCGTTTACCCTCCGGAGTCGGCCCATCGCCAAACCGTGTGGGGAGCGAGTTCGACGCGCCGGCCATCGGCCAGGACGACCGGGATGGGCTGATCGGAACGCGATTCCAACGAAACGACGCCGGACTCGACGCCCACCGCAAAGGGGCGACCGTGCCACACCAGCGCGACCCGAAGCCGCGACCAGTTTTCGGGCAGCTTCGGCTTCTTGCCGAAGACGACCCCCTCGCTCCGCAGACGGAGGTGGAGAAACCCGTGCACGACGGCCTGCCAGGCGCCGCCGAGCGCGGCGGTGTGGACGCCGTGGTTCCAGTGCGGACCGTACGCCTCGAGGTCGATCAGGGCGGTCTGGAGAAAGTAGCGGTAGGCATAGTCCAGGCGGCCGAGGTCGGCGGCGACGAGCGCGTACGCCATGGGGCTGAGGGAGGAGTCGTGCGACGTCCGCGGCTCGTAATAGTCGAAGTTCGCCGCCTTCACCGCGTCGGTATATCGGTCGCGCATCAGATAGAGGAGCATGGCGACGTCGGCCTGCTTGATGTTCTGCGTCTCTTGGAACGGGCCGTTGGGGCCGCCCGGGTGGAGGTCGGGGTGGGCGAGGCGAGCGCGGGTCTGGGGGATCGGCTCGTCGCGGAGTTCGAAGTAGCCGGCGAACTGCTCGATCAGCCCGGATTCGGGGTCGGGGCCGGGCACGACCAGCCGGTCCATCAGGTCGCGGAAGCGTTCGATCTCGTCGTCGGCGAGTTCGAGCCGGGCCGCCGCCTCGGCAAAAGCCTCGGGCGACGAGCCCCGCATCCAGTCGAGGGTTTCGAGCGCGATGCGGAGGGACTCCCGGGCCATCGCGTTGGTGTAGGCGTTGTCGTCGACCCGCTCGTGGTACTCGTCGGGACCGAGCACGCTCGGCAGGTGGCCGCGACCGTCCCGTTCCGTCGTCCGAGAGACGAAGAACCGGGCGATCTCGACGACCACGTCGATGCCGCCCGCCGCCCAGATGGCGGTGTCGCCGGTGGCCTCGACGTACTGCCGAAACGCGTAGGCGATGTCGGCGCTGATGTGGATCTGCTCGTCGGCGAAGTAGCTGCGGATCTTCTCCCCGGTGCGCGGGTCGGTGAAGACGTAGAGGTCGCACTGCTCGTCGCCCGTCTCCTGGCTCTGCCACGCGTAGAAGGCGCCCTTCCAGCCGAACCGGCGTGCCTTGCGCCGAGCCCCGTCGAGGGTATGGATCCGGTAGCCGAGGGCGTTGCGGGCGGCGGCCGGGCAGGTCGCGATCAGGTAGGGCAGGACGAAGATCTCGCAGTCCCAGAAAATGGAACCGTAGTAGTCCTGTCCCTGGAGCCCGCGGGCGCTGACGCTGATCCGGTCGCTGTGCCAGGGCGCGGTCGCCAACAGGTGGAACAGGCAGAATCGGATTCCGAAAAGGGCCTGATCGTCGCCTTCGATTTCAATCCCGGCCGATTCCCACAGCTCGCGCCACCGGGCTCGGTGGGACGGAAACCGGTCGCCCGGAGTCGGCTCCTCCGATTCGCCGGGCAGGGCCACGACCACCCGCCGGTCGACGCGGAGACTCTGTCCCGGTTCGAGCCGAAGGGTGAGGATGTCCCATGCCGACTCACCCTCGACGACCGCCCTGCGGCTGCCGCCTCCCGTGACCTCGTGGCTCGCGCAGACGGCGATCCGGTGCCCCGGCTCGAATGTTTCGAGTTCCACCCGCAGCCGTCCGGGCTCGGCCTGACAGGCGATCGACTTGCCGTGGTCGGCCCAACGGTTCCAGACGCGCCCCTCCACGCCGAGCCTCAGCTCCACGTCGGCGGGTCGGTCGGTCTCGACGCACACCGACAGACACGCTTCCCGCGGACAGTCGATGGGGAGGAACCGCTCGGTGACGAGCTTGACGACGCACCCGTTCGGCGCCTCCCAGCGCACCGTCCGGCGCATCGCGCCGTCGGCCATGTCAAGTTCGCGCCGGGCTTCGAGGACCCTGCCGGTTCCGAGGTCGAACGGCCGGCCGTCGATCGTCAGGCGAACGGCGGTCGGGTCGGGGAGCCCGACGATCTCCCGCTCGGTCAGCTTTCCGGCCGGAGTGTCGTAGAGGCCGTTGCGGTAGAAGCCCTTGACGGCGGGCTCGCGGGCCGACCGCTCTTCGGGAGCACCCCGCAATCCCAACAGGCCGTTGGCGACGGCGAAAACGGTCGCCCGGGACATCTCTTCGCCGGTGTGGTCCCCCTCTTCGACGACGACCCAACCGTTTTCGAGCTTGAACTCAGGCATGGGTTCATCGTGGCACGGGTCAGACACGCTCGGCCAGGAGGTTCAGGTCGACGTCGTCGAGAGATTCCACGACCCACGTTGCTCCGGCCGCGCGCAGAAGGGGGGCGTCGTTCGAACGCGCGATCCCGACCGACCGCATTCCGGCCGCCGTCGCCGCCTCGATTCCGGCCGGGGCGTCCTCGACGACCACGCACTCGCCTGGTTCGGCGCCCAGCTCCTCGGCGGCGGCGAGGAAGATATCGGGCGCCGGTTTGCCTCGCGCGAAGGAGCGTCCGCACACGTTGGCGTCGAAACAGTCGATCAGGCGCCCCGTCTCGGTCGCGATCGACGAGAGAAAGGCGTTGGCGTTCTGGCTCGACGAGGCGACGGCGAGACGCCACCCGGCGGTCCGGGCGCGTTGGACGAGGTTCAGCGCATCGCGGAAAGCGGCGAACCGTCCCTGCTCGATCCGGTGTCGGATCTTGATCTGCTTCTGGTCGCCGAGTCGTCGGGCGAGGACGTGGCCGGGATCTTCGACGCCCACCGCGGCCAACAGAGAGGCGGCACCGTCGTATCTCGGCTTGCCGGCGACGTGGGCCTGGTACAGGGCGGACGTGTAGGTCGCCGGGTCGTAGGCTACGCCGTCGTTGGCCAGTATTTCAGCGAGCGCTTCGCCCCACGCCGCCTCGTGCGGACTGTCCACCACCACACCGTCGACGTCGAAGATGAGAACCTTTCCCATACCGAGGCCATTGTGTACCCTCCGCCTCGGAAGGTGGCCCGGAGGTTCGGCCCCGGGGCGGGCGCTTGCGCCGAAAGCCCCCGGGGCTGCCGGACGCAACTGAAAAAATACCTGTTTCGGCAGGGAAACGGGTGGTGATGTTAAGGTTTCTGCCGGAAACCTGCAGGCGGAGGTATCCTGTATACGGAGTCCTTCAACGATGATGAGATACGCTTGGATCGCACTTTCTATCTTCTCCGTCTCCACGGCGCACGCCCAACTTCAGGTGGTCGACTTTTCCCCGAAGACGATCACGTTCGACGAGAGCATCGGCTGGGACGACGGCATCCCGGACAACGACGTGATTCGGGCTCCGCTGCAGGCCAACTCCCTGCGGATCGTCGAGCCCGGCCATTGGGACTGGGCTCCCGGCAACCCCAACGGTTGGGGCCTCGCGAGCGGGGCTTGGTCTTACAAGTGGCAGTCGGTCGACAGCGCGTTCGGCCAGTTCGCCGACGGCAACGGGCGCATCGAAACTTTTCAGACCAACGGCGCCGATCTGAGCTCGTTCGGTTTGGGAACGGGGTGGGGTGTCCAGTTCACTCCCAACTCCTGGGATGACAAGTCCCTGACCCTCCGCGCGCGCAACATGACGGGGGGCACCGTCTCGCTGTGGAATCTCGGGCTGGACGCCTGGTTCGAGGACACGGGCCTGAACGGCGGCACCCTCAACCTCATGGTGTCGAACGACCACGTGAATTACACGGTCGTCGACTCCCTCGTGTCGACGAACGCGAACGCCGGTTGGTCGGCGCGCACCGCCCTCGGCGGTTTGGTCAACATCGACGTGGCCGACGGCGGCTTCCTCTACGTCCGGGTGAACTACGACCAGGACAGCTTCGGCAATCGGTTCGTCTTCGACAACCTGAGCGTTCAAGCCGTGCCGGAGCCCGCGACGATGGCCGCTCTCGGTCTGGGCTTGGCCACCGTGCTGCGCCGGCGGCGCAAATCGAACTGAGGCTCCGTCCGCCAGCGCCCGCGCCCCCAGCCGATCCGTCCAGGAGCCGGCTGAGGGCGCCGTCTCTCTGGGGCGGCGCGAATGGGGCGGCCTACGGTCGTCGGACTTTGGGGCGTCCCGAGATACCGGGCCTGGAGGATCCGAGCCAGGAAGAATCCGCCCTCCCGCCCCCGCGTGGCGGCGTCCGGGACGGCCGGAAGATTCTCGACGCTCTCGGCCCCACGCAAAACCGACGCGGCATGATCGTCAACCGACTTGGCCTGTCGGAACCGAAATGACTCGAGCGCGAAGTCCGATTCCCAGACCTGCGAAGGACTACCAAGCCATGAAAGAGAAAGTAGTATGGGTCAGTTTTCAGCACGAACTTGGGGATAGCAAAAGGGTTGTTGCAGGATGGCGAAGAAACCGCGCAGTCAAAAGGATCCAAAGTCCGATCTGCTCTCGAAGAAGTATCAGGGACTCCTCGGATACATCGCCGAACTAGACCGGCTTCGCTCCGTTGTCGCGAAAACCATCGACCAGCACCCTGACGCCATTTCCCTCGACAACTTGCCCAATCTTCCGGCCATCCAGTGGAGCCCGACCGATCCCTCTCGGTTCCTGGTCGTGACACGATGCGACGTTCCCGCATCGCCCCCGCTTCCGGACGAGTTCGAGGGATGGGTGGATTACATTCCCAACAACGTGGACGTCGAACCGACGCACCGAGAGAGCCGCATTTGCGACGACGAGGTGCAAAACTGGGACAAGGACGGACCCCAAGAGACCTGGGACAGTTGGATCGAGGAGTGGCGGCGGTGGGCGAGTGAAGCTCGACCTCTTCAGAGAGCACGATCCCTTTACGAGAAGCTTTACGATCTGCACGCGATTCTGCAACGCGCGCCAGACGACGTTGAACTGGTTGCCGCCGACGTAATGGTCGCGATGGAGAGCGTGGACCACCCGCTCCTGATCAGTCCGGTTCAGCTTAACTTCGACACCCAACACCTGACCATCTCGGTCGGGTGTCGGGAAGAACCAACGCAAGTCTACGGCGACGCGATCCGTACCGTGGTGCCGGACGCAGGCCAGGCGATCGCCGCCGCCCGGCGCGACTTGGAGGAGAATCCCGATATCTGGGCCTTTGGGCAGGAGGAAGTAGACGACTTCGCCCGACGGTTCGTGCAAAGCGCGCGAAAGGACGGCGTCTTTGGGCCTGACGAGGTCCCCCGGGATCGCCTTTCGGCGCGCCGACAACGGTGGCTGATTCTTCGCCGACGGCCCTCCGGGCTCGCGGAACTCGCGGAGGGATTGAAAGTCAAATTTAAGGAAGACGGCGAGATCCCCTTCCCGATCCGACCGGTTCTGCTGGACGAAGAGGAGACCCGACCTTCAGATGGCGAATTCCGTGGGGAGCCCGACGAGGACGAGGAAACATTTTTCACCAAGCCCGCCAACAAGGAACAGCTCGCGATTCTCCGCCGATACCGTCGAAGCAAGTGCGTTCACGTGCAGGGACCGCCCGGAACAGGCAAGACCCATACGATCGCTAACTTGATCGGGCACTTTCTCGCCGAGGGCAAGAGCGTTCTGGTAACCAGCGAAAAGGCACAGGCCCTTGCCGTGCTCCGCAACAAGGTGGTCCCCGAACTTCAACCGCTGTGCGTGAGCTTGGTGGGATCGGATGCGGGCGAGGGTCTCAAGGCAGGCATGCGCGGGCTCTATGAGACGCTCGGCTCAACAGAGCCGTTCCAACTGGAATCGGACATCGAACGACTGACCCAAGCCCGCCGGAAAACCATTCAGAATCTGCGGAAGGCTCGGCAGACCCTGCGGCAAATCATCGAATCTGAACACCAGCCTATCGAAGTATGGGATTGGCGCGGGTCTCCGTCGGATGCGGGGAAATACCTTCATGAGAACCGAGACCACAGTGCCTGGATTAACGGGACGGTGGAGTCGGGCAGCGCACCGCCACTGACCGAGGAACAGTTCGAGGAGCTTCTGGCTCTGGTGCAGCAGTATCCCCACCAGCTCGCCGAGGAGGCGCGCAAGCCGATTCCTCCGGCCGAAGAAGTGGTCTCTCCCAAAGACTTTGAGGAGCTGTTGGAGACGATCCGTGAACTGGAGTCCAAAGCGCCCGGCCTGGCTGATCCGCGCGTCGAAGTTCTCGAAAAGCGGCGGCCGGCGCATGACGCCGTCGAGGTCCAGCTCCAGATCCTTCGGAAGCTCTGCAAAGAGTTTGACACATTCGAACCGTCTTACCGCGATCTCGCGAGTCGGGTTATGGAGACCCCGAACCTCGGCGAAATTTGGTCGTCCCTCATCCGAGAAGCCACCGCGCTAGCGCAACGCAGAGAGGCGGTCGAGACAGATGCCGCGCCATTCGAGTTTCGAATCGCCAAGCGTCGCACCGATTTGCTCGAACTTGCCGAGCGGGTTCTGAAGCGGATCAACGAGTCAGGCCGACCAATCCGTCGGCCCGGCCTGTTTGATGGGGACGCCAGAGCCCTATTCGAGTCGGTCGAGGCATCGCGCCCGCTTGGCGAAGCGCGGGTACTCCAAGCTCTCGTCAACCTGCTTCAGTTCAAAAGGGAGTATAAGGAATTTCGCCAGCGACTGTGGACAGCGGCCCGTCCGTACGGTTGGAGCGACCTCAATGAGAAGGAGGCGGAGCGGACGCTTCTACGCAAAGCGGGTCTAAGCCGCACTCTGGAGTGGGCCCAAATAGACGCGGGCAAAGTCGTCGAAGCTTTGGAAGAATTCGGTCTTCCTTATGCTCCCGCCTCGCTGCCCGACTCTTCGGAGGTCGGACTGGCCCATCGATTGGTAAGGTGGCTAACCGAGGTCGCGGAGCCTATCCTTGCTGAGTTCCTCCGGCGCCAGGCACTTCAAGCCGCACAGGAGAAGCTGCTGAACTTAAAGGCCAAGGCCCGAAGCTGGACGCAGAAGGATTCGAGCGAAACTCTGCTCAGAGTCGCCCAGGCGATTTTGAACGAGGATTGGGAGACCTACCGCGACGCCTATGACGAATTGAGCGTCTTGCGGCAGAAAATCGAACCGGTGCGGCGGCGCGACTTCCTGGTCGAAAAGCTGAGGGAGAAGGCCAAGCAGTTTGCGGCGAGTCTTAGCAACGGGGAGTTGGAATACAAAAAGATTCGGGGAACGCTGAGCGAAGCCTGGACCTTTTCCCAAATCGAGGCCGAGCTCGATCGTCGAGACAACCTGAGCCTCGAAAAGACCAAAGAGGACCTAGACCGGCTCAAGCAACAGCTTGACCGAACCACCGTCGAACTCTCCTCCGTTCGGGCTTGGCTGGCCCAACACCAACGCGTAACCAAGCCCGTTCAGAGCGCTCTGAACCGATTTCACGAGGCTCAACGAAAGATCGGTCGGGGCAAAGGGAAAAGGGTTCCGGACCTACTGCGCGCCATGCGTCAGGCCATGCGCGAGGCGAAGGACGCCTTCCCGGTCTGGATCATGCCGCTATACGATCTCACCAAATCGTTCGACTTCACCCAGACCCAGTTCGACGTCGTGATCGTCGACGAGGCAAGCCAACTTTCTGCCGTTGGGCTGATCACGCTGCTGATCGCGAAGTCCGCCATCGTGGTGGGCGACGACGAGCAGACCGAGCCCTCAATGCCGGGGGTATCGCATGATGCCGTCCGATCGCTGATAGACGAATACCTCGTCGACTTTCCCGACCGCATACTCTGGTCGCCAGACTCGTCGCTGTATTCGTTTGCCGGGCGCTTCGGATCGACGGTCGGTTTGCGGGAACACTTCCGATGTGTCCCCCAGATCATCTCGTTCAGCAGCCGCCTCTGCTACCAAGGCAAAATCCACCCCCTTCGAGAAGCCCGTGGCGTGGTCCAGGCGCCCCACGTAGTGCCCGTTTTGTGCGACCGGACGTCTGGACAAAGCAAGGCGGAGTTCAACGAATCGGAAGCCGTGCAGATCGCCAGCCTGATCCTCGCCTGTCACGAGCTCCCGGAGTACAGCGACCAGAGCTTCGGAGTC
>JBDNCL010000011.1:0-25377 GCA_046719655.1 Fimbriimonadaceae bacterium
GTCCTCGCTTATGTACAAGTCTCGACGCTCGCCAGACTCTCGAAATCTGCGCACGATTCCCCAGTCGACGAGGTCGCGCAAGTTCATGCTCGCATTGCCGCGGCTGATGTGGAGGTGACCCATGATGTCGTCGACCGACATCGGACAACCGGTGCAGAAGAGGAGGGCGTGAATCTGGGCCATCGTCCGGTTGATTCCCCAACTCGAACTCATCCTTCCCCACTCGATGATGAACTGCTCGTGGGCCGGACTCAAGGATCGATCGTGGCAGGGCCCGTCGGAACTGCTCATATCGAATGGAATCATACCGACGTTCTCCCGCTGCGGAAACCGAGACTCACCCGCCCCGATGCGGCGATCGGATACCGGATAGGGGGCGGCTCCCCAAGACGATCGGACAACGGCAAACGCGGGCGTGCATCCAGCGGTTGTGCGATTGGCGCTTCTTCTCCGGGTGGTTCGACGCGATCGACGAATCTTCGACCCGTCTGGTCGGCGACCCGTTGCGCGGCCTGCTCCCGGGCGAATCGGGGGTGTTGCCGTGCTTCGGCGACCGGGAATCCGTTATCTTCGCCGCGCTTGTCCCCGGCCTGGCCGACTCGACCGTCGATCTAGCTCAAGCCTCCGATCCACCGCATCCGAACCGAGGGCCACAAGCGGGTCCAGGTCGACGGCTGGCAGGCCGTTGTCGTCCCGGCCGAGCAGGAATCCGAGGTCCTCGCCGCCGACCTTTCGCCTGGCGGAACGGTCTTCCCTTCGCCGCTGCCGATTCCCGGCGACGAAACGATACCGGTCTCGGTTCGACTGGAACGGGGCACAGCCCGCAGGACGGGCTCGGTCCGCCGCTGCAAGCGCATCGCGGCCGAACCGGGCGTGTTCGGAGTCGGTTTCCAGATCGTTTGCATGAGCCGGATCGACCGTGGTCGTCGACAGGCCAGGCTGAAGTCGCTTGCGGACCCGGGATGGCCGATCCTCCTCATCGGAACTAGACAGTCCGTTTGGACGCAAAACAGGCCCAATTTGTCGCCTGAACAGTGTACGCCAATCGATTGTCGCCTAAAGACGGGGAAGCGCGTTGGCGAACATACCTGGTGTGGGGATCGAGTGGAGAGTCGATCCGACCGGGGCCGGGGCAAATCGGCCCGAGGTCGGGAAAAAAGTAGGCGGATGGGGGCATCGGCCCGCGGGTCCGAGTCGCGATCGGGGTGATGGCGGCACCGTTCGAGGAGCAGCCCGATGTTGCTGACGTCGTTCCGCAACGCCCGGGCCCGCCTGCAGCGTCTGACCGACGCCCGTTTCTTCGCGGGCTGGGCGCGCGACCTGACGCCCGAGATCTTGGTGGTCCAGTTCGTCGAAGAAGCGTTGCCCAACGCGGGCGACCATTTCCACGTTCAGATCGCGGGCAACAAGGTCGCGGCCACGTTCGGCGCGAAGCTGGTTTTCATCCGCGGCCACGATGCGCAACTGAGGCTCCTCGAGTCGCCGCGCTTCATCGCCAGCACCGAGGAGATGCGGGTTTGGGCGGGCGAGGCGAGAGCCGTGGTCCGCGACGGGACGTGCGAGTTCGCGGTCACGATCCTCGACATGAGCCTACGCGGCATCGGCATCCTGCTGACCGAACCGATGCCGAGCGGGGACGACCTGGAGGTCGAGTACGCCTCGCGGCACGGCCTGATCAAGGGGACGGCCGAAGTTCGGTACTGCCGACCGTCGGCGCAAGAATTCGGAACCTACCGGGCCGGGTTGCTCTGGACCCACATGGACCGAGTCAGCTCGGCCCGATGGCAAAAGGTCGTCGAAGAAGCGAAGCTGGCGGCTTGACGCCGGTTCAGACGCCCTTCTTGATGTCGGCCAGCCTCTTCCCCTCGATGCGGTTGCGCTCGATGTACTCGCGCCAGTTGCCGGGGACGTCGGTGTCGACGAAGATGGCGTTGACCGGGCATTCCGGCTCGCACAGACCGCAATCGATGCACTCGTCCGGGTGGATGAAAACCTGGTCGTCCCCTTCGTAGATGCAGTCCACGGGGCAGACGGTCATGCAGGACTTGTCCTTGACTCCGATGCACGGTTCGGTTACGACGTAGGGCACGGTTGAACTCCTCTCCTGATGTGCCGGTCGCCGCCTACGGGCCAGACGGACGCCTCGGCCCTCGCGAGCGACGGGAACAAGAGATACGCTACCCGCCGGAACCGCTTTCGGGCTACGGGTTGGGGCGCCCTGGCGACGATCCTTCGCCCAACGGCGCGAAACCCCGCAGAAATCGCCGCACCCACCACTCGGGGTCGGACGTCGCCGCTCCGGGCAACGGGCTCGAGGCGGACAGGGCGACCGCCCCCATCAGAAACAGAGCCGCGGTCCGGCTCAGCGGTTCGGGCCGGATGAACCCGCGTTCGGCGGCCCGCAGGAGGACGGAGCAGATCGGCTCGTGGACTTCGGCGAGGTAGGTGCCCAAAAGGCTCTCCCGGTGGGCCGGCGACTGGAGGGCGTCGATGTCGCGCAGCGTCTGAAGCAAGTCCAGACGGTCGTTCGCGGCCAGGGCGCGGGCGCACGCGATGAGAGCCTCGATCGGGTCGAACGGGTTGGCGGCCGCATCCCGAATCCGCTCGCCCAGGCCGCGCATGGCGCCGAGAGCCCACTCCACGAAAAGGCTTTCCTTGTCCCCGAAATGGTGGTACAGAGTCGGAGGCTGGACCCCGGCGTGGGCGAGGATCTGGGCGATGCTCACGTCCCGGTATGCCCCGGTGCGAAAGAGGATGTTCGCGGCCCGCAACAACCTCTCCCGTCCACCTAAAGTCTCGGCGGGCTCCATGACAATCTCTTTCTAACCCATAATCGACCGTCCGGACCCATCCGGCCGGAGCTTGCGGCGGATTTCGCAGGAATCGTCGCCGGTTGTGGCAAAATGAAAGCAATCTACGCGCCGTAGTAGAGTTTCAGGAGAAGCAAGTGCCAATCACGCTGAGCGAACGAGCAGTTACCGAATTGAAGGACCTGATGGCGTCCCAGGACAAGACCCAGGCGGCTCTCCGCGTATGGGTCGCGGGAGGCGGGTGTTCGGGCTTGAGCTACGGTCTCGCCCTCGACGATTCGGAGCCGGAAGAGGGGGACCAGGTGTTCGAGCAGGCGGGGATTCGGATCTTCGTCGACGACCTCAGTCTCCACTACATGGACGGCAGCACGGTCGACTTCGTCGAAGACACCCTCGGCGGCGGATTCAAGATCGACAACCCGAACGCGGTCAGCTCGTGCGGTTGCGGGTCTTCGTTCAAGACGGAAGATTCGGAAGGCGCGGCGACCGGCGGCGGCTGCGGCGGATGTCGCTCTCGCGGGTGAGACGGCGGAGCGGGGCGACGGGGCCGGTGCGGAGCATCGGTCCCGTCCTCCTTTGGGGATCGGCCGCCTGTCGTCAAATTCGTCGTTCTGGGTCGTCCGAACGTCCGCACCCGACAGGAGACGGACAAGCTGGCATCGTAGGAAAAGACCGATGACTCACTCCAACCGTTGGATGGCGGCGTTCTCGTTCGGGGTCTTCGCCTGCGGCGCGATGGCCCTCTACGTGGCCTACAACCGGCCCGAACCGCCGGCCGACGCGGCCGCCGCGGACTCGCAGATCGTGATTTTGAGTTCGGATGCCGACCCCAAGCATCCGGTCACGGACAAGATGCTCGAAGTGACGGGGCGCATGGCTTCGGTCGCGGCCCCCCTCTTCGAAGCCCAGGCCGCCGACGGAAGGACGGTGCGGTTGGCCGACTTGCTCGGTCGAGGCAAGCCGATCGTCATGATCTCGGTTCTGGACGGGTGTCCCTGCAACACGGACGCCCAACCGCTCTTCAACCGGCTTTACGATCGCTACCGCCATGCGGCCCACTTCCTGAACGTGATCGCGTCTCCGATCGAAAAGGCCCAGATCTGGGCCCACGAGCACGATCTCCAGTACCCGATCCTCGCCGACCCCGATCTGAAGATCCTCCGGCCCTACAAGAGCGAGCGCTCGGTGTACGTCACCCTGATCCGCCCCGACGGAGGGATCGACAAGATGTGGCCCGGATACAGCGCCGACATGCTCATCGAGCTGGACACGAAGCTGGCCCAGATCACGGGGCTGGACGTACCGCGCTTCGACCCGCTCTACGCGCCGACCAAGCTCAGTTCCGGCTGCCAGATCTTCAGCGGCGAGGCGGTCCCGCCGAACGCGGACGCCAACCACTGATTTCCGGCTGGGTTTCAATCCGTTTCGGCGACATCGGGAAGCGGCCCGACCACGGTCCGACCGAAGGGTTCAAGATAAGGGCATGATGCCCGATCGTTTCCCTCGGTGTCGACTGGGGTCGGCGTTGCTCGGAATCGGATGGAGCGCTCTCGGCTGGGGAGCGGTGACGGTCGAGAGCCTGTTGGGCGAATATGCCGACCTCGGGCGCCTGGGGCGTTTGGCCGAGCCCGGATACACGACGGCCCAGTCGAGCAGCTACGACCGGGCGAGCGTCGCTCCGGGGAGCGAGTCGTGGTTCGGCAACGACGACGCGGGCCAGTTCGTGCGGACCGAGACGTTCGGCGGCCGGACCGAACACGTCATGGCCGACCTGCGGGGCCCGGGCGCGGTGGTCCGGTTTTGGTCCGCCAACCCCTCGGGTGTCCTCCGCTTTCGATTCGACGGGGAAAGGGAGCCGAGGTGGACGGTGCCGATGGCGGAGCTGCTAACGGGACGGTACCCCCGCCTTGGGCCTCCGTTCGCATATGTTGCGGCTCAAGGCGCCAACCTGTACTTTCCGATCCCCTACGAGAGGCGCCTCCTGATCACGGTCGACGAGTCAGACGGTGGTTTCCCGAAGGTTTATTACCATATCAACCATCGAACCTATACTTCGGGGACAAAGGTTCGAAGCTTCGATCCCGCGTGGCTCGATTCGGCGCCGCCGCTTCTGGCGCGTGTTCGATCGGACGTGGAGTCGGCGTCCCGACCGGCCGAGAACCGCGGCTGGAGGACCCGGGAGAGGCGCGCCGTTCTGCTGACCGGCCAGCGAACCGATCTGGCGTTCGAAGACGGACCGGCGGCCGTCGTCGAGTTCTCGCTCCGCGTCTTGTCGCTCCACGCCCCAGACGATCCGCGGGCGGCGCCGTGGAATCATCCGGGTCAGTGGAATCGGGTGTCGAGGCACCTCCGTCTGACCGGCGAGTTCGACGGGCGGCGGACGATCGACGGTCCGGTCGCCGACTTCTTCGTCGCGACGGCGGGTCCCCCATCGGGTCCCGCTCCCTACCAGACGCTGGCGATGGAAGTGCGTCCCGACGGCCGGATGGTGTGTCGTCTGGTGATGCCCTTCGCCCGGTCGGCCCGACTCACGCTCCACAACCAGGGTTTGGCGCCCGTCGCGGTGGAAGGAACTCTTCGCGCTCGTCCGTGGCGGTGGGACGGCCGTTCGCTGCACCTCCACGCTCAGTGGCTCGCCGACCGGTTGCCGGCGCGGCCGTTCCGCGACGTCGCCGTGCTCGAGACCTCGGGCCGCGGACATTTCGTGGGGTTCGGTCTCCACGTCGCCAACCCTACCGGCGCCTGGTGGGGCGAGGGCGACGAGAAGGTCTACGTCGACGGCGAGACCTTTCCGAGCACGTTCGGCACCGGCACCGAGGACTACTTCGGCTTTGCCTGGTGCAGCCCGGAGACCTTTTCGCGGCCGTACCACGCCCAACCCCACGTCGACGGCCCCAGCAATCGCGGGCAATCGTCGATGGTGCGCTGGCACGTGCTCGATCCGATTCCCTTTCGGCGAAATCTGAGATTCGACATCGAGGCGTGGCACGCGCTCGACGTCGTGTTCGAACTGAGTCGAACCGCGTTCTGGTACGCTCGCCCGGGCTCGGACGGGCCGGCCCCGATCGACCGGCGGCATCTGGCCATGGCCGACCTGCGGCCTCCCGCCCCCGAACCGGGTCAGGTCGAAGGCGAAGAGCTGAAGGTGGTGCGCGTGATGGGAGGAACGCTCGGTCCTCAGGATTGGGCGGGGCTCTCGGCGGGGCGACAGCTCTGGTGGCGGTTCCCTCAGCCCGGAGACACGCTGGTGGTCGAAATGGAGGTCCCGGAAAGCGGCCGATACGAGCTGGTCGGCGACTTTGGGCACCACGTCGACTACGGAACGTTCACCGTGTCGGTGGGAGGAACGCGAGCTCCGGCGCCGTTCGACTTCTTCTTCGGTCTCCTCAAATGGGAGCGTCGGTCTCTCGGGACGTGGCGCCTCGAAAAGGGATCGGTCACGATCGAATTCCGATGCGAAGGTGCCCGGGAGGGGGCGGCCCCCGGCAACATGCTCGGGATCGACACCCTCATCCTCCGGCGGCGCGGCTGAACGGTCCCCGTCGACCGCCGATCGATGTGGCATCGGTTCGGGTATAACGCGAATCGGATGCGGGCATAGCTTAGTGGTAAAGCCCCAGCCTTCCAAGCTGGTCATGCGGGTTCGATTCCCGCTGCCCGCTCCACCGAAGCTCCCAGAGGTCCGCAAAACGGGCTAAAATGGAAGCGAGACGCTCGGCCCGGGAGCGTCGTTCGAGAGCGGGCGTAACTCAGTGGTAGAGTGGCTGCTTCCCAAGCAGCAAGTCGCGAGTTCGAGTCTCGTCGCCCGCTCCATCCCCTCTCCTCGCGCTCTTCCGGCGGGACCGCCTCCCGACCGTTTGTCGAACGCCCCGGGAAACGACGATCCGCCGAATCCTCGCCCGCGCCGATTCGTTCTTCTTCCCGACTGAAGATTTCCGCTCCACCGAGGGGTGCGGTACGAGTTCGGGCCGGGTGCGGTCTGGGGCCCGAGCCGGAACGGGGCCTGTCGGAGCTTCAACGGCGGCGTTTTTTGCGTCGGGTTCGGAGAGGGCGGCTCCAGACGGCGACCGCCGGCGAGTGGACGAGACCAACCCCGACCGTTGGATCGAGCTCGTCCGGCCGAACGGGGAGGAGAACGGCTCGCTCCAGGCAGGTTGGAGGACCAGCCTTGGCGAGGCGATTCCGGAGGCACGGCGTCTTCAGCCCCCGATCCTTCTGGGGACCATGAACGGGCACCCGCCCGACTGGACGTGAAACAACGGCGTGCGCGGCCGGCAGTTGGTCTGGCCCTTGAAAGAAGTGCAAGATTTCGCCCGATACTTCATCGTGTTTGCGGACGAGGCCGGCTGGCTCAAGCCCGAGCATCCGGGGCACCGCGCCCGGGTCCAAACCAACTTTGCGTATAAGTTTTCTCAGGAATTTGGTCGTCAAGTACGGCGCGAGCCCGGGAATGGGCGCGGAACCAAGCCGGGCATCTACGCGAATTGGACGCCGAGTACCTCGGCGTCCGATTCGCGCCGGCGGGAAGTATGAACGAGGAGTGGGGCAGCTTCCGCCGCTGAGCGCGGAATCGGAGCTTCTTCGCGTTCTCGCGAAAAGAGGTCTCGGAACTCCTCCCGACCGACGGTTCCGCCCGCAGCGTTCCCGACGCCCTCTTCCGACGATTCGTTCGCGATCCGCTCGTCGACGTCGGGACAGATCCCGGTCGGTTGCGCTCGGCCGCGGTCAGAGCGTAGGCTGGCGGCATGCGTCTGATAAGAAGCCTGCTGGCGGTGCTGGCGGGGGTCGTCCTGGCCCCGGCCTACGCCCAAGAACACCCCGTTCTGCAGTCGGGCCCGATGCTGGGCTACTCCGAGATGACCGAGGTGGCGATCTGGGCTCAGACCAAGATCCCGGCCGTCGCCCAGATCCGGTACCGTCCTCTCGGAAGCTCCGGGGATTGGCAGACGAGCCGCGAGATCGTCACCGCGGACGAACGCGACAACATCGCGACCTTCATCCTGACCGGACTGCCGTTCGGAACCAAGTTCGAGTACGAGCTTTTCCTGGACGGTCAGAAGGTCGAACGGGACTACCCGCTCGAGTTCCAGACCCAACCCCACTGGCGCTGGGCGACCAACCCTCCCGTTCCGCCCGAGCTCAAGATCGCGATCGGATCGTGCGCCTACATCGTCCACCCGGATTCCGGATTCGACCGTCCGGGAACTCCCTACGGCGGCGACTACGAGATCTACCGCGCCATCCATGCCCGCCGCCCCGACTTCATGATCTGGATGGGGGACAACATCTACTACCGGGAACCGGACTGGCTCACCGAGGCCGGGATGCGGTTTCGCTGGCGCAAGGACCGATCTCTCCCCGAGCTCCAGGCGCTGCTCGCCAGCACCCACCACTATGCGACTTGGGACGACCACGATTACGGGCCCAACGACTCCGATTCGAGCTTCCGACTCAGGGGTCCGGCGCTGCAGGTCTTCAAGGACTACTGGCCCCAGGTGGTGTACGGCACCCCGGAGACGGCGGGCGTCTTCACGCGTTTCGAGTGGGGCGACGTCGAGGTCTTCATGCTGGACGACCGCTACCACCGCACGCCCAACAACTTCCCCGTCGGACCGGAAAAGGTCATGCTCGGAAGGGCCCAGCTGGATTGGCTGAAGCGGTCGCTCGTCAGCAGCGACAAGACGTTCAAGCTGATCGTGAACGGCGGTCAGATGATCAACCCGCTAACCCGTTTCGAAGCGTTCGGCAACTTCCCCGACGAACAGAAGGAGCTGTTCGACTTCATCGTCGAGGCGCGGATCGAGGGCGTCGTCTTCCTTTCCGGCGACCGGCACCACACCGAGCTCCTGCGCGTTCGGTGGCCGGGGTCGGCCTACCCGTGGTTCGAGTTCACGTCGAGTCCGCTCAACGCCGGTGCGGGCGCCCGGCCGAACGAGCAGGACAACCCGGCCAGGGTTCCGGGCACGTTCGTGACCGAGAAGCGGAACTTCGGGATGATCCAGGTCACGGGCCCGTGGCGCGACCGGCGGCTTGTGCTCAGCGCCCACGACAAAGACGGGGTGGAACTCTGGAAGCACGAAATCCGCGAGTCCGAGCTTCGGGTCCCACGCCAGCCGAGAAACCCGTCCTAGGGGAGAAGGGTCAGACCCGAACCGAATGCAGGCCGGATACCGTCTCGGGGTATTCGGCCAGCACGTCTCTGAGCACGCGGTTCACCTGGCTCGGCGAGATCGGGCCGTGGTGGCCGGAGTCTTCGATGACGAAGTCGGCCAGATCGGCCGACGTGCCGGGCGCCTCGAGAACGTGACGCCGGAACCAGTCCAGAGCCTCGGCGTCGTCGAACCGAAGGCGCCGACCGTTGATCTTGAGGAATCCGACCATCCCGACGAAAGCGGTCGCCTCGTTGCCCTCCGCGAACGGGGCCTTCTGGACGAACCCCTTGACGAACCGGCCGGCCTGACCGACCAGATCGAGCGACTTTCCGTAGCCGTACTGGTAGTAGGTCGCCTCCTCCAGCCGGGCATAGTCGTAGCGGTTCACCTTGCGGCACACCTGGAGGTTGATCCACAACATATCCTGCACGGTCAGGTACTTGAGGTCGGACATCCCGGATGAATGTACCTCCGCCGTTCGGCCGCAAACGGGCTTTTTCCCCTGAACCTGCGCCATCGGGCATGGCCAAAGCGTAATCTTGGTTGGAGCCCCTATGCTTGAATCTGCCCCGACCGCGCCCGGCATCCAGGCCGACCGACCGATGCTCGACCGCTTTCACGGCGGCGCCTGGGTCGCTCTGCACCCGAACGTCCGGGTGATCTGGGTCGTTTCGGCGTTGCTTTCGGCCGGATTCACGCTCGTGCTGTTCTCGTTTCTCGAGTTCTACTTCCTGTGGGGCAAGCCGTTCTGGCCCTTCCTGTTTCCGGTGGGAGCGCTGACCGCGGGCGGCGCGATCACTCTTCCCTCGCTCGTTTTGGTGGGAGCGCAGTACCGAAACTGGCGGTTTGCGCTCCGCGAGAGCGAGTTGCTGATCCAGTACGGGGTGATCTGGCGCACGAAGCGTTCGATCCCGCGTTCTCGAATCCAGCATGTCGACCTTCAGTCGGGACCGGTGGACCGGATGTTGGGGGTGGTTCAGGTGAGCGTCTACACGGCCGGTTCGCTGGCGGCGGTCGCCAGCATTCCCGGTTTGGATCCGGGGCTGGGCGAGGCTCTCCGACAAGAGCTGCTCCGCACGTCGAGCGTGGTGCCGCCGCCCCCGCCCGGCCCGGCGGCCTCCCCCGCTCCCGGAGCGGACGACATGCCGAGGTTCAGCCTCTAGCGACGATGGCGTACCAGAAGGCCCCGGTACGGTCCCCGACCGACTCGGTTCAAAACTGGCGGCGGCTCCACGTCGCGACCATCGCGATCGAGTTCCTCAAGGTGCTGAGGTCGATTCTCGGTCTTCTGGCGATCATCCTGTTGACGCGATCGGCGGGCGGCCGCGAGGACGCCAGCGAGCTTCCGTTCGTCATTTTGGGGAGCCTGACCGTTTTCGGGGCGCTGGCGAAGTATCTGACCTACTCGTTCGCGGTCAGCGGCGGCAACCTGATCATCCGTTCGGGGTGGCTGTTCCGGCAGAACCGGACGATCCCGATCGACCGCATCCAGAACATCGGCCTCAAACGCGGCGTGGTCCATCGGATGCTCGGCGTCGTCGACTTGGAGATCGAGACCGCCTCGGGTCGGGGCGCGGAAGCGACCATCTCCGTTCTCGGCATCGAGGAGGCGGAGCGGTTTCGACAGGAGCTTCTGGGTTCGGATCACCGGCCGACGATGCCGGCCCCGACCGGCACGAAAGCGTTGGTTCCCGAAAGGCTGACGGCGGGGTACTCGGTCTACAAGGCCCATCTCGGCGAACTGATGCTGGCGGGCGCGACGTCGAACCGGGCCGGGGCGATCCTCGCCTTTTTCAGCAGCCTGATCGTCATTCCGGGAACGGTGCCCGAGCTTCGAGAGCTGCACGGCCGTTTTCTGCAGGTCTTCGGCGGAGGTT
The DNA here is from genome assembly GCA_046719655.1 of Fimbriimonadaceae bacterium. Classification (GTDB taxonomy): domain Bacteria; phylum Armatimonadota; class Fimbriimonadia; order Fimbriimonadales; family Fimbriimonadaceae; genus JBDNCL01. The sequence continues at coordinate 10,840 of JBDNCL010000011.1, forward strand.
CGGGCAGCGAGCTCACGGCCTACGTTTCGGCGGCCCTCTTCCTGATTCTGGGGGGTTGGGTGATCGCGATCGTGCAGACCGTCGTGCAGTACTACGGTTTCGAGATTCGGCAAGGGGACGGCAAGCTTTACCGGAAGTTCGGTCTTTTGACGACGATCGAGAACGTGATCCCGCAGCGGCGAATCCAGATGCTGCGGATCCGCTCGCCGATCGTCCAGCGTTGGCTGGGATACTGCTCGCTGGACGCGTCCACCGCGGGCACGTTCGCGGAGTCGGAACCGGGAGGCCGGCAGGCTCTGTGTCCGATCGTCTCGATCGACGACTCCCGCGAGGTTTCGCGGCGCGTGCTCCCGGGATACGATCCCAGCCGAGTGGTTTGGACTCCCGTCCACCCCGCCACCGTATTCCTCACGGGCCTCCGCATCTCGATCGTTTTGAGCGTTCTGATGGGGTTGGCGGTGGCCTACCTCTCGTGGTCTTCCTACGGCTTCGCGGCCGTCGTTGCGGTCGCCTTCGGAGTGGCGTATCTCCAGTACCGGGCCCGAGCCTATTCGACATCGCCGGACTTCGTCGTGTCTCGGTCGGGTGTTTTGACTCAGGACACCTGCGTCGTTCCGATCAAGAAGATCCAGCACGTTCTGTTGACCCAGTCTCCCGCTCAGCGGCGGTGGGGTCTGGCGAGCATCCGGGTCGCGACGGCGGCCGAGATCAGCGGGGGCCACCTGGAGATCGTCGACATCCCTCTTTCCGACGCCGAGGGCCTGCAGACGACCCTCACCGACGGCGCGTCGGCGGCCGGCGCGTGGCTGCCGGACGGCGTCTGAGCCCGCGGACGCGTCCGGGGGAACTTCGGAGACGCGGCCGGCAAGCGGGACGACCGGGGTCGGGCGCCGGCATCGGCGAAGAGATCTTCCGGGCTTCGGACCCCGTCGGGCCGGACCGCGTTCCCGAGGGGCCCGCAAAAAAGAACCTCTCCGTACGAGACGGAGAGGTCTGCTTGAAAACTCTATAGAAACGCGCTCGAGCAAGAATAGACCTGGGTATGTCGGGTTCTGACGTGCAGTCCCGATTTCAAACCCTTAAGGAGGTGATCCACCCACACCTTCCGGTACGGGTACCTTGTTACGACTTAGTCCCCCTTACGCCCCTCACCTTCGGCCGCTCCCTCCTTGCGGTTGGGCCACGGACTTCGGGTGAAGACCATTCAGGTGACTTGACGGGCGGTGTGTACAAGACCCGGGAACGTATTCAACGCAGTATAGCTGACCTGCGTTTACTAGCGATTCCACCTTCATGCAGTCGAGTTGCAGACTGCAATCTGAACTGGGGGCGTATTTTTGGGATTTGCTCCACCTCGCGGTATCGCTGCCCTTTGTTGCGCCCATTGTAGCATGTGTGAAGCCCCAGGCGTAAGAGCCATGCTGACTTGACGTCATCCCCACCTTCCTCCGGCTTACACCGGCGGTCTCCCATGAGTTCCCGGCGTTACCCGCTGGCAACATGGAACGAGGGTTGCGCTCGTTGACGGACTTAACCGTACACCTCACGGCACGAGCTGACGACAGCCATGCAACATCTGTCTTCGGGTCCCCTTGTGGGGGAGGGCCTCCTTTCAGAGGCTTGCCCTCGATGTCAAACCTGGGTAAGGTTCTTCGGTTAGTATCGAATTAATCCACATGCTCCACCGCTTGTGCGGGTCCCCGTCAATTCAGTTTGAGTTTCAACCTTGCGGCCGTACTCCCCAGGCGGGATGCTTAACGCGTTAGCTTCGGTCACGAGAGGGGTCTATACCTCTCACGACTAGCATCCATCGTTTAGGGCGTGGACTACCAGGGTATCTAATCCTGTTTGCTCCCCACGCTTTCGCGCCTCAGCGTCAGATATTGCCCAGTGACCTGCCTTCGCCATTGGAGTTCCTCCTGATATCTATGCATTTCACCGCTCCACCAGGAATTCCAGTCACCTCTGCAATCCTCGAGTCTGCCAGTATGAAAAGCAATTTCCGGGTTGAGCCCTGGAGATTTCACTTCTCACTTAACAGACCGCCTACGCGCTCTTTACGCCCAGTAAATCCGGACAACGTTCGCCCCCTACGTCTTACCGCGGCTGCTGGCACGTAGTTAGCCGGGGCTTATTCGCACGGTACCGTCCTAAGTCTTTCCGTGCAAAAGGAGTTTACAGACCTAGATCCTTCGTCCTCCACGCGGCGTCGCTGCATCAGGGTTTCCCCCATTGTGCAAGATTCCCAACTGCTGCCACCCGTAGGTGTCTGGGCCGTGTCTCAGTCCCACTCGGGGGGATCATCCTCTCAGACCCCCTACCCGTCGTCGCCTTGGTGAGCCGTTACCCCACCAACTAGCTGATAGGTCACAAGCCGCTCTCGAAGCCGATTGCTCGATTTAATTCTCGGGAGCACCCTCCCGAGAGCCACATCCGGTATTACTGGACCTTTCGGTCCGCTATCCCGGTCTTCGAGGCACGTTGCTTATGTATTACTCCGCCGTTTGCCGCTAGGGCCAAAGCCCTCGCTCGACTTGCATGTTTTAGACACGCCGCCAACGTTCGTCCTGAGCCATGATCAAACTCTCCGAAAAAAACTCCAATCTCCCGAAGGAGCTTGGCGTCTTACGGTGTTCGGAGTTCTCCAGCCTCTTCGGCTGGTCCCGACACCCACCGAGACGAACTCGCAGGGCTCGGGCCTCCATTGACGGAAGATTTTGTCTTCCGAAGTATCTCTTACCGAACGCGCTTCTATAGAGCTTTCAAGGTGCTCGCTCCCAAAGTTGGGACGCAATCGTTATTATGGGCACGCCGATCTTCGGTTGTCAAGACCTTCAGGAATTTTCCTGAGTTCTCTCCGGTCGGCCCGGCCCGCGCTCCGTTTCAGGTGTCTGTCCCGTCGCGCCCGGAAACTGTACCCCGATCCGAACCCAAGCGCGACGGGGTGGGACCGATTGCAGGACCAGAGACGGGCAGAATCCCGGTTTCAAACTCGCTCCGAGGTCCGCCGAGGTCCCACGAGGCGGTAGGATGAGGCCCGGATCTCAACCGGCCGACCGAGGCCCGCGCGGCTTCGACGCGCGAGGTTTTGCACCCAGAGACCACCATGCGGCTCCTGTACACCCTTGCGATCTTCCTGGGATCGGCTCTCCTGTTTCTCGTTCAGCCGATGGTGGCGAAGATGGTCCTGCCGACGTTCGGCGGAACGCCCGCGGTCTGGAACACGTCGGTGGTCTTCTTCCAGACCGTCCTGCTTCTGGGCTACCTCTACGCGCACCTGAGCACCCGGTGGCTCGGAGTCCGGCGCCAGGCCGCCGTCCATCTCGGGATCTTGGCCCTGGTGGCGCTCGCGCTGCCGATCGCGATGCCGTCCGACTTCCGACCGGCCGAGCTGCCGGTTCCGCCGCCGGTGGCTCTGCTGTTCGTCCTCGCCACCGCGGTCGGCCTGCCGTTCTTTGCGGTCAGCGCGGGCGCGCCTCTGCTGCAGAGGTGGTTCTCCGAAACGTCCGACCGCCGGGCCAAGGACCCCTACTTCCTGTACGCGGCGAGCAACGCGGGGAGCCTTCTCGCCCTCCTGGCGTACCCGTTCCTTCTGGAGCCCGCTCTCCGGCTGACCGAGCAGAGCCGGCTCTGGGCGCTCGGCTACGGCGCCCTCTTCCTTCTGGCGGCCGCGAGCGCGGTCGGGCTGTGGCGCAGCGCGCCGGCGGCCGGCTCCCCGACCGAGTCCGAAGCCCGGGTCGCCGACGAGGACGCCGACGCCCCGGCCGACCGGCCGGTGACGAACCGGTCCCGCGCCCGGTGGCTGATTCTGTCCGCCGTGCCCGCCTCGCTCCTACTGGGCGTCACCGGCTTCCTGTCGAGCAACATCGCCGCGATGCCGCTGCTGTGGGTCGTGCCGTTGGCCCTCTACCTCCTCACCTACATCGGAGCGTTCAGCCGGCGGCGCATCCCGGCGTACTGGCTCGGCCGGGCGGTCGCGATTCTGGCGATCCCGACCGCGATCATCACCATCCTCGAAAGCTCCGAGCCGTTCCTCGCCGTTGCGATCATCCACCTGGCCACCTTCACGGTCGGTTCGCTGATGTGCCACACGCGGCTGTCCGAGAGTCGCCCCCCGACCCGGTTTCTGACCGAGTTCTACCTCTACATCTCGCTGGGAGGATTGCTGGGCGGCGCGTTCACCGCCCTCGTCGCTCCCGCCGTGTTCAACATCATCGCCGAGTACCCGATCGCCCTGGTCGCGCTGCTTCTGCTGCGGCCGGCCCGCGAACCGGGTCTCCGGCGCTGGGATCTCGTCTACCCAGCCGTGGTGGCGGCCGCGAGCAGCCTGCTGCCCTGGCTGTTCAACAACTACGGGCAGACCGTCGCGTCGGTCGCGGGCACGATCGGCATCCCCGGATCGGCGGCCCGGATCGGCATGCTGATCGGTCTTCCCCTGCTGATGGCGTTCTTCGCCATCGACCGACCGCTCCGGTACGGACTTTCGATCGCCGTCGTGTTCGTCGTCGCCCTGATGAGCGGGGTCCACCTCTCGGGCAACCTCCTGCTCACCGAGAGGAGCTTCTTCGGCGTCCACCGGGTCGTGGTCAACCGGGCCAACAACTGGCACGAGTTTGTGCACGGCAACACGGTCCACGGTCGCCAGTCGCTGGACCCCGAACTCGCCCGGATTCCCATGACCTACTACCACCCGACCGGGCCGATCGGGCAGGTCTTCCTGTCTCTGGAGGGCGAGCGCCGCCCCGAGAGGGTGGCTCTCATCGGGCTCGGAACCGGGGCTCTCTCGGCCTACGGGCATCCGGGACAGCTCTTCAACTTCTACGAGATCGACCCGACCGTGATCCGAGTCGCCAACGACCGGCGGTTCTTCACCTACACGACCGATTCGAAGGCGGACGTGCGCTTCGTCCTCGGGGACGCGAGACTGATGCTCGAACTGGCGGAGGACGCCAGCTACGACCTGATCGTTCTGGACGCCTTCAGCTCGGACTCGATTCCGGCCCACCTGATCACGCGGCAGGCGTTCGAGCTGTACCTGGACAAGCTGCGCCCGGGCGGCATGATCGCGGTCCACATCTCGAACCGGTTTCTCGAGCTGAACGACCCGATCGCGTATGCGGCCCGGGATCTCGGGCTCGCCGGCCTCAGCCAGACCGACGTCTACATCTCGAGTCAGGAGATGTTGGAGGGAAAGAACGGATCGACCTGGGTGGTGCTGGCCCGCGAACCGGACACGCTCCAGATCCTGAAGCGAACCAACCGTTGGGACGCGCTGGAACCCTTCTTCCCCGGGCGGGCGTGGACAGACGACTTCTCGAACATCCTGCAGGCCCTGATCCACAAAAAGCGCGGCTGACCGGAGTCCGGTCGGCCGCGCCGAGGATCGAACCGGGGGTTCAGCGCCGCGCCGTCGGCGCGAATCGGGCCGTCCGGACCATGCGGTCGAAGGCGGCCTGGAGAGGCTTTTCGCGGTCGGCGGTCGGAATCTTGACCGACAGGGCCAAGACCCGTTCGTCCGGAGACCGGAGGAGAACGTACCGGGCGACCGGGCGCGACCGCTCGTCCAGGATCGAGAACGAACAGGCCTCGTACCCCTGGTCGGTTCGGCCGATCTCATAGGGCGTGGGCGTCCCCCTCGTCTCCCGCCGGATGAACCACAGGGAGGTTTCGTAGAGGCGGTCCCAGGACGCCCGGGTCGGACCGGCCGTCATCACGCCGAGCGCACCCGCGTCGGCCGAGGCCGGCCTGATGTCTCGCTGGCCGAAGCTGGTTTCCCGGCCGACCGTCCAGCCGGTCGGCACCTCGATGGTGTAGGCCCGGGTCTCGACCCGGGTGAAGCCGTCCCCGAGGTCGGTCAGGCGGGCGTCGGCGGGCGCCGTTTGGGCCGCCGCGGCCAAGAGAATGCTGGCAAAGATCGCGGTCATATCGGGCCGTACGACTCAGCCGGCGCAAACATCGGCACGGTTGAGACCGGACTACCCGTTCCCCGTGTGGGGGGTTTGGCGCTCGCGGTCCTTGACCTTGGCCACCCGCTCCCACAGTTCGACCGTCCTCACGTCGCGGAGGCGGCGTTCGAGGGCTTCCTCCACCTTTTCGGCCAGCACTTCGTAGGTGTCGACGCCCGGCGCGTTCTTTTCGATGTAGTCGAACGCTCCCCGCTTCATGCACTCGACCGCGTTCGCGACGTTGCCGTACGCCGTCATCACGATCACTTCGGCGAAGATGTCCCGGGCGAAGGCGGTCTGAAGCACCTCGAGACCGGAGTTCTTGGCCTCCATGCTCATGTCGGTGACGATCACGTCGTAAGGCGGCTCGGAAGCGCCGATCGCCTGTCGGGCCGCTTCGGCGTTCGGCACCGTCTCGACCGCGAAGCCGGCGCGCTGGAGACGCCGGCGAACGGCGGCCAGCACATCCTCTTCGTCGTCGATCACGAGCACGCGAACCATGGCTCGGGCCAGTATACCGACGGGGTCCGCGCCGGACGGGACGACCTTCCCGACGGGGATCGGTCCCGGCGGGCCCGGACGCGGGCGCCGAATCCCGATTTCGGGTATCCCCAGGTCAGGCTCCGTTCGCCCGTGGTCGAGGGGGGGCTGGCCGAACTCTGCCCCGATCGCCGATGTCGAAACCGATCACCCGAATCGAGACGCTGGCCAATCTGCGCAAGGCCAACCTGGACTTGGCGTTCGCCTCCGCGTTCGTCACCCTGGTGGGCGGCTCGTTCCTGGTCGGATTCATCCAGTACGTGGGCGGCTCCGACATCTGGATCGGCCTGCTCACCGCGATCGGAAGCCTGTTCGGGCTGCTCCAGATCCCGGGCGCGATCTGGGGGCGGCGGTTCTCCACCTTCAAGACGTTCATTCTGCCGGGCGCGGCCCTGTTCCGGCTGATGTACGTGCCGCTCGTCTTTCTCCCCTTTCTGCCGATGCCGGGCACGGCGAAGCTGACGATCCTGGCGTTCTGCATCTCGGCCGCGGCTGCGGCCGTGTTCGTGATCCAGCCGATCCACAACGACTGGATGGCCGAGATGGTGCCGTCCGGCTCTCGGGGTTGGTTCTTCGCGCGCCGGAATCAGATCGCGACCGCCTTCGCGGCCGGGGTTGGCATTCTGGGCGGCCTCCTGCTCGACGCCTTCAAGCGGGCCGGGCACCCCGATTGGGGCTATTCGGCGACGTTCGGCCTCGCCATCGTGTGCGGGGGCGTGAGCCTGGCGTTTCTCCTCGCCATGCGCGACGTCCCGCGGCCCAACCCGATTCGGGAACCGCTGTGGCCGAGTATCCGGGCCATGGTGGCGCCGATCGGCGACCGCGAGTTTCGCAAGGTCCTGCTGTTTCTGGCGATCTTCATCCTGGGGCAGGCGTTCGCGGGCAACCTGTTCAGCGCGTTTGCCCTCGGACCCCTGGAGCTCCCGATGACGGTGGTGCAGGTCACGATCATGTGCCACGCCGTCGGCCTCATCGCGACGGCCCGGGCCTGGGGGTTTCTGGCCGACCGTTACGGCAACCGTCCGATCCTCATGGTTCTGGGCGTGGGACTCGTGCTGACCCCGCTGATGTGGCTCTTCTGCGAGCCGGGCGAGTTTGTCCGGAACACGACGATCCTCGTCGTCGGGCACTTCTTCTCCGGCGCGGTGTGGGGGGGCATCCTCACGCTTCAGTTCAACCTCCTCCTCGCCACCGCCAAGCCGGAAGACCGGGCCAACTACATCGGCATGGGCACGGCGACCCAGGCCCTGATGGGCGGCGTCGCCCCGTTGTTGGGCGCGTATCTGGCGACCGTCCTGCAGGGACAGGGGATGGTGGCGGCCGACGCCTACAAGCACGTCTTCGTCGCCGCGATGGCGTTGAGACTGCTGGCGCTCGGATTCCTGATACCGGTCCGGGAGGAGGGCGCCATGAAGATCCGCGACACGCTGCGCCAGCTCCGCAACGTGACGCCGAAGGGCTACGCCGCGCTGCGGGCGATGTCCCAGAGTCCGGACGCCACCCAGAAGGCACGCGCGATCAAGAGCGCGGGCAGAGAACGGTTTTCGCTCGCGGCGGGCGAGGTTTCGCTCGCCCTCCACGATCCGTCGCCGAAGGTGCGGCGCCAGGCCGCCCTCGCCCTGGCCCAGATGCGGGACCCGCAGGCGGCCGAGGCCCTCGTTCATCAGCTGGAGGAGCACCCCGATCTGGTCGAGGAGGAGATGATCGAAGCCTTGGGCGAGATGGGGGGCGTCGCGTCGGTGGATATCGTCGAGCCGCTGATCCGCTGTCTGCAAAGCCCGAGGGCGATCATCCGGCGCGCCGCGGCGCGCGCCTTGGGCCGGATCGGCGATCCGAGGGCCATCCCCCACCTGACCCTGGCCGCGTCCGACCCGGTCGACTCCGACCTGCGGCGGGGCGCGCTCCAGGCGTTGCGGGTGCTGGGGGCCCGGGAAGCGGGACCGGCGATCACCCAGGCCCTGTTCGACTCGGACCCGAGCGTTCGGATCGCGGCCGCCGAGGCGGTCGCCGAGCTGGATCTCCGGGAAGCCGAACCCTATGTGCGCCAAAGCCTGAGCTATTTCGACGACGAAGCCCAGTCCGAAGTCGCCTACGCTCTGGGCTGCGTCGGAACGCTGGCCGATCTGCCGACCATTCTCGAGCGGGCGGCGGCCAGCGTCTCCGCCATCTCGAGGCGGCGCTGCCAGCTCGGGGCGGCCAGACTCCTGGGCGTCGAATCCCCCTGCTATCCCCTGCTGGTGGCGTCCGGCTTTGCCCGGGATCAGAGGATCGTGGAACTGCTCGGCCCGGTCGTCCGGAAGAACAAGGGCGTCCTCCGCGCCCTCGACCAGTACGGCGCCGGCGACGAAGAGAAGGCCCTGCGCACGCTCGCCCAGTCGGTCGACGACCCGGTTCTCGAGACGCTGGCGGCCACCCCTTCGGACGAACTGTTTCTGGTCGCCGCCTGCCGCGTCGCCCGCAAGGCGTGAATCCGGGTCCCGGGGCCGAGCCGGTCCGTCGTGCCGTCCTCTCGAAAAACTAGGCCTGGGGAACGCGATCGCGCCAGAAGCGTCCTATAATCTGAAACATCGGGGGCGAACGGGTTCGACAGAGCCGGTTCGACTTGCGATTGCGAGCCGAGGCGCCGCTGGCCTCGTTAAAAGCGGCAAAAAAGCAACTGCGAACAACAACTTCGCTTACGCGGCCTAATCGACGCCGCGCGTCCTTCCAGCCCGGTCCGGTAGGGTTGCGAAAGGGCGTCGCCAAATCCGGATAGCGTGACGGACCCCGGTTCGAGGTCCTTCACCGCGAAATCAACCGAACTGGGCGCGAGGTCAGCCGACCCCGGGAGAGGCCTCCGCCGAGAAAGGTACAGGGGAGACGCTCGTGGTAATTGCAGGGGCGACGGTTTTGGAAGCGGGTTCAATTCCCGCCGCCTCCACCAAGCTTTCGGGGTCCGGCCGGCGGTCGGGCCCTTTTGTTTTGTTTCCGGTGCGGGTTCGGGAGACGTCCCGGCGCCGCCCGGGGGCGGAGTCCCGACGGATGCGGCCTGGTATGGAGGAAGCGGGCGGCCGGGGTCGGGACGAGGGCGCGGCCTCGGGCCCGGGCGGCGCCGGTTCCGGGTTCTCCGCGGTCGCGGCCCGTCTTCCGTCCCGCCTTCCGCAGGGTGGCATCGGGACTCGGGAGGATCAATGAGGACGCCGAATCGCAGCACGCCTCCGACCCGCCCCCGCGGGATCGCCGCTTCGCCGGCCATGCTCGTCTCGGGCGCGGATCGGAACGCCCGCCGAGCTCCCGAAGACCGCCCGAAAGGCAGACTGTGAGACGTCCTAACGAAGCGCCGGAACGGAACGAAGGATTCGAAAGCGCAGCCCGACGAGGATCGAGGCGACGTCGGGACCGCTTCTCGTTCGACGTCGAAGCGGACGTTCCGGGCAACCGGGCTCAGGGTGCCCGACTCCCATCGGAGGGCGTTCGAGTCCGCGCCCCGAAACCAGCGCCGACGTCGGAGCGAAACGGGCGACGACGGCGCGGAAGACTTGGCCCGACCGGCGCGACCAACCCCACCCGACCGCCTCCAAAACGACGCCGAACTTCGACCCGCTCTCCAGACGGAATCGGGGTTCGGACCGCCTCGCCCGAGCCGGCTACATCCGCCACTGAATCTGAACCCAGCCGAGGTACTGCGTGTCGTTCGAGCCGGTGACGTTCCGAACGAATCGGCCCGGCCGGAACGCGGCCGCGCCGACGGACAAGTTCAAACCCTTCTGCACCGTGTGCACCGCCTCGAGGCTCAGTTCGTACCCGACCTCCCGGCCGCTGCGTCCTGTCGGATCTCGCAAGACCACGCGGGCGCGGTACGGACGGTTCGAGCTGGCGTACCAGGCGTCCTTCGGGTCTTCCAGCCAGGCGGCGGAGCCGATCGCGCACAGCGTCGTTCTTTTGTCGAGCCTGAGGTCCAGTTGGGCGGACAGATAGCGGATGTTCCGCCAAGCCTGAGCGTCCATCATGCCGTACACGTAGCGCGACGCAGGAAACGGCGCTTCAAACGATCGGCTGTGGTCGGCCGATTCCCCGCCCGACGCCCAGAGACCCTGCAGCATCGCGCGCCCCTTTGGAATCGGGTGGGCGAACTCGAGGGCGAATGCGGCGGCGGCGTGATCCTTCCCCCCCATGTCGCCCGCCTGGCCGGCCGCTTCGAGCGATGCCGACCACTTCCCCGTTTTCGCCTTCTGAAGGTGGCTGATCGTCCAGATCTTCTTTTCGGTCCCCGAACGTTTGTTCTCGTGGTAGAAGGCGAGGGTCTTGCTCGACTTTTCCGACCACTGCACGCCGGCGACCGCAGCCGTGGTGTTCGGGGCCGGGTTGACGGCCTGCCGCAAGGCGAAGGCGGTGGCCTTGTCGACGGTCGCTTGAACTCCTTCGAACGATCGGCCCGGTGAACTCCAGTCCGGACACGCGATGAGCCGACCCGAACCGTAGGACGTCCGGAACCGGCCGACCCTCAGCTTCCAGTTCGACTCGCCGCCTTCGACGTACGATTCGGAGAGGTCGCTGTACTCCTGATACGCCGAGCCGCCGCCGTCGAGAAAATTCGAAGTCCGAGCGTATTGATATTGGACCCGAATCTTGATGCCGTCCGCCTCGTGCCGGAATCCGACCCTCACCCGGTCGGACCGAAGGTTCGCGTTGTCGCTCCGCTCGAAGTCGAAGTCTCTGTCGAGACGGCGCTCGAACCGCTCCCGGATCTCAAAATCCCAGATCGGCTGCGGGGTTGCCGGCGCGTCCATCAACATCATCTTGGTCGTCCTCCGTTCCTTTGCCGCGACTCGATGGCTCGCCAGCCGGACGGTTTCGTCCCAGATGTCGGCGGCGCCGCCCGCAAGTCGAGCGCGTGCTCCCCAAACTAAATGTTCGGGAAGGCGAACGGCAAAACTGGAGCCCCGTCGCCGGAGGCCGAGCCCGCGATGGGAACGGCACCCTCCCGAAGCCGCTTCCCGAGGGCGGCGAGCGGCGCGGGCCCGTCGCGGCTACTCGCGCAGCTGAAGCTGAACCCAGACCGACCACTGGGTGTCGGCGGACTCGGTCATCGCCCTCACGAAACCGCCCGGCACGAAGGCGGCGGCACCCGTCGTCAGCGTCCAACCGTCCTCCAATCTCCGCACAAGCTCCAGCCCGAGTTCGTATCCGATCTCGCGACCGCTGCGCCCCGACGGATCGCGCAGAACGGATCGGGCCCGATTCGGACGGTTCGAACTTCCGTACCAGGCATCGGCCGGGTCGTCCAGCCACGCGGCGGTGGCGATGGCGGTGAGGAGGGTCCGATCGTCAAGATCGATGTCGGCCTCGGCCGACAGGTAGCGGAGATTCCGCCACGCCTGCAAGTCCATCATGCCGTACCGATAGCGCGAAGACGGAAACGGAGCCTCGAACGACCGACTGTGTTCGGATGATCCGCCCCCGGATGCCCACAGCGCCTGCAGGGTGACCCGACCTCGGGGGATCGGGTGCGACGCCTCCAACCCGACCGCGCCGGCGGCGTGCCGTTTTCCATCCAGGGTGCCCACCTGTCCGACCGCCTCGATCGAAGCATTCCAGCTGCGAACCTGAAGCCGCTGAAGGCGGCTGAGCGTCCACAAGCTTCGTTCGGACCCCGAACGTCGGTTCTCGTGGAAGAAGAGCAGCGTTCGTCCGGACGGGTCGGTCCGTTCCACGCCGGTCGCAGTGGCGGATTGGTTCGGCGACGAGGACACCGACTTTCGGAGCGCGAAGAGGGTCGTGTCCCGGAGTCCGACCTGAACCCCGTCGAACGAGCGTCCGGGTGCCCCCCAGTCCGACGAGGCCACGAGCCGACCGGAACCGAGCGATGTTCGGAACCGACCGGCCCGAACCCGCCACCCGTCGCGGACTCCCTCGACAAAGGCCTCGGAAAGGTCGCGGAACTCTCTCCGCACGACGTCTCCCCGGTCCGAAAACGTGCTCGCTCCTGCGTACTGGTACTGCAGCCGCAGTCGGACCTGGCCCGACTCGTGCCGCACTCCTACGCGAACTCGGTCGGACAGGACGCTCACGTTGTCCCCCCGCTCCGCTTCGAAGTCGCGGTCCAGCCTCCGCTCAAAACGGGGTCGAAGTTCGAGGTCCCAGGTCGTTCGGGTATCGGATGGATTTTCGGTTGTCAGCATCGGTTTGGGGCGTTCCTCTGCCGGAGGCCGAGGCGGCGCGGCGCGCCGGGCCGGCGAGAGGGATCCCAGCCCGCCGGAGGGGGCTTCGCCGGGCGGCTCCGACGGTCTTCATGCAACCTTAATGCGTTCCGGCGTCGAAACGGAAGGCTTCGGCGGAAGAAGGGACGATCGGCGTCGGGGCACCCCGCCGTATCATTTGCTATCCGAACGTAAAGTTAGGTACCCGCATCGATTCCGGCGAATTCGCAGTACCGGGCGAACAGGTTGTGCGCCGCCGGATAGCACGAGTGGGGCGACATGAAGTGCGGAAACTCGAACGTGACGATCTTCTCTGCCGTCCGGGCGGCCGCCTCGAGCTTGAACCGCAGGTACCGCCAGTCGGCCGGGGGAAACTTGATCGGAATGTCGCGGTCGAACGACTCGAGATTGGACCAGATCGCAACCCCGTGTCGTCGGCCCAGTCCGGCGATGCCGTCCAGAAACCGGGGCAGCTCCTGGTAGTGGATCTGCCCGTCCTGGAACGCGCAGATGTCGAAGGCACCCTGGGTGGCCTCGAAGATCCTCTCCCAGTGCTCGAACGACTCGTCGAGGCCCATGACGTCGCTCCCGGAAAACTGTTTGGCACCCTGAGGAAACGGCGAGATCAGGATCGGTCGGTCGAGAACCGACTTGGCGTGCCGCCCGATATGGTTGAACAGCTCGATGATGTGGGCGTCGTTCCGGCTGGTCTCGTGGGTGAGGTACCAACCCCCGAACGATCGGAACGAGCCGTATCGTTCGGCTACCTCATCGATAAAGGCGCGGTTGACGTCCACTTCCTTCCACCACGACCGCCGGTGCCAGTGATGCCCCGAGTCGTACGTGCCGAAAAATATTCGGACTCCGAACTCTTCGCCGAGCCCGAAGAACAGCTCCCCGAGATCTTCGTAGACGGGCAAGAGGCACGGGATCGTCCGACTCGGAAAGATGCACTTGTTCTGGTACCCGGCCCGGATGATGATCGCGGTGTCGATGCCGATGTCCCGGTAGAGCTGAAACTCGCGCCGCCACTCTTTCGGACCCCAATTCTGGGACGGGATGTCGTGGGTGATCTCGTCGAGGAAGGTTCCCGTGATGCGGGGCGCAGTGGGCATGGCGTGAGTCTACTCGTACCGGAGCACCGCAACTGCCCCCCGTCCCAGAGCCGCCGATCCGTTAGCCTTTCTAACGAACAAGCCGGCTCAGAGTCGCCTCCATGATCGCCGTGGTTTGCGCCGAAACGGTGTACACCAACGCTTCGCGGTAGACGCGCTGAGCCGGGTGGCTCAGGTGGTTGGCCTGACCGCTCGAAGCGGCGACGGCGGCGTGGGCGCAGCGGACGGCGAGATCGATCGCCCAGGCCCGCACCCTCAACTTCTCCTCCGTCGTCTCGTCGTAACCCGAGGCTTGGACCCGCTGCATCGTCTCCCGGCAGTGGTCGAGTTCCGCCCTCAACCGGCGATCGGCCTCGTCGAGAAACGGAAGGCCCTTTCGTTTGGCCTCCGAATGGACAATGTCGAGTCCGGCGCGGGCGCAGCCGATCGCGAAGTGCCCCTGGAGAACGATGTTGATCAGGTCGTTCGTCTTCGCCCAATCCGGAGGCTTGACGAACAGGACGGCTTCGGCCGGAACCCACGCCTCGCGGACGGCGACGGAGACGGTCCGGGTCGAGCCGAAGACGGCCAGCTCCATCGGCGGAGACACGTGGAACACTCCCGGCTCTTCCGCCAAGGGAACCACGGCGAAAACGGCCCGGTCGTCCGGAAGGCGGGCGCCGACGACGAAGCTCTCGAAGAAGCCGAAACCGGTGACCCAGGGCACCTCGCCCGTCAGGTAGTACCCGCCGTCGGCCGGGCGAGCCTTGATCGTCGGCG
>JBDNCL010000110.1:0-9616 GCA_046719655.1 Fimbriimonadaceae bacterium
AGGGACGACCGACGCGCAGACGACGCCGTCGACGGCGAACGGAAGGCCCCTCAGGTCGAACAGCGACTTGAGCCAAACCGCGAGCTGATCCTCGGTGTCGGCGGCCGACGTCGCCCGACGCCACACCGCGGACCAATCCGACCCGTTCCACAGGCCGACGACGGTATGGGTGTTCCCGACATCAATCGCCAAGAGCATGGGTCAAGTCCACCCGGCTGTACACGCGGCCGCCGCATTCCGACTGCATGGCGGCCAAGATGCGGTCCGCGATCCGATCCCGAAGGTCGTAATCGGTCGCCTCGACCATGATGCGGATCATCGGCTGGGTCCCGCTCGGCCGGACGACCAGCCTTCCGTCGGCGCCCAGCTCCTCTTCGGCGGCTCTCAGCGCGGCCCGGACCTCGGGGCCCTGATCCCAACCGTCCTTGGAGTCGACCGACACGTTGATGAGGACCTGGGGCCAGGGTTCGTAGTCGGCCGCGAACGCCGACGCCGGGCGCTCCTCGCGCCGAAGCACGCGCAGGAGTTCCAACATCGTGATGAGACCGTCTCCGGTCGGGCCTCGTTCGGGGAAGATGATGTGGCCGCTCTGTTCCCCGCCGATCCGCGCCCCGGTCTTTTCGATCTGCTCGGCCACGTACTTGTCGCCGACGGGCGCGCGCTCCAAGCCGATTCCCCGGCCGTTGAGGTACGCCTCGAATCCGCCGTTGCTCATCACGGTCCCGACCACGACCGAAGGTCCGAGGCGGCCGTGCCGTTGCCAGTGCCCGCTCCAGATGCCGATGGTGCGGTCTCCGTTCAGGAGCGTGCCGCGCTCATCGCTGAAGACGGCCCGGTCCGCGTCGCCGTCGAATGCGACTCCGACGTCGGCCTCGGCCTCGACCGTGAACCTCTGAATCGTTTCCGGCTTGGTGGCTCCCCCCTCTTCGTTGATGTTCACGCCGTTGGGCTCGGCTCCCGTGACCAAGACGTTGGCGCCGAGTCGGACGAGGACTTCGGGCGCCAGCTCGTAGGCGGCGCCGTGGGCGGCGTCCAGGGCCACCGTCATGCCGTTCAGGCGCTCGGGAACGAGGGAAACCAGGTAGTCGAGATAGGCTTCGATCGGACCGCGGTCGCTCTCCAGCAGTCCGACTCCGACGCCGGTGGGGCGTCGGACGAGCGGCTCCTCGAGCAGGTCCTCCATGGCCTTTTCGACCTCGTCGGCGAGCTTACGCCCGTCGTGCCCGAGGAATTTGATGCCGTTGTCGGGGGCCGGATTGTGGCTCGCCGACACCACGGCTCCGAGGCCGAAGTCGCCGGTGCGGACGACGTACGAGACGGTCGGCGTCGGCACCACCCCGAGCGCCACCGCATCGACGCCGACGGAGCAGAATCCCGACGCCAGGGCCGCACCCAACATCGGGCCGCTTCTCCTCGTGTCCCGCCCGATGGCGACCCGCCGAACCCCGCCCGACTCCGTCAGCCACCGCCCGGCGGCCTGCCCGAGCTTGAACGCCAGCTCGGGACTGAGCCGATCGTTGGCGACTCCGCGAACGCCGTCCGTTCCAAACAGCCGGCGGCTCACGATTCCTTAGACACCTTCACCCGGCTCGGACGGATCACGGATCCGCCGAGAGCGTAGCCGGGGGAGATCTCCTCGATGACGGTGCCCTCGGGCAGGTCGGGCCGAACCTCGGCCACGATCGCGTCGTGCTGCTCCGGGTCGAAGGGCTTGCCCAACGCCTCGATCCGGGTCAGGTTGACGCTGCCGAGGACGGCCCGCAGCTGACGGTCGACGCTGCGGATGCCCTCGAGCAGAGACTCGACGGTCGCACCGGATTCGGCGGCGGCGAGGGAACGCTCGAAGTTGTCGAGAACGGGAAGAAGGTCCTCGACCAGCTTCTGGGTCGCGGTCAGCCTCTCCCGCTCCCGGTCCTGCATCATGCGCTTGCGGAAGTTCTGATGGTCCGCCAGGGCGCGCATCAGCTGGTCGTTGATCTGGTCTCTTTCTGCCGTCAGCTTCTCGATCTCTGCCTTGAGCAGCTCGATCTCAGGGGAAGCCCCGGCCTGGACCTCGGGCTCGGCGTCGCCGGCCGGCGGTTCCGAGACCTCGGGCGAAGGGTCGGGACGTTGCGTCTTCTTGAACTGTTCGTAGTGTCGTCCGTGCTTGGCCAAAGACACGCTCCTTTCTCGGGGAATCTTGATTCGATTCTACCTTTCCGGTGGTCGCGCCCCCGGCAGAAGCGGGTCACTTCGCGTACCGGTCGAAGAAGCGGAAGGCGTTCGGAATGGCGTCGGCGACGATCATGAGGTGCTCGCTCGCATCGAACTCCTCGAACTGGAAGTCGCCCCGGTCGGCGAGTTCGCGGCCGATGGCCTGGGAGCTGGCGAGCAGGCGCGGAATCTCCTGTTTGCCGACGGCCAGGTAGATCGGGACGGCCGGTTCCCGGTTGATGCGCATGACGGCGGGAGCCATCAGGGCGGCGGCGGCCGGCCGAGTCCCCCGGGAGAAGGTGTTCACCGCGTACGCCCCTCCGAGCGAGTGCCCCATCACGAACACCTGGCGGATGCGGAGCCGTCGGACCGTGGTCAGCCAGTCGAGCGCATCCCGGGCCGCGCTGTCGGTCAGTCGGGGCGCGACGATGATCCACCCTCGGCGTCGGGCTTCGGCGACGGCGAGGCCGCGACCGTAGCCTTCGAAGAACAGATTTTCCGACCCTCCGGCTCCGTGGAAGGCGAGCACGACGGTCGCTTCCGGCGCCTGGCCGGGGTTTCCCCGAAAGGCCCGCGGGATGTGGGCGCGCATGACCGTGTTTCCGTGCCGGATGTGGGGGAAGTCTTCGAGGTCGTTGATCGTCTGCCGACCTTCGGACAGCTGCTCGGCCATGAACAGCCACTGCAGAAACGGGATGTCCTGCTCCAGGGTCTCCGGACGGTCGAGCGCGAGCTGGAGCTGCTCGGCCATGGCGCGCGCGATCGGGTCTCGAGACTGGTTCAGGGCGGCGACTCGGGCGCGGGGAGACTTGACGATCGACAAGCCGACGAGTCGAGTCCGCGAGCCGACGACGACCCCCACCGACGTACCCGATTCGGGAGACAGGGCCAGATCGGGATCGGCCCGCAGGGGGTTGACCTCGAGCGTCGCCGTGCGTCCGGGTGCCACCGTCAGCTCCCGGCCGCCGACGGCTACGCGGACCGGGCGCGCCTCGCGGGGCGTGTACGCCCAAGAGATCCGGAGATTCGCCGTCTTGCCCGGCTCGACCACGGCCGGGATGAACCGGAGGGAGACGGCATCTTCGGGAAGAGGAGAGTCCCCCTCCAGCGCCGCCCGGGCCAGATCGAGCGACCGGGCCGCTTCGGCCCACTGGGCGGAAAAAAACTGGGTCACGGCGTTTCGGATCGGCGGCACCGCCGCCATGCGTCGGGTCCGATCGGGGTTGGCGAGCCACGCCACGTCCAACGCCTTCAGCCTCTCGCCCAAGTCGTAGCGCGCGGACAGGATGGCCGGCTGCGCCTGGAGGACGGCCAAGGCCACGAGGGTCGAAACCATGCCCGAGATGCTACCTGGAACGGTTCAGGTTCAAAAACGGTCGAAGCGACCCGATCGGTCGAACTCGCGGGCGGCCATGCAGGCACAATAGGGCAAGCATGTCTTTCAACGACTATTCGCAGACGAACTGGGGCGCGGCCAAGAAGTTCCGCCTGATCATGCGCGAGCAGGGGATCGCGCGCGAGATGGGCGGGAGCGAGATGTCGATCGCGGTCGGAATCGTCGACAGCATCCTGATGAACGCGCTCGAGACCAACACGAGCGACATCCACTTTCAGCCCGAGCGCGACCAGCTGAGGATTCGCGTCCGCCAGGACGGCGTGCTGCACACCACCGGCAATCTCAACCCGGAACAGGCGGTCAACGTCCTGGCCCGTCTGAAGCTCGCGGCAGGCATGAGGATCGACGAGACCCGCGAACCTCAGGACGGACGAATCGACATGGAGTTCAACGGGCGTCGGCTGGCCGCCCGCGCGTCGTGCGTCCCGTGCCTCAACGGCGAGAAGTTCGTTCTCCGCATTCTGGACCCCCAGGCGATGAAGGTCGACCTGCACAAGCTGGGGATGGACGAAGACGTTCTCCAGAAATGGCAGCGTTCGATTCGCGTCCCCTACGGACTGATCCTGGTGGCGGGACCCACCGGCTCGGGAAAGACGTCGACCCTGTACGCCTCCGTCTCGCAGCTGGACAGCAAGACCCGCAACATCGTGACGGTCGAAGACCCGGTCGAATATGAATTCGAAAACAACATCGCCCAGGTTCAGGTCACGGAGAAGATGACCTTCCCGAGGGTCATCCGGAGCTTCCTCCGCCAAGACCCCGACATCATGCTGGTCGGCGAGATGCGCGACCCCGAATCGCTGGCGATCGGCATCCAGGCCGGTCTGACCGGGCACCTGGTCCTGACCACCATCCACACCAACAACGCGATCGAGACGATCGGGCGGATGGTGGACATGGGCGCCGAGCCGTACCTCATCGCGGGCACGTGCGTGGCGATCCTCGGGCAGCGTCTCGTCCGCCTCAACTGCCCGAAGTGCCGTCGGCCGTACCGGCCCGACGAGGAGGAGATGCGTCTGCTCCGGCTCACCGAGGAGGAGCTGGCGACGGGTCAGTGCGCGAAGGGAGAGGGTTGCTCCGAGTGCCGGGGAACGGGATACCGAGGCCGAATCGGCGTGTTCGAACTCGTCATCGGCACGCCCGAGTTCCGTCAGGCGATCATGCGCCACGAGGACATCCGCGGCCTGACCGAAGCGGCCAAACGCCAAGGCTTCCGGAGCATGCTCGAAGACGGAAAGGCCAAGGTGCTTCGGGGCTGGACGACTCCGGAAGAGGTCATCAAGTCGGTGTACACCCAGGCGTTCGACGACGAACGGACGATCCACTAGCGCCGACATCGAAGCCCTCGGAGGCCGGGGCGGGCGTCGGCGGGCGGGCGGCAATCTCCGGCCGTGCCTGAGCCAACCCCGCATTTGTGCCGATAGAACCAATGGCGGACCGCTCCGCCTTCGGCACGGCCCATGGAAGCCCTGCAGCGCATTTTGCGTCATACCGACCTCATGCTCGGAGCCGGTTTGGTGACGATCGTCGCCATGCTGGTGGTGCCGTTGCCCATATGGGCGCTCGACCTGGGCTTCATCATCGCGATCGCGGCGAGCGTGATCATCCTGATCAGCGCCGTCAACGTCAGCGACCCGCTCGAGTTCAGCGTCTTCCCCAGCCTGTTGCTGGTCACCACCCTGTTCCGTCTGGCCCTCAGCATCGCGGCGACGAAGCTGATCTTGGGTCAGGCTCAGGGCGGCCACATCATCGAGACGTTCGGAAGCTTCGTGATGGGCGGCGACTTCGTGGTCGGCTTCGTCGCCTTCGTGATCCTCGTGATCGTGCAGTTCCTGGTCATCACGAACGGCGCCGGACGCGTCTCCGAGGTCGTGGCCCGCTTCACGCTGGACGCGATGCCCGGCAAGCAGATGGCGATCGACGCCGACTTGTCCGCCGGTCTGATCGACGAAGACCAAGCCCGCGAGAGGCGGCTCCAGATCAAGCGGGAAGCCGACTTCTACGGTGCGATGGACGGCGCCAGCAAGTTCGTGAAGGGGGACGCCATCGCCGCGATCCTGATCATCCTGGTCAACGTGGTGGGCGGATTCGGAGTCGGGTTCCTGCGGGGTCAGGGCGACGCGGTCACGATCTTGCAGACGTACGCCCTGCTCTCGGTCGGCGAAGGCCTCGTCGCACAGGTTCCCGCGCTTCTGATCTCGACGGCCAACGGCCTGCTCGTGACCCGCATCGGCCAGCAGCGCACGATGGGCGGCGAGGTGGCCTTCCAGCTGCTGGGCCAGCCCAGGGCGATACTGTTCGCCGGCTTTGCCCTTCTGGCGATGGCGGCGGTTCCGGGGTTCCCGACCATCCTGCTCCTCGTCGCCGGAACGGGGCTCATCCTGCTGCAGCGCTTGATGAGGGCGAACCCGAACCTCCGCAACGCGTTCGTGATCGCCGAACCGGAGAAGGACGAGAAGCGCGAGGTCGGCAACGAACCCCCACCCCACAGCCCGGAGGCGGTGCTGCCCCTTCTCCACGTCGATCCTCTGGAGATCGAGATCGGCTACTCGCTCACGAAGCTCGCCGACCCCAAGGTCGGCGGCGACCTGTCGGAACGGGTGACCGCGACCCGGCGCCAGCTGGCGGTCGAACTGGGGTTCGTGATGCCCACGGTCCGAATCCGAGACTCGTTCGAGGTCAAGCCCAACGAATATCTGCTGAAGGTTCGGGGCGAGGAGGTCGCCCGGGCCGAGCTCGATCCCGACCGGCTGTTGGCCGTGAGCAGCGGCGAGGTGCTCTACCCGGTCCAGGGAGTTCCGACCAAAGATCCGGTGTTCAACCTGGATGCCCTCTGGATCGACCGGTCTCAAAAGGACGCGGCCGAGCGGGCCGGCTACACCGTGATCCAGCCGAGCGCCGTGGTGTCCACCCATCTGTGCGAGACGGTTCGAACCTACGCGTCGGAGCTGCTCAGCCGGCAGGATGTGATGCGGCTTCTCGAAAATGCCAAGCAGGTCAACGAGACCGTGGTCGGGGAGCTCATCCCCAACGTGCTCCAGGTGGGGGACGTCCAGAAGGTTCTGCAGCACCTTCTGCGGGAACGGGTGCCGATCCGGGACATGGTCACGATTCTGGAGACCATGGCCGACTTCGGCTCCCGGGTCAAAGACCCCGACCAACTGGGCGAGCTGGTCCGATCCGCCATCGCGAGGACGATCACGCGCCAGTTCGTCGACGACGGCAACCGGCTCTACTGCATCACGCTCGAACCGGCGCTCGAGCGAGCCCTGGCCGAAAAGGTCAGCGTCACCAGTTTTGGGGCGGTTCTCGTCCTCGATCCAGACGAGCAGCGGCGGCTGATCGCCAATCTCCAGCAGCAGATCGAGACGGCGGCGGGCCGCGGGCAGCAGCCGGTCATCCTGTGCGGCACCCAGCTTCGGCTCCCTCTCCGCCGGATCGTCGAGAAGCAGTTCCCGAACGTCCCGGTCGTGGCCTACACCGAGGTCAGCGAGAAGGCCGAGGTCGAGTTCGTAGGTCAGGTCCGTGCCGCCTGATCGGCGCGGACCGCCCCCAAACGTCGACGTCCGCCGCGTCGGCACCCGTTCGACGCCGAGGCCGCGGCGGCGGGCGGACGCCGCTCGCTTGGCTCAGACGTTTCGGTCCAGCAGGGCGGCGAGCTGGGGCTTGGGCGCCGCGCCGACCATCTGGTCCACAACCTTTCCTCCCTTGAACACGAGGAGGGCGGGGATGCTCATGACCCCGTAGCGTCCGGCGATCTCGCCGTCGGTGTCGACGTTCAGCTTGTAGACGCGAGCTTTGCCCGCGTACTCCTGGGCGAGCTGCTCGACCGAGGGTCCGATCATGCGGCACGGGCCACACCACTCGGCCCAGAAGTCCACGAGGACCGGGAGTTCGGAGTTGAGCACTTTTTCTTCGAAGTCGGCGGCGGTTACGGCAAGGTTTTCGGCCATGGTTCAGTTGTCTCCTACGTCGGACCGTCTGGGTATACCCGGGGGACGCATGCGAAGGCCCAGCTTTTTGCTGGGCGTCGCGTGACCTACGGCCGGGTGACGGCGTCTGTTACAGAGACAGAGCACTTGAAACGCCGTGAAGTTTCAGGAGGATTTTCAGACTTGAGACATCGATGGGTTCTTCTCGCCGGAGTTGCGGTTGCAAGCCTTGCCCCAACGGCCAGCGTTCAATCGGCACAGGCACCGATCGGCGGCGCGATGCGCGCGGTCGAGACGGCCGCGGTCGGTCAGGCTACCGCCGCCCAGCTTCGGGCGGAGACCGGCCTGGTCGGCATCAGGCTGTTCGATTCCGGTACGGTCCTGATTCAGCGGTTCGGCAATCCGAACCAGATCCAGCCGGTCGTGTTCGGCGCGGCCAACATCGGCCCCGTCGGCGGCGGCCCGATGGGCGGCGCCCCGATGGGCGGCATGGGCGCTCCGATGCCGCCCGGCGGCGGTCCGCGAGGCGGCGGCGGCGGGGCGGCCTCACCGGCGATCGGCGTCGACGTCCAGACGGGTCAAGCCCCGGTCTCTCCGAGCGACTTCGACTTCGGCACCGAGCTGCTGCGCCAGAGCCGCGGTCCGGACGGCTTCGGCGACGCGGGCGGCCCGATGGGCGGTGGCGTTCCCAGCCGTGGCCCGGGAGGACCCCCGATGGGCGCCATGCCTCCCGGATTGCCCGGCGCTCCCAGCGGATTTCCCGGTGCCCCGAGCGGTTTCGGCCCTCCCGGAGTGGGTGCGCCCGGTATCCCCGGCGGACGCGGTCCGGGAGCGGGATTCGGCGGAGGGGCCGGAACCGAGCAGCGGGTCACGTTCACGCGATGGGTGTACAACCGCGGTCAGAGCCGGTACGGGTTTATCCTCGACCGGCAGATGCGCGTCGTCCAGATCGAGGCGATCGGCCTTGAAGACCGCAACGTCCGCACCAGCCGGCGGATCGGATTCGGGGCCCGGGTCGCGGACCTGATCGGGGCGTACGGCGCCCCAGACGGTTACGAGATCTCGGGCGACACCAGCCTGGTGGTGCGGTACCTGGTCCGACAGCGGGTGGCGTTCCGGCTCAACCGACTGGGCGAGAACACGCCGCACGTCGTGACCGGCATCGTCGTCTCGGGCGGCAAGGCCTAAAATGAAGCGTGGCCGGCGAGCGGGAAGAAATACGAGCTAGGATCAGCATCGTCGAGCTCGTCGGCCAACGAGTCTCCCTGAAACGCACGGGAAAAGACTGGAAGGGTTTGTGTCCGTTTCATCCGGACAAAAACCCTTCCTTTTCTGTTTCAGAAACCACCGGCCGATACCGGTGTTGGTCTTGCGGCGAAACGGGCGACGTGTTCAGCTGGGTGATGAAGACCCAGAACGTCGATTTTCCCGAAGCTCTGGAGATCCTCGCCCGTCAAGCGGGGGTCGAGCTGACGCCCCGGGCCGGGGCGCCCGACCACAGCCTGCGCGTCCGCCAGCTCGCGGCCATGGAGGAGGCGCTGAAGTTCTTCCGGGAGCAGCTGGTCCGATCCCGCGAGGCCCTCGGGTACGTGGAGCGGCGGGGACTGGACCAAGAGATCCTCGACGCTTGGGAGATCGGCTATGCGCCGGCCGACGGAAGCCCCCTGAGCCGACGCCTGGGAAAGGCCGGTTTCCCGCTCGAAATGTGCCGGGATCTCTTCCTCGTCGACCAGAGCGGTTCGGGCTACCGCGACAAGTTCTTCAACCGGCTGATGTTTCCCATCCGAAACGAGCGCGGGGAACTGGTGGCGTTCGGAGGCCGGGTCTTGGGGGACGGGCATCCCAAATACATCAACTCGGGAGACACCCCGATCTTCCGCAAGAGCCGCGTGCTTTACGGGATGTTCCGGGCCCGAGAGGCCATGCGCAGGCGGCGGCACGCCGTTCTGGTCGAGGGATACCTCGACGTCATCGCCTGCCATCGGGCCGGGGTGGACACGGCGGTCGCGTCGCTCGGGACGGCTCTGGCCGAAGAGCACGCCCAACTGCTCCGACGTTGGGTAGACGAAGTCACGATCTTCTACGACGGCGATCC
>JBDNCL010000111.1:0-9577 GCA_046719655.1 Fimbriimonadaceae bacterium
GATCTGACTTCGCCGCCGTGCTCCCTCCGGAAGGCCTCCGCGTTCTCGAGATCGATGTCGGCCAAGGCGTGGATCTTGGTCGCCGGCACCGATCGGTAGCCGCGGGCGTGGTCGTGCGAGATGCCGAAACCGGTCGCCCCTTCCGTCTTCCAGGGCCGGCCGCAACCGATGAAACCGACGCGCAGATGCTCCATGTCGTCGTCAAGGCTACCTTCGGCCCCGACCGCCGATACTCGTCGCCGACCGCGGCCGACCCAGGAATACCCACGAAGACGGACCGCCCAGACCCGGCCCAAAGCATCGATAATCGGACGGGAGATGGTCTAAAATGCGCGAAACCTGGAGGTCCGTTAAGCATTGCCGAAGGCATCGGCTCGGCGACCCGAGGTGGAGTTGAAGATGACGCAAAGGATGGTCGACGAAAGTGGGGTTCCGGTGAGCGCCGGACCGAGTCTCGGCGCCGTTTTGCGGGAGTCGTGCCGCAAGTGGGCCGACAAGCCGGCCATGCTCGCTCCGACCGGCAAGTCGTTCGAACCGATCTCCTACCGCCAGTTGGCCGACCGGGTGCGGGCCTACGCCGGAGCCCTGCAGTCGCTCGGGCTGGAACCGGGCGACCGTCTCGCCATCCAGAGCGAAAACTGCGTCGAGTGGGCGTTCACGGACTGGGCGTGCCAAACGCTCGGCGTCATCGTCGTTCCGATCTACTCGACTCTGCCGGCCGACCAGACCCAGTACATCGTCCGAGACTCGGGCGCCCAGGTGGTTGTCGCCGGTTCGCCGGACCAGGCGGCCAAATCGAACGGCATGGACGAGGTCCGGGTCGTCCTGTTGAAGGGCGATCCCGAATCCCTCGACGCCAGGGCGGTCGGCAACCCCGATGCGCTGAGCGTCGAGGAGTGGAACCGGGCGATCGACGCCGTCGATCCCGAATCCATCGCCACCTTCATCTACACGAGCGGGACCACGGGCAACCCCAAGGGGGCCATGCTGCCGCACCGCGCCCTCACCTGGATCTGCGGCCAGGTCGTGGCGAACTTCCCGTTCGACCACAACGACACGTTCCTGTCGTTCCTCCCGATGTCGCACGTGTACGAGCGGGTCAACGGGCAGGTGCTTCCCATCTTCGCCGGCGCCACGATCGGGTACGCCAAGAGCCTGGCGTCGCTCGCCAACGACATGATCGCGGTGAAGCCGACGATCATGCTGTGCGTCCCGCGCTTCTTGGAGGCGACTCGCGAACGGGTCCTCGAAAACGTCGCCAAGGCGCCTCCGATCCGCCAGAAGCTGTTCGCCCTCTGCCTCGAGCAGGGGCTGAAGAAGGCCAAAGGCCAGTTCGCCCCGCTGGCCGGACTTCTCGACAAGATCGTGGCGTCCAAGGTTCGGGCGCGGACGGGCGGACGCATCCGCTTCTTCGTTTCCGGCGGCGCCGCCCTGCCTCCCCACGTGGCCGAGTTCTACATGGCCCTCGGCTTGAAGGTTCTGCAGGGGTACGGTCTGACCGAGACCTCGTCCGGCTGCTCCATCAACCCGCCCGACGATTCCAAGTACTGGACGGTCGGCGTTCCGATCGGAGAGACCCAGATCAAACTCGCAGACGACGGCGAAATCCTCATCAAGTCGCCGGCCGTGATGACGGGCTACTACAACCTCCCCGAGGAGACGGCCCAGGCCATCGACGCCGACGGGTGGTTCCACAGCGGCGACATCGGCGAGTACGAGGGCCGCCACATCAAGATCACGGACCGCAAGAAAGACATCCTCGTCCTCGCCAACGGCAAGAACGTCGCTCCCCAGATGATCGAGAACCGCATGAAGGAGAGCGACCTCATCCAGGAAGTCGTCCTCTTCGGCGACGGTTCCGAGTACGTCTATGGCCTGATCGTGCCCAACCTGGAGCGTGTGCGGACCGCGCTCGCCGGGGATGGAATCCAACTCGCGGACGACGCCGAACTCGTGCGCCACCCCGCCACCGAAAAGCTGATCAAAGCCGAGGTCAGCCGGATCAACAAGACGCTCGCCAACTTCGAGATGGTCAAACGGTATGCCCTGATCGCGACGCCGTTCACGGTCGAAGGCGGCGAGCTGACGCCGACCCTGAAGGTGAAGCGGAAGTTCGTCCTCGAAAAGTACGCCCACGTCCTCGAGACTCTGCGCGGCTGACCGTTGTCGGGCACCCGCCCGGCGAGGAAATCCGGGTCCCCGAAATCCCGGACGGTTCGCCCGGCGCCGCCCAAAAAAGAAGCCCGGGCGGGAGAGAAGGAGGCAAGCCCGCCAGGGCGATGTGTTGGTGTTCTCTGCTTGGCTCGCTTTTTGGCTCGCTCTACTTAGCGCTGCTTTCGCTCGCTTTTTACCAGCGTTTGCCGAGCCTTTGTTGACCGGCAATTTTGCGCTGATTGGTGAAAATTCGTCCTTCCTGTCTCCTTATACCGCCTCCAGCTCCAGAATACCGGCATTTCCCCTTTTCAGACGCGGCGGTGGACCGATCCGCGCCCACGAATTCCGGGTCCTTTGAAGTACCTCGTATTTTTTCGAGGCCTCTTTCCGCATTCCTTCTGCGCCGGGCGGGATTTTCGCCGAAATTCGTTCGGCCAACGTCGGGTCGATGTGCAGTTTTCTGCCGCGCTCTCTGACTTTCTACCGGCTTTCGGCCAACAAATGAGATGTGTCGGTCGGCCGACCCCCACTTTTGGGGAGAGGGCGCGGGGCCGTCGACCCCACGCAGTCCAGCAAATGGGGTTACCACACCATGAAGTTCAAAGATTTGAAGATCGCCGTCAAACTGGCGATCGGTTTTGGGCTCGTGACGCTCATGGCGGGCGTCATCTTCTTAGTCGGGAGACAGTCGATAGCCGAACTGACCGATCAGGGCACCAACATGGGCACGAGGGGTCTACCCAGAGCGATCCTGTCCGGCGAAATCGACAAAGACATCGTCGATGTTCGTCGCCTGATCCTTCGCGTGACCACCGCCGCCAACCTGGAGGGATCGAAAAAGTATGCCAATCAGGTTCGCGAAAAGACGGCCGAGATCGACAAAAACTTCGAGGAGTACAAGAAGTACTCCGACCATGAACAGGACAAGGCGAACCTTGCCAGGTACCAAGAGGCTTGGAGCGAGCAGGAAGCATACCTTCTCCGTGTCTGCGATCTGGCCGACGCCGGAAAGATCGCCGAAGCGAGCGAAATCGTCGAGGGCGAGTCGCTCAGGCACTATCTCGACAAGGTCGTTCCCGCCGACGAGGAGGTGACGAAGTGGAACGTAAGCCGGGGCGAGGAGCTGTCGGCTAAGTTTGTCGCAACCAACGCGAGAGCCAATCGGGTCATGCTCCTCACCCTCATCGCCGCGTTGGCCGTCAGCGTCGCGATCACGTGGTTCATCTCCCGCAGCATCACGGCGCCGGTGCAGGCCTTGTCCACCCGCCTGAACAGCCTGGAAGCAAACTGCGTCACCGGACTGGAAGCCGGCATCAAGGCCTTCGAGCGGGGCGACCTTACGGTCGAGGTTCGTCCCGTGACCACCCCGGTGCCCACCCCGTCCAACGACGAGATCGGCAAGCTTTCGGCCGTGTTCAACTCGATGCTCGCCAAGATACAGAGCACGATCGCGAGCTACGAGCAGGCGAGAACGGGCCTCCAGGACATCGTGGCGAACGTCCAGTCTGCGGCCGGCGACGTCGGGGCCAGCAGCCAGCAGCTTTCGGCCGTCTCCCAATCCGTTGCCGCGTCGGCAAACGGCATCGCCAGACCATGGACGAAGTCGGCCGCGCCATCCAGAGCGCCGCTCAGGGCAGCAACGAGATGGCGCGCGGGTCCGACCAGCTGGCTCGGAACGCAACCGAAGCCAGCGCCGCCATGGACACGCTTCAGGAAGCGATCGGGCAGGTCCAGAAGAACAGCGCGGTCCAGCAGGAAACGGCCGAACAGGCCGGCCAGGTCGCGGCCGAGGGCGGAGAGGCGGTTCAAGAGACGATCCGCAGCATGCAGCGCGTCCAGGAGGAAGTCGCCAACTCGGCCGAGGCGGTCCGCATCCTCGGCGAGAAGCAGCAGCAGATCGGCGCCATCGTCCAGACGATCGAGGAAATCGCCGAGCAGACCAACCTGCTCGCTCTCAACGCCGCCATCGAGGCGGCTCGCGCGGGCGACCACGGTCGAGGTTTTGCCGTCGTCGCCGACGAAGTCCGCAAACTGGCCGAACGCGCCGGCGAAGCCACCAAGGAGATCGCATCGCTGATCGCCAGCGTGCGCCAGGGCGTGGATCAGGCGATCGTCCGCATGGAGGCGACGGCGAAGGAAGTCGAGCAGGGCGTCAGCCACAGCGGTTCGGCAAGCAAGGCCCTCAACGACATCCGGGCGGCGATCGAAGCGGTCGGTCAGGCCGCCAAGCAGGCCGACCAGCGCGTGCGGGCCATGGCCGAGAGCGCGGCGACGGTCACCGGCGCGATCCAGCAGGTGGCGGCGGTCAGCGAAGAGACGGCGGCCGGGGCGCAAGAACTCGGCGCCTCGACGGAAGAGGTCTCGGCCTCGACCGAGGAAGTCCTCGCCGCCATCGCCGAACAGCAGAAGGGGATCGACCAGGCGAGCGCGATGGCCCAGGCCCTCAGCGCCACCGCGGAAGAGGTCAACCGCCTGCTCTCCCGCTTCACTCTCGACAGCGGGAAGAGGGAGAGCGGATCCCACCTCCGGATTGCCGCCTGATCGGGCAACCGTCTGGACTGCGCGCCCCGCCGCCGACCCCGGGTCGGCGGCGGGGCCTCGACCGTCGTCTGCCTTCGCCGAAACGGAACCGTTCTGCCGCGGCCAGCCTAGACGGATCCGCCGAACATCGCCATCCTGGCTTCGACCTTGTCGAGCTGGGATTCCAGTTCTCGAGCCGCCGACCGTTCCTTTTCCACCACTTCGGGCTTCGCACGCTCGACGAAGTTCGGATTGGACAGGCGTTGCCGGATCTTCGCCAATTCGGACGCGATCTTCTCCCGCTCCCGCGTCAACCGCTCGATCTCCTGCCGGGATCCACCAGCCCTTCGAGCAGGAGGTGCACGTCGACTCCCGCGACCGTGACCGACACGTGGGGCGCGCCGGCCGGCGGAGGCCCGGCGACGAGGCGGTCGATCCACGCCTGGGTTCGGAACGTTTCCGCCGAGTCGCCCAGGTCGCCCTCGACGTGGGCGACGGGAACGATCGATTTCCCGGGCGTCAGGCCGAGCTCGGCCCGGAGCGCGCGCACCGCGCGGGTGATCTCGAACGCTCTCTCCAACTCCGCCTCCGCTTCGGGATCGTCGAAATCTTCGGGAATCTGCGGCCACGAGGCCGTCATGAGAAACGGGGAGCGGCCCTCGACGGGTAGGTGCTGATACAGCTCTTCCGTGATGTGCGGCATCACGGGGTGCATCATCTTCAGAAACACCTCGATCGACGTGATGAGGACCCACTTGGCCGCCTGCGTCGACTCTCCCTCCGACCGGGTCAGCCGGGACTTGGACACTTCGATGTACCAGTCGCACAGCTCGGACCAGAAGAACCGGTAGAGGTGGCTGCAGACGTCCTGGAGGTTGTACGTCTCGTACGCCTCCCGCACCGCGATCTCCGTCTTTCGGAGCCGGCTGAGGAGCCACCGGTCCACCGCTTCGAGGTTCGCCGGACGCCGGGGAGTCTCTCGGACGTTCATCAGAACGAACCGGGTGGCGTTCCAGATCTTGTTGCAGAAGTTCCGAGCCTCTTCCGTGCGGCGCTCGCTGTACCGGATGTCCTGGTTCTCGCCCGTCTGACTTTGGAGGGTGTACCGAAGCGCGTCGGCGCCCACCTTGTCGATGACCTCGACCGGATCGACGCCCGTTCCGAGACTCTTGCTCATCCGCTGACCCTTCTCGTTCAAGACGGTCGCGTAGATGAACACCTCGCGGAACGGGATGTCCCCGGCGAAGTCGAGCCCCATCATCACCATCCGGGCGACCCAGAGGTAGATGATGTTGCGGTCGGTGATGAGAAGAGAGGTCGGATAATAGCGCTCGAGCAGTTCGGACTCGGCCGGCCATCCCAGGGTCGCAAACGGCCAGAGGCCGGAGCTGAACCAGGTGTCGAGCACGTCGTCGTCTTGGCGCACGATCGGCCGTCCCGCCTTCTTCTCCGCGTCCTCCCGGCTTCGGGCGGCGTAGGCGTTTCCGTCGGCGTCGTAGTACACCGGAACCCGGTGCCCCCACCACAGCTGGCGTCCGATGCACCAGTCGCGGATGTTCTCCATCCAGTCGAGATAGACCTTGGCGTAACGCTCGGGGACAAATCGAATCCGACCGTCGCGAACCGCCTCGATGGCGGGCCGAGCCAGCTCCTCCATCCGGACGAACCACTGCTCCGACAGGAGCGGTTCGATCGGCTCCTTGCTGCGCTCGCTGATCAGGATCGGTATCTCGTAGTCTTCGACCTTCTCCAGAAGCCCTCGGGCCTCGAGGTCCTCGACGATCTTTTTGCGCGCTTCGTACCGGTCCAGGCCGGCGTAGGGCCCGCCGTTCTCGTTGACCCTGGCCCGACCGTCGAGCACGATCGGCATGGGCAGACCGTGGCGGCGGCCGACCTCGTAGTCGTTGGGGTCGTGGGCGGGCGTGATCTTGACCGCTCCGGTGCCGAAGTTCGGGTCCGGATAGGGGTCGGCGACGAGGGGGATCTCCCGGTTCAGGAGGGGCAGGACGAGGGTCTTGCCCACCTTGCCGTCGTAGCGGGCGTCGCTCGGGTTGACGGCCACGGCCACGTCTCCGAGCATGGTTTCGGGCCTGGTGGTGGCCACCACGATATGGCCCGATCCATCGGCGAAGGGGTACCGGACGTGGTAGAGCTTGCCTCGGACGAGCTTGCGCTCCGTCTCGATGTCCGACACGCTCGTCTGAAGGCCGGGGTCCCAGTTTACGACCCGCTGGCCCCGGTAGATGAGTCCGCGTTCGAACCATCGGATGAACACGTCGAGGACGGCGTCGTGGTAGGCCTCGTCCAGCGTGAACCGGTTCGCGGACCAGTCGAAAGCGCACCCGAGCGTTCGAAACTGGCGCAGGATCGTGCCGCCGCTCTCCTCCCGCCACCGCCAAGCGCGCTCGAGAAACTTTTCGCGCCCCACCTGGAAGGCGCTCGTCCCCTCGGCCCGCAGCAGCTTGTCGACCACGCTCTGGGTGGCGATCCCGGCGTGGTCTTGGCCGGGCAAGATGAAGACCGACTTTCCCTTCATCCGCTGATATCGGCCGACCGTGTCGTGCAGCGGGTAGCACAGCGCGTGCCCCATGTGGAGGGCACCCGTGATGTTCGGCGGCGGGATCGTCATCGAGAAGACGGGCTTGGCCGGGTCGGGGTCGGGGCTAAAGAGTCCCGCCTCTTCCCATCTGGCGTACCACTTGGGCTCGACGGCCGAGGCGTCGTAGCGTGTCGAGAGCTCGTTCGCTGGGTCCATACTCCTCCTCGCCTTCCTGTCTAGAAGGCGCGGGCTGAGTGTACCGACCCGCACGCCGTCGATCCGGGACATCCCTGTTTCACGTGAAACATCGGGCGGCGACGAAAACGGACGGCCCGAAGACGACGCCCTGCTTCACGTGAAACAGGGCGTCTCAGGCCTTCCCGTCCGCCGGGCGGTCGAAGAGGGACCGGACGACTTCTTCGATCGAAACTTCCTCTACCGCGATGTCGAGGACGGGCAACGCCTGGAGAGCGGCGGCCGTGATCGCGGCCGTCTTCTCGCGCGGGACGTCGAGCACCACCTCGCCGTCCTCGTAGGAGACGACCGCGCCGAACCGCTCCAGGTCGGCCCGCTCGACGTCCTTGCCCAGCGACAGCCGCAATCTTCGGGACTCGACAAACCGGGCGGCGAGAGAATCGAGCGTCCCGTCGAACACGAGCTGGCCGTGATCGATCACGACGACCCGGTCGCACAGCTCCTGGACGTCCTGCATGTAGTGGCTGGTGAGGACGATGGTGCAGTTCTCCTCGCGGTGGAAGTCGCGCAGGAACTCCCGGATGCGCTTCTGGCTCACCACGTCCAGCCCCAGGGTCGGCTCGTCCAGGAAGACGAGCTGGGGGGCGTGGATGAGGGCCGCGACCAGCTCGCACTTCATCCGTTCGCCCAGGCTCAGCTTTCGGAGCTGGGTGTGGATCTTGTCGGAGACCTGCAGGGTCTCGATCAGGCGCTCGACCCTCGGCTTGAACTTGGCGTCCTCCACCTCGTAGATCTCTTTGAGCACCAAAAAACCGTCCCATGCCGGCAGGTCCCACCACAGGGACATCTTGTTCCCCATCACGAGCGCCAGGCGCTTGAGCATGTCCGGGTCGCGCCGGTGGGGGACATGGCCGAGAACCTTCGCCGAACCGGTCGTGGGGTGGAGGATGCCGGTCAGCATCTTCAGGGTCGTCGTCTTGCCCGCCCCGTTCGGACCGAGAAACCCAACCATCTCGCCTTGGTCGATGGTCAGGTCGATGTCCCGCACCGCTTCGATCGCGACCTTCTTCCGGGTGAACAGGCCCTTGATCGCACCCGCCATGCCCGGCGACTTGCGGGGAACATAGAAGGTCTTTCCCAGGCGTTCGGCCTCGATGGCGCGCATCGTCCGAGATTACCGAAACCCTGACCGACCGACGAAAAGGCCCATCACGGCTGAACCCAGGGCAGCATCACCAGCACGGACGCCGGAGCGGCGAAGAGGATCGAATCGACTCGGTCCAGAAGTCCGCCGTGACCCGGAAGAATGACGCCGGAGTCCTTTTTGCCCCACGTGCGCTTGAGCGCGCTCTCGAAGAGATCGCCGACCTGCCCCAGCACCCCGCAGATGGCCCCGACCGCGAACCCGATCGCCAGCGGCGCATCCAGAGACCACGCCACCAGAAGGGCGACCAGCACGCAGACGACGAGATTCGCCAGCGAACCCTCGACCGTCTTCTTCGGCGAGATCCGCGGCGCGAGCGGTCTCTTCCCGAACCAGCGCCCAGCCAGGATCGCGGCCGAGTCCCCCGCCCAGATCGCGAAGAGAGGCATGATCAGCGGGTTGCCGAGGCGCCAGTCGTCGCCCGCCACGGGCTGGGCAAAAGCCACCCACAGCAAGGCGGCCATGGGAGCCCCGACCCAGAGAGCCGAAAGCTCGCGCAACCAGGCCGGACGCCGACCGGCGATCAACGCCCGGGTGGCGGCGACCCCGACCAACCAGAGCCCGAAGAGAAGGAAGGGCTCGAGCGAACCGTGCAGGCGAGGCAACAGGCCGAGGGCCTGGCAACCGACGAGGAGAACGACCAAAACCCCGGCGAGAGGCGTTTCACGTCGACTTTTGTCTACCATCTCGGCGATTTCGATGCTGCCGGCTACGACGGCCGCCAACATGAGGAGCGCCAACGGCAAAGCCGTTGGCGCGAAAAGGGCGGCCAGCACGACCGGCGCTCCGACGACGGCCGTGAAAACTCTCTGTCTCACACTCGGCCTGCGGCGGTGTTCTGCGTCGACAGTCGCAGGGCCACCTGAACGCGGTTCTTGCAGTCCAGCTTCCGCATGATGGTGCTGGCGAGGTTCTTGACGCTCTGCTCCTGAATCCCGAGGATCTGGGAGAAGCGCGAGATGGGC
>JBDNCL010000112.1:0-9430 GCA_046719655.1 Fimbriimonadaceae bacterium
ACGTTTGTGGCACCTCGTCGAGTCTCAGGCGATGGAGGCGTGGACGATCTGGCCGGGCCGCTACTGGACGGCGGCCCAGATGCCGGCCGACCGACCGACGATCGCGATCATCGACACGGGCGCCGACATGCACCACCCCGACTTCATCAACGCGGGCGGCACCAGTTCGAACGCCGCTCTCGGGGGCCAGCTGATCTGGCAGCACTCGGGCAAGCCGAGACTGAATCTCGCGACCGGCGAGATCACGGTCGGCGGGGTCGACGACGCCGACGACTTCCACGGACACGGGACCCACGTCGCGGGGATCGCGATCGCGGCCGGAAACAACGGCGCGTTCAGCAGCTCGGTCAACCAGGGGACGATCGGCAGCGGCTTCAACTCCAAGGCGATGATCCTGCGCGTGTTCGATTCGAGCGGCACCGGCACCGACGCGGATGCGGCGATGGCAATTTACTACGCGGTCGACAACGGGGCCGACATCATCAACCTCAGCCTGGGCACGATGAACTGGTCGCCGATGTTCCAGGACGCCGTCACCTACGCCTGGCAGAAGGGCGCGCTCGTGGTGGCGGCCGGCAACGAGAGCGGCAGCGGCGGCGGCAACCTCGGACCGATCTACCCGGCCGCGTGCAGCGGCGCCCTCGGCGTCACCGCCAACGGACCGTTCGGCATTCCGGCGACCGGTACGTACGCGGGCACGGGCAGCTACGTCGACATTTCCGCCCCGGGTGGTGACGTGCTGTTCTCGGTCGAGCCGTTCTACTACATGATCCAGTTCATCTACTCGACCGCGATGCGCGGCCCGGGTGTGATGTCGAACATGAGCGACCAGGGCATTCTCTACCCGCCCTACTGGCGCAACTACGCCTACGTCGCGGGCACGTCGATGGCGAGTCCGCTCGTCGCGGGAGCGGCCGGCCTCTACATGGGCAAGAACAACCTGCGCCAGGGCAACTGGAGCAACGTTCGGACGTACCGCGCCCTCCAGCAGTCGGCGGCCGGACTCATGGGGGCCCCGTACGGAGGTTGGGAGACCACCCAGGGATACGGCGTCCTCGATATGGAGACGCTCATGCTCGACGGCATCGGCATCAACCGGCAGCCGACGAATCCGAGCGACCTTCCGGTCGGATCGGTCGAGGGGATCGTCTTCTTCAACACGACCCCCCTCGCCAACGTTCGGGTCGAGCTGCGCACGACGACGGGGACGATCGTGAAGGTCACGTCGACGAACGTCCACGGATACTACCGTTTCGACGGGGCCCCCATGGGCGTGTACGACGTCCGCGCCATCCCGAGCGGAGTCGCCAAGACGAAGCGGCTCACGATCCGCCCCTACAGCGACCTCACCGGGTTCGACTTCTGGGTCGGCACCACGTTCGACGAGACGCCCCCGGTCGCGGCCGTGCTGGAGCTGGACAGCATCGGCGCCAGCTCGGTCAGCTTCCGACACTGGGGTTACGACACCGAAACCGGTCTGGATCTGATCGAAGCGACCATCGGCACCACCCAAGGGGCCGCCGACGTGATGTCGGCCCGGCGGCTGGACCAGGAGATTCCGAACCAGACTCTGACCGGGCTTTCTCTGCCGTCCAACGGGCCGCTCTGGCTGAACGTCCGGTACGTCAACGGGGCCGGCATGTCGACCGTGCGCTCGATCCAGATTCTCGCCGCGGCCCCCACCGTGACGGGAACCGTCACGCTTCAGGACTGGAACCGCACCACGGCGGGCGAGGTGGTCCGGGTTCGCCTGCGGGCTCCGGGCACGACCGCCACGCTCGAGGAGCACAACGTGACTCTGGGCGAGAACGGTGCGATGAGCTTCACGACCAACCGCACGGGCACGTTCGACATCGCGATCCAGGGCCGAACCTGGCTCCAGAGCGTCCTCCGCAACGTGGTGATCACGGGCAGCGGGGCGTCGGGACTGTCGGTCAGCCTGTTCAACGGGGACGTCAACGGCGACAACCGGATCACGATCACGGACTACAACCTCGTGGCGTCCGCATTCCGGGCGACGCCGTCTTCGTCGAACTGGAACCCGAACGCGGATCTGAACGGGAGCGGCCAGGTCACGGTGAGCGACTACAACATCGTGGCCAAGAACTACCGGCGCAACGGCGAACCTTGATTGCCGTCCGGGCCGGATTCGGGCTACGATAGAAACAGAAGAAACAAATCGATAGAAACAGATCGATTGGGCGGGGTCTCGAGATTGGAGACCCCTCCCCGGGCTAGAGGAGGAGTATCGAAATCATGAGATCAACGAAATTGGCCAAGCTTGGCGTCGGCGCGTTGTTGGCGGCGTTGCCCCTTTCGGCGATGGCGACCGACGTGCCGTTGTTCTACTTCGGAGATTCGGACGGAAACCCGATCACGTCGCTGACCATCGGTCTTCCCGGTTCCACCTTCGACGTCACCGTTTTCTACACGACGAACTTGACCCACACGGGGATGAACCTGTTCGTCGGCTACGACACGGCGACGTCGGAAGGTCTGTCGGCGACTCCGCTCGACGGCAAGATCGGTCTCGGCGGCGCCTCGGAGATGGCGTCCGTCACGTACGTGCACCCGACCATCGGCATGCTCTTCACTCCGGCGGCGGCCGGCGGGTTCGGCAGCGGCAACCACGTGCGCCCGTTCGGGCTCGACATCCCGATGGGCACCGGCCTCAACCTCACCGAGGTTCCGGGCGCGACCGCGTCCGCGCTCGTTCGGATCTCGCTGAAGAACCTCGGGCTGGCGGCCGGCGAAAGCTACACGCTGTCGATTTTCGATGCCGGCGACAACGGGGCCGACATCTACACCACGTTCCTCGACTATCGCGGCACGTACTACTACCCGAGCACCAGCTACGAGCTGACCGTCCAGGCCGTCCCCGAGCCGGGCACCCTCCCCGCGCTGGCGGCCGGTGCGGGCCTGTTCCTTCGCCGTCGCCGAAAGTAAGGCGGACGACTCTCCAACGGAAGCGGGGGCCGCTCCGATCGGAGCGGTCCCCGCTTTTTGGATCGCGTGCCCCTATCGGCAACGATCAGCGGATCGCGACTTCGTACTCGTTGTCGAAGAGGTGGACCTCGTCCAGATTGATCACGAAGTTCGCTTCCTGCCCCTCTCGGACCTTCGTGTTCGGGTCGATGGTGGCCACAAAGCTGTGGCGGCCCGAGCCGAGATAAGCGACGTACTCGTGGCCCAAGGGCTCCAGCACGTCCACTTTCGCGACGATCGTGTTCTTGGGGCTGGGCTTGACCGGGCCGGGCACGTTGGCGTCGAAGATGTTTTCCGGACGGATGCCCAGCGTGACGTCCCGGCCCACGTAGTCTTTGGCGGGGATCGTCCCGTTGAGCGGGAGCTTGAAGGATTCGGCGTCCACGTAGAGCTCGCCCGCTTCCTGAACCACCTTGGCGGGGATGAAGTTCATGGGCGGCGAGCCGATGAAGCCGGCGACGAACTTGTTGGCCGGACGCCGGTAGACGTTCTCCGGCTGGTCGCACTGCTGCAGGAGTCCGTCCTTCATGACCGCGATGCGCTGGCCCATCGTCATCGCCTCCACCTGGTCGTGGGTGACGTAGATGGTGGTGATGCCAAGCTGCCGGTGGAGCCGGATCAGCTCGGCTCGGGTCTGGATCCGAAGCTTGGCATCCAGGTTGGACAGCGGTTCGTCCATCAAGAAGACCTTGGGCTTCCGCACGATGGCGCGGCCGAGGGCGACGCGCTGGCGCTGGCCGCCGGAGAGTTCCTTCGGTCGCCGGTTGAGGAGGCCTTCGATCCCGAGCATCGCGGCCGCCTCGCGCACGCGCCGGTCGATGTCTTCCTTGATCTTGCGGGCCTCGCTGAGGTGCGACAGCTGCCACAGGGCGCCTTTCAGCTCGCGGAGCCGCAGGCCGAACGCGATGTTGTCGTACACGTTCATGTGCGGGTACAGCGCGTAGTTCTGGAAGACCATGGCGATGTCGCGGTCCTTCGGCGGGACGTCGTTGACGCGCGTCTCGCCGATCATCAGATCGCCCTGGGACACTTCCTCGAGACCGGCGATCATGCGAAGGGCCGTGGTTTTGCCACAGCCGGACGGACCTACGAGAACCATGAACTCTTGGTCGCGAATGTCGAGGTTGAGGTTGTCAACCGCCTTGACATCCTTGCCGAAGATTTTGGTGACGCCTCTGAATGAAACTCCCGCCAAAGAATAAGACCTCCGTCGGACCTTACCAAACTGGATTATAGCCGTCGGCAACCCCACGTCGCTCGCGGTTCGCGGTCGCGCCTGGTTGTTCGCCGTTCCCAATTTCGGCTCGGCCGCCAATACTCCTTTAACGTTGGACGGGCAAGTCGCGAGGATCGGATCGGAGGAACTCGAACCGGAAGGACCGGAAGGACTTTCGGTAGCCGAAACCTCGTACGCCGGCCAGCACGCCGAACGCGGGCTGGGATATCTTTTCGGCATGCTGAGACTACGAGTGCACGCCTTCACCCTGATCGAGCTCCTCGTCGTCATCGCCATCGTCTCGATCCTCGCCGCCATCCTCTTTCCCGTGTTCGCCCAGGCCAAAAATGCGGCTAAAAAAACGGGCTGCATGTCGAATCTGCGTCAAATCGGAACCGCGATCACGATCTACGCGGCCGACCACGACGACGCGTTCCCGAACAACGGCGACCCTTGGCTTTGGGTCGGCCGTCGTTTCCGCTGGCCGATCATGCCGTACCTGGCCATCGCCCAACGGCAGCAGAACGGCTTCGACGCAGACCGGGTTTCCCGGTTGCTCCTGTGCCCGGCCGACACCCAGTCCGGCACCGCGTTCGACGCCACGAGCTACGCTTACAGCGCGGCGTTCTACCTGTCGCCCGGTCAGATCGCCGGCATGACGCTGCGCAACCTGATCCATCAGCTGAACAATCCGGGGCCGGCGGCGGTCACCACGACCCAGACCGGCTCGGCCGCGGCGGAGCCGAGTCGGAAGATCCTGGTCACGGAGTGGTTCAACAGCCACGACTTCGCCGGGCCGCGGCCCATCGGGTTCTGGGGAACCCTTCAGCCCGGACTGGTGCCCGGTCCGGACCGTTGGACGGGCAGCCGGATGTCCCTCTTCGCCGACACCCACGTGAAGCTGATCCGGGCGTCGCGCCAGGTGCCGTCGGTCGACGACTGTCCGGACTTCAACCTCACGCCGGGCGGGATCGGCGGCTCCGACCTGCGCGACTGACGGTCGCGAGCGCGCGGGCCGGCCGAGAGAGGCGGCAACTTGGAGCCCGGGAACCGATTTCACGGGACACGGTTGCCGAATCGGCCGGCCCGACAAGCTAGAATAGCCGCATGTCTGAAGACATCCTCCGCATCGTCGCGACCGACTGCGGATCGACAACGACCAAGGCCATCCTCATCGAACGCAACGCGCAGGGCGAATACCGTCTCGTGGCCCGCGGCGAAGCCCCTACGACCGTCGAAAAACCGTTCGAGGACGTTACCGTCGGTGTCCTCAACGCGATCACGGAGCTCGAGGAGATCACCGAGACCCAGGTTCCGGAAGGCTTCACCGTCGGCCGACGCAAGCTTTTGAAGGACGGCCGGGTCTGGCGGATGATCAAGAGGGGCCAGCGGAACGAAGAGCGCACCGACCCGTTGGGCGGCGCCGACATCTACGTCAGCACGAGCTCGGCCGGCGGAGGCCTCCAGATGATGGTGGCGGGCGTGGTCAAGGCGATGAGCGCCGAGTCGGCCGAGAGGGCGGCCCTGGGCGCCGGCGCCATCCTCATGGACACCCTCGCCGTCGACGACGGACGGAAAGACTGGCAGAAAGTCGAGCGTTTGCGACAGCTTCGGCCCGACATCATCCTGATGTCGGGCGGCACCGACGGCGGCACCCGGCACCACCTCGTGGACATGGCGGAAGTCGTCCGACGGGCCGATCCGAGACCCCGGTTCGGCGACATGAAGCTCCCGATCATCTTCGCCGGGAACCGCGAGGCGCGGGAAGAGGTGGCCGAGGTCTTGGGCGAGGGCATCGCCCTGAAGGTCGTCGACAACCTGCGCCCGACCCTCGACCGCGAGAACCTCGATCCGGCCCGCGACGAGATCCACGAGATGTTCCTCGAGCACGTCATGCAGCAGGCTCCGGGCTACAGCAAGCTTCTGGACTGGACGAGCGAGGAGATCATGGCCACGCCGAACGCGGTCGGCAAGCTGATGAAGTCGTACGCCGACCAGGAGAGGATCAACATCTTGGGCGTCGACATCGGCGGCGCGACGACGGACGTGTTCTCCGTCTTCGACGGGACCTACAACCGCACGGTCTCGGCGAACCTGGGCATGAGCTATTCGATCTGCAACGTCCTCAAGGAGACGGGCATCGACAACATCGTTCGGTGGCTTCCGCTCGACATCGACCCGAGCGAGGTTCGCAACCGGTTGCGGAACAAGATGATCCGTCCGACCACGATCCCGCAGAGCTACGAGGACCTGCTGATCGAGCATGCGGTCGCCCGCGAGGCGCTCCGGCTGGCGTTCGAGCACCACAAAACCCTGGCCCGGAGCCTCGTGGGCACCCAGCAGCAGCGCGACATCGGCCAGATCTTCGACCAGAAGGGCACGGGGCAGACTCTGGTCGACATGATGAAGCTCGATATGGTCATCGGATCGGGCGGCGTTCTGAGCCACGCTCCGCTCCGGGCCCAGTCGGCGCTCATGATGATGGACGCCTACCAGCCCGAGGGCATCACGATGCTCACGGTCGACTCGATCTTCATGATGCCGCACCTCGGCGTGCTGAGCGAGCACTTCTACCGGGCCGCGAAAGAGGTGTTCGAGTACGACTGCATCGTCAAGTGCGGTCACTGCATCGCGCCGGTCGGGGTGCCCAAGGGCACCGAGCCGGTCCTCACCGTGACCGGCCCCGGCGTCAAGGAGTCGATTCGTTTTGGCGAGATCAAGGTCATCCCGCTGGGCCGCAACGAGTTCCTGGACGCCACGATCGAACCCGGCAAGAACTTGGACGTCGGCGCCGGCAAGGGCAAGCCGGTGCACATGAAGCTCGAGGGCGGCACGGTCGGCATCATCCTGGACGGTCGCGGGCGGCCCTTCAACACGAACCTGGGAGCCGAGCGGGTGCCCAAGCTCCGCTCTTGGCTGGAGTCGATGGGTCTTCCGCTTCCCTGACCCGGGCGGACCCGAAAGGCGCCGCGGGACCGGCCGCCGAGACGGCCGGTCCCGCTCCTATTCGAGCAGGGCCTCGTCGAGCGAGTGGACGGGAGCGCAGTGTTGGTACATGGTCCTCTCGTACCCGTCCGGCGTCCAAACCGCTCCTTCCATGAAGCTTCCGACCGAGCCGTTTTCGTGCAGGACGGGAGCCACGGTCAGTCGGACGCGAACGATGCCGCCGCGCATGTTCCACGGAGCGGAGTACATCACCAATCGTTCGCCCTCCATCGTGCCTTCGCACACGAGGGGGTCGAGGCCGATGCTCGAGAACACCCACGCCCGGTAGACCCCTCGGTGCCCGTCGTACGTGATCTCGATTCGGTTGTCGTCGACCAATCCGTCCGACCGTCGGCTGGTGGCGCGGACGCGGAGCCAACGGTGGCCGGGAGTCCGGCATCCGATCATCTTGAGGTGGCTGGGCATCCAGTACGAGTCTTCGTAATCGCGCGACTCCCCGCTTCCCTCGTGCATCCCGCAAAGGTAGTCGAGCCGCCGCAGAGCCGACTCTTCCGGCGAGTCGACGGCCAGAAACGGCTCCGACAGGTTGAGCAGGTG
Organism: Fimbriimonadaceae bacterium; assembly: GCA_046719655.1. GTDB lineage: Bacteria > Armatimonadota > Fimbriimonadia > Fimbriimonadales > Fimbriimonadaceae > JBDNCL01. Next base: position 7,745 of record JBDNCL010000112.1, read on the forward strand.
CTGAGGGGTGTCCAACCTGGTGGGGACGTTGTGGTAGAAGGCGTCGTTGACCCGGACCGGAGGCGAGCCGTCGGCGACGATGTCGTTCGTCATGACGAAGCCGCTCTCGACCGGCTCGATCCGGGTGCGGATCGACTCGCCGTCCGAAAACGGAAACTGGTCGTCGGACAGCAGAACGATGGCGTTGCCGATGCGGTCTCCCGAGAAGGTGATGGCGGCGGGGTGGTGATCGGTGAAGAACCAAGCCCGCAGAAGATCGCCGTCCGGCTCGAGCTTCAACACCATCGAGGCGATGTCCAGACCGGCGCCGACGAGGTGGACGCGAAGTCGGAAGATGAACGCCTGCAACGCCTCGTCGAAGACCACGTGCATGAACGCCGGGCCGGGGTGGACCGATTCGGGACGGTAAAGAACGATGTAGCCGGAGAACTCCCCGACCAACCACTCCAACTCTCTAAGGTCTGGTTGATCCATCTCGATCTTCTGCCATCAAGGGGAACGGGTTGGAGTACGAGGTGCTGGTTCGACGGAGATCGCCCACCTGGCCCCGCCCCCGGCCATCGGCAAGCCGACTAGTGGACGCGTTTCTAGCCGACAAAAGTTTGTTTGTCGATTATTCGCCACCTTCCGGCGTTCACCTGCCCGTTATTTGTCGGTATAAAACTTGGTCGAGGCTCGAGAGAGGACGGTTGGGGCTTTGGGCTTGCGTCCGCCGCCGGCTTTCTGCCATCATCCGCATGCACTCCAGTGACCGTAGGTGCGTCGGCTTAAGGAGCGGAAGCTCGCCTACCGAGGGGGACGAAGACAGCGATCGAACCGGGCTCGAGGCCCGGCTCTCTGCGGTCTCGACCTTTCGGTCGAGGCTTTTGTTCTTTTCCGTCCGCCTGCGGGGAGACCGACGGGCCTTCCCGTCGGGGCAGGGACCAACCATGCCGACAGCACGAAAAGAACAGACTATCCAGCAGGCGAAGGAATGGTACGGCCAGTCGCTGGGCTTCGTGTTCGCCGACTACCGCGGCCTCAAGGTCAAGGAGATGCAGAATCTCCGCCGCGAGCTTCGGGCCAAGGGCGGCGAGATCCACGTGGTCAAGAACACGCTGTTCCGGCTCGCTGCGGGCGACGACATCGAGAAGATGCCGGCCGAACTCCACAACGGACCGACCGCGGTCGCATTCGTGTTCAGCAACGAATCCGAATGCGCCAAGGTTCTGGTGGACTACGCCACGTCCAGCAAGAAGCTCGTCGTCAAGGGCGGATTCTTCGGCGGGAGGGCGTTCGACACGAAAGGCGTCGAGGCTCTCGCCAAGCTTCCGCCGCGCGACGTCCTGATCGCCCAGGTGATCGGAGCCATCGCCGCTCCCCTCTCGAACCTCGTCGGCGTCGTCGAGGCGCTGTACGCCGACCCGATTCGGGTCATCGGCGCGGTCGCCGACAAGGTGGCCGAAGGTTCGCCGTTGCCCGAGCCTCAGCCCGCCGAGTCCGCCACCGCGGCCGAGCCGGCCGCGTCCGAAGCGGAGGCCGAACCGGCCGCCGCCGAGGCCCCGACATCGACCGAAACGAGTTCCGAGTCCACGACCGAGGCCCCAGCCGAGTCTGAGGCCCCGGCGTCCGAATAACCCCAACCGCAGGAATCCCGAACATGGCTACCACCGTTGAGAGCATCGTCGAACAGATCAGCAACATGAC
>JBDNCL010000113.1:0-9396 GCA_046719655.1 Fimbriimonadaceae bacterium
CTGACGGTCGTTGTCTTGCCTCTTGTCCCCCCCCCCTCACGGGCTGCCTTCGGCCGGCCGCGAGGGGCTCAAACACGGTTACGGTCGGCTGAGGGGCACGCACCCGGCCTCGATCAAACGAGACGCGACCTGGTCGTCAGACGAAACGTCGTCAACCGGATGACGATACTTGGCGGGGACAAAGACGATCATTCCTTTGCGGAATCGAGTGAGCAGAACCCGGTACTTGTTGAACGTCAAAGACCGTTTGACGGGGTCGGTCTCGACAACCCACTTTTCTTTTCGCAAATCGAATCGCCTCGCCGTCCAGCCGTGTTCGCCTGGCACCAGGTCGCCACCCCAACACACGCCGACGTAGTCGAGTTCCAAGCCTTGGACCTCGAACTCGCTCATCGCAACCTCCAGAGCTGAACTTGAGTGGATGCTGTCCGTGCTGTCGAGAAACCACCGCTCGATCGGATAGCCTTGGAGGAAGTTGTAAGACGGCGGCTCGATACCCTGACTCCGGAGACGAACCGCGCCCGAACTCGCTACCAAACCGCTTCGATAGGGAAACCGGCCCCTTTCGTGCAACCATTCTCTAGCTTCGGAAAGATCGCGGCACAAAACCGTCTTTCGTCTCGTTTCCTCGGCCAGCGCTTTTGCGCGTCGCCAGTCTCCGGCCAACAGCGCGTTGACCCATTCCGCGTGATTCTCCGCTTCATAGCTCCTCTTCGAGACGGCGAGATGGAGCCTCGAGTCTTCGAGTATGCCTGGCGGGACGGCACCCTCGAAAATTCGATGACCGGCGACCGCTTCGCCTCCACGGATGGCCTCTTTGGACGCATAGACCTTCCAGTGGGGAAACCGGAGAGCGGCTTTGCCCCAAGCGGCGAGACCGGCCTCTCCACGGTGGATCTCTTGCCCTGCTCCGACTAGAGCGACGACGACGGCCCAGTCTGGGTGTCGGTCGGCGATGGCAAGAAGCTGTTGCGCCTCCGACATGCCGGAGATCGTTGTCCCGGCGACGTTTCGGTGTTGCTTAGCCTTTTTCTTAAGGTGCTCCGCCGACCATGCCCGTTGAGCCTCGTCGTAGAACACGATTCTTTCGGCGGGCACATTCGCGGACGAAGCGAGTTCGCCAATGTAAAAATGAACTTCTTGAACGTACCTTCGGGCCAACTGGCGTTGGGTTCGTCCACCGTGACCTCTTTCCGTCATCCAACGAACCAGCGTCTCTTGAAGAACTTTGACCAAAGGGCCGTTTCCGCTGAGAAATGCGGATGGAAGATGAGCGCCGAAGATCCGCTGCAAGGCGGCGACGCCGCTCAGCCCGACGAGCGTCTTTCCGGCGCCCGGTGCGCCGGTGAGGACGAGAAGCGACTTTTCCTTTCGCTCGCGCGACTGCTCCGCAATTTCGACGATCCGACGGACGCTTCGCTGTACCTCTTCTGGACCGGCGTGGCTGTGGGCAATCTCGGAGATATCCTGTTGCTCAAACAGTTCCGTGATGGCTTGGGTGATAGGCGGAACCGGGAAGTATCGAGAGTTGACCCATTGCTCGCAGTCCACGCGGGGGATACCCTCTTTGTCGGAGCACCTCAGCAGCTCGGCGGCGAGTTGACCGATGCGGTCAAAGCAGGCCGTTGCGACTGGCACGACGTCCGGACTCGTCCAATCGGCAGGTTTCAACTGGTAGGGAAAATCCGGGCCGAGCGCGATGGGAGCAATTTGAATCAAACGGCTGGCTTCGTGGAAGTCTTTGAGCTCTTGTCGGTAACGGGATGCCTGGCCGCACGACTCTCGAAGCAAACCCGGCGAACGCCCCGTTTTGACCTCGACAACGACGACGATCAGCGGATGAACGATAACGAGGTCCACGCGAGACCGAAGTCTCGGCAGGCGATATTCGAACAGCAGTTGAATGCTGTCCGCGTGATGCATGCCAGCCATTGCCGCGAGGCCCTTTTGCAACCCTGGCAGGGAGTCGTGCCATGCGAGAGTCGCCCGATCCGCCGTGCTCTGGAATTCTAGGGCATGAGCAACACTCAGGCTCTGAAACACCTCCTCGATGGGCGTGTCGACAAACTCTTTTAGCGATGACCGGTAATAGGCTGACATTACAGTCCGCCCTCTTTGAGAAGGTCGGCCAGGGTCATTCCCAACCCGGCGGCCAGGCGCTCCAGAACGGAGAGCGTCGGGTTTCGAGTGCCTCTTTCGATTCCGGAGATATAGGTGAGATGCAGACCAGACCGTTCGGCGAGTTCTAGTTGAGTCATCCCCAGGCGTCGGCGAATCCGCCGAACCGTCTCTCCGAACTGGGTGTGTCCCTTCTCGCTCACGTCGGCAGCTTCGCAGCTGGGTTGGTCGACCGTCTATAGACGATGAGTAAAATCGATGCGGGAGATGCGTGCCGCCGATACCGGTCGGGCCGGTCGATGAACCTCGTGTCGATGGAGCAAGATCCGATGACCCTCGAACTTGAGATCGAATTCAGCCCCTTCGGGGGAGAACCGACAGTCGCTCTTGTCAGGGGTTGGGCCTACGACGAAGACTCGGCAACTGTCTTTTCGGTGGAAGCGGAGGCTTGGCCAGACCACTGGTCGGTCGCATGCTTGGAGGACTTTCTGGATGAGCTTGCGTCTCGAGGGCTTGAAGCAACCTGGGATCCAAAGATCGGGCGGCACGTGGAAACGGTTTTGGCCGGAGTCAGGCGGGACAGAGGCTTTTGAGGGCTCGAATCAAAGGGCGTCGTATGCCCTTGTACTCCGCCCCGGCGAACGAGCCTCGTTCCGGCCCTCGCCCGGATAAACTGCATCGCATGAACCCGACCCTGCAGGACTGGCTCGGAGCCAATCTCGACGAACTCAAGGCCCAGCACCTCTACAAGGTTCCCAAGATTCTCGAAACGCCGGCGGGGGGGCGCGTCCGCATGAACGGGCGCGAGGTCGTCAACCTGTCCAGCAACAACTACCTCGGCCTCGCCAACCACCCCAAGGTGCGGCAGGCCGCGCTCGAAGCCATCGAGAGGTGGGGCGTCGGGGCGGGAGCGGTGCGGTGGATCGGCGGGACGATGGCGGTCCACGACGAACTGGAGCAGAGGCTCGCCAAGTTCAAGAAGGTCGAGTCCGTCCTCGTGTTCACGGGGGGCTTCACCGCCAACTCGGGGTGCATTCCGGCCGTTTTGACCGACAAGGACGTCGTCATCTCGGACGAGCTGAACCACGCGTCGATCATCGACGGGGTCCGCCTGTCGCCGGCCGAGTACCGAAAGTCGGAAGGGTGGGTGTACCGCCACAAGGACATGGACTCCCTGCGCGACTGTCTCGTCCGGGCCCGAGAGCGGGGCTTCGAGAAGAAGATGATCATCACGGACGGGGTGTTCAGCATGGACGGCGACATCGCTCCCCTGCCCGAGATCGTGGCTTTGGCCGAGGAGTTCGATGCGTTCGTGATGGTCGACGACGCCCACGCCAGCGGCGTGCTCGGCGAGAAGGGGGCGGGCACCGCGTCCCACTTTGGGCTTTACGGGCGGGTCGACATCCAGCTCGGGACGCTGAGCAAGGCTCTCGGCGTGATCGGCGGGTACATCGCGGGTTCGGCTCTCCTCAAGGACTGGCTGATCAACCGAGGCCGTCCGTATCTGTTCTCGACCGCCCATCCTCCGATGGTGGCGGCCGCTCTGATCGCGGCGCTCAACATCATGGAGAACGACCCCGAACCGATGCGCCGTCTGTGGGACAACGCGCGTTGGTGGAAGGACCATCTCCAGGCGTCGGGATTCGACACGATGGGCAGCGAGACGCCGATCACGCCGGTGTACGTCGGGGACGAGGCGGCCGCGCAGGAGATGGAGCGCCGTCTGTGGGAGGAGGGCGTCTACGCGCTCGCGATCGTGTACCCGACCGTGCCCCGGGGCAAAGCCCGACTGCGGACCATGCCGAACGCAACCCACACCGAACAGGATCTTGCCGACGCCTTGGCCGCGTTCCGGAAGGTGCGCGACCAAGTGCGGGTCTAGCCCGGTCCGGAGGACACGGTGGGGAGTTGGAACAGGAGCCAGGCGTCGAGGACGAGGAGCACCCCTCCTTGCAGCGTGACCGCGAGTCCCGCCCCCCGGGCGAACGGCCGGTTCGGGGACAGCGCGACCATCGTAATGCCGACCCCGACATAGGCGAAACCGAGCCCGACGTTGAAGGCGAGGAACTCCCTCAGCTGGGGCAGGGGCGTCGGGCCTCCGAACAGCTTGCTGGCGCCGACGATCAGGAGATTCACGAGACACCATCCCGCCGACAGAACGGCGAACCCGTGTCGGACGCCCTTCGGCTTTCCGACGAGAAACACGAGGGACATGCCGAGCCAGATGGCGGACCATGCGGCGAGGCGACCGAGGTGGTTGTCGAGCAGAACTTCGGGAGTGGGCACGGGTTCGATTGTGGCACCGCCCGGCGGGCGAGCCGGCCCGGTCCGGGACGCCTTGCTTCGCCGGGCGCCGAGCGTCTAACCTGAACCGATGTTCCGCGGGCTCATGCAGCAGGTCGACCGCCTCCTCGGTCGGGGCGTCATCGACGAGCAGCTCTACGAGGAGCTCGAGGAGGCGCTGCTTCAGGCGGACACCCACGTCGCGACCGCGCATCAGATTCTCGAAGAGCTGCGCCGGGCGGTTCGGGAAGAGAAGATCACGACGGCGGAGGGGATCAAGGCGAGGCTTCAGCAGGCCATCGCAAGCCGGTTCTCGCAAGAGGAGAAGGGTTTGTTCGTGGCCGACGAAGACCCGACGCTGTATCTCTTCGTCGGCGTGAACGGAGTCGGCAAGACGACGACGATCGCCAAGGTCGCCCATCTGCTGAAGAGAAAGGGTTTTTCGGTTCTGCTGGCGGCGGGGGACACGTTCCGGGCGGCCGCGATCGACCAGCTCGAGATATGGGCCCAGCGAATCGGGGTCGAGATCGTCCGGAGTCAGCCGGGCGCGGACTCGGCGGCCGTGATCTTCGACGCGATCCAAGCCGCCAAGTCGCGTGGGATCCAGTTCGTGTTGGCGGATACGGCCGGCCGCCAGCACAGCAAGTCGAACCTCATGGCCGAGCTGGCCAAAGTTTCGAAGGTGGCGGAGAAGGCGCTGGGTCGGCCGATCGACGAGATCCTGCTCGTGCTGGACGCGAACACGGGCCAGAATGCGATTCGCCAGGCCGAGGAGTTCATCAAGCATGCGGGCGTGACCGGGCTCGTGCTGACGAAGTTGGACGGCACCTCGCGCGGCGGGGCGCTGATCGGCGTGTACGAGCGGTTCAAGGTGCCGGTGAAGCTGATCGGGGTCGGAGAGAAGGCGGACGATCTGAAGGACTTCAAGCCGGACCAGTTCGCCGCGAACCTGTTCGACTGATCGGGTCCCTGCGGGCCAGACGGGGACGGACGCCGTCGGCGTCCGTCCCCGTCTGAAGGTCGGATCTCGGACCGTTTCAGCCGTTGCCGAGCTTGGCGGCTCGAATGCGGGCCGTGGCCTTCTCGATGGTGGCGGCGGCTTCGGTCGAGGTCATCGAAGCGTCCTCGCCCCGGAGGGCGGCCCGGGCGCGCTCGAGCTGCTGTTGGGCGCGGTCCAGATCGATCTCTTCCGCCTTCTCGGCCGCGTCGGCGAGGATCACGACCTTGTCGGGCAGCACCTCGGCAAAACCTCCCGACACCGCGATGTGGTGCCGTTCTCCCCGCTGGGTCTCGTACTCGACGAGGCCCGGCCGGAGGGCGGCGAGGAAGGGAACGTGCCCGGCCTGGACGCCGAAGTAGCCGTTGGCGCCCGGAGCGACCACGGAAACGGCGGTGTCTTCGGCGACCTCGTGGTCGGGCGCGACGATCGAGATGCGGAACGGTTTGGGCATGTCTCTTACGCAAGGGCCTTGAGCTTGGCCGCCTTCTCCATCACGTCGTCGAGGCCGCCGCAGTAGAGGAACGCCTGCTCGGGGATGTCGTCGAGGTTGCCGTCGACGATCTCCTTGAACGACTTGACGGTGTCGGCGACGGTGACGTATCGGCCGGGGTTGCCCGTGAACTGCTCGGCGACGAAGTTCGGCTGGCTGAGGAATCGCTCGATCTTGCGGGCGCGGGCCACGACCAGCTTGTCGTCGTCGGAAAGCTCGTCGATCCCGAGAATCGCGATGATGTCCTGCAGCTCCTTATAGCGTTGGAGGATCTGCTGCACGCGTCGAGCGACGTCGTAGTGCTCGGCCCCGACGACGGACGGGTCGAGGTTCTTCGAGGTCGACGCGAGCGGGTCGACGGCGGGGTAGAGGCCCTTCGAAGCGATGGAGCGCTCGAGGTAGACGTACGCGTCGAGGTGGCTGAACGTGGTGGCGGGGGCGGGGTCGGTCGGGTCGTCGGCCGGGACGTAGACGGCCTGGACCGAGGTGATCGATCCCTTGGTCGTGGATGTGATGCGCTCCTGGAGGAAGCCCATCTCGGTGGCGAGGGTGGGCTGGTAGCCGACGGCGCTGGGCATGCGCCCGAGGAGGGCCGAGACCTCGGAGCCCGCCTGCACGAACCGGAAGATGTTGTCGACGAAGATGAGAACGTCCTGGCCCATCTCGTCGCGGAAGTACTCCGCCATGGTGAGGGCGGTCAAGGCGACGCGGAGTCGGGCTCCGGGCGGCTCGTTCATCTGGCCGAACACCATCGCCGTCTTGTCGATGACCGCCTTCTCGACGCCGTCCTTGTCCTTGAACTTGGCCTCCTTCATCTCGAGCCAGAGGTCGTTCCCTTCGCGGGTGCGCTCGCCGACGCCGGCGAAGACGGACACGCCGGAAGCTTCGACGGCGATGTTTCGGATGAGCTCCTGGATGAGAACCGTCTTGCCAAGACCGGCTCCGCCGAACAGGCCGACCTTGCCGCCCTTGTTGAAGGGACAGAGGAGGTCGACGACCTTCAGGCCGGTCTGAAGAAGCTCGACCTTGGTGGACTGGTCTCGGTAGCTCGGCGGGGTTCGGTGGATCGGGTACTTCGTGGCTCCCTTGACGGCGGGGCCGTTGTCGATGGGCTGGCCGAGGAGGTTGAAGACCCGGCCGAGGGTTTCTTCGCCGACCGGCACCGAGATCGGCGCGCCGGTGTCGGTGGCGGTCATGCCGCGAACCAGGCCGTCGGTGGAGCTGAGGGCCACGCACCGGACGATGTCGTCGCCCAGGTGCTGGGCCACTTCGACGGTGAGGTCGATGTCGCGCTTCTCGTCCTTGATGACGATCGCGTTGTAGATTTCGGGCAGAGTCTCGCTGCTGAATCGGCAGTCGACGACGGGACCCATGACTTGGATGACGGTTCCGGTTCCTGGCATGCGCTTGATTCCTCTCGGACGAGCGACCCCCGACGGGCGCCGGGCGCGATTATACCAGCGGGCAGGGGCAGGCCCGGCGGCCGTTTGGGGGCAAGGCGAAAAGTTGAGGTCCGGGTCGCGGTCAATCGCGCTCGGCGGCGGCGACCAGTTCGCGCATCCGGCGGGCGACGTCGGCAAGAGGGGTGTCTCCCACCGGCGCCTCCAGGCTGACGCGCCGGTCGTAGCCCAGTTCGACAAGGCGTCGGAGGAAGGCGAGAATCGGGGGGTCGTCGAGGGAAGGAAGGTTTCGGGTCCGGTCGGCGAGGTGGCAGTGGGCGGGAGCGTGGGGGATTTGGGAGCGCCAGAACTCGGGAGCGGACGGGTCGCCGTGCCTCCCGCCGAGGTCCCACTCCCTGAGCACGTGGTAGGCGTCGGCCGTGTAGGGGGTGCCTTTCGCGGCGAGGGCGGCGGCGAGATCCGGCAGGGAGTTGCCGACGTCGGTTTCGGTTCGGTTCAGACTCTCGGGCGCGACGGCGACGCCGAACTCCCAGGCGATGGAGTGGAGGGTGGCGGCGGTCTCGACGAATTCGGCCTCGGCGGCGGCGGGTTCCACCCCGGCCGGGGCCCGGCGGATTCCCCCGCCGCCGAGGACGAGCACGCGGATGCCGAGCCGGGCGGCGCGTTCGGCGACTCGGCGGGCGTACCGGCGCCAGTCGTCGGCATCGGGACCGTAGATTCGGAAGCTTCCCGGGAAGAACAGGTTGGCGCTCTCCCAGTTCAGGTCGGCGTACGGGGCGGCGTCGAAATCGTCGGATGTGCCTCTGAGGAGTTGGACCGGCAGCTCGACGTAGTCGAAGCCGGCGTCGATCGCCGGGCGGGCGACTTCGGGCCCCCCACAGATGCCGATCCGCATGCTCCGATACTATCCGATGGCGCCGCCGGCCGGCCCGAGGCCGCGCCCTCGTCCCGCTCGCCTCGGGGCCCTTCTGCGTCCGTTCGGACCCTCTAGGGCGAGCGGGACTCCGCCCCGGCCGGCGGCGCCCGAGGGCGCAAGGCTCCGCGGTTCGGCAACCTCAATCTCGGCAAGAGCCAAGATGCGGATCAAGTCTCTGAACGACTGGTCCATGCCCGGGGGGCCTCGCAAGACGGGCTTCGCTCGACGACTTCTTCGACGCGGCGGTCGAAGCCGGATTCCAGGCGTCGAGCTGGCGATCGGACCCGAAGGACCCCTCACCCTCGACGCGACCGAATCGGACTGTCGGGCCCTTCGCGTGCGGGCCGAGTCGCGGGGGATTCCGATCCTCAGCACCGCCTCGACCATGTTCTGGACCCGGTCTCTCGGCGACCTCGATCCCGGTGCCCGCTCGCAGGCGGCAGACGATCTCGGCTAGATGCTTCGGATCTCGGCCTGGCTCGGTTTGCGGACGCTGCTGACGATTCCCGGGATCGTGTACAGCTTTTTCGACGCGTCTCGGCCGACCCTGGACTACGACGGCGTCGAACGGAGGGCAGAAGAGGGGCTTCGCAAGCTGGTCCCCCTGGCCGAGGAGCTCGGGGTTCGGATGGCGATCGAGAACGTTTGGAACAAGTTTCTTCTCTCGCCGACCGAGAGGCGGGCGTTCGTCGACCGGTTCGAGAGTGCGCACGTGGGGGCGTACGTCGATGTGGCGAACGTCCTTCCCTACGGACACCCGGACCAGTGGCTGCGCATCTTGGGCCCGCGGGTGATGGGGATCCACTTCAAGGATTTCCGAAAGTCGGTCGGCACCGAGCACGGGTTTGTCGGACTGCTGGAGGGCGACGTCGACTGGCCGTCGGTGATGTCGGCGATTCGGGAGATCGGTTACGACGGGCCCGTGGTGGCGGAGATGATCCCGAACTACGCCCACTACGGAAAAGTGAAGATCGGCAACGCCTCGCGGGCGATGGATGCGATCTTGGCGGGCGGGGAGGAGCGGACCGGATGAAGTTCGGCGCGATCGGATGGGGACTGAGGGGGGGGGGGTGGCCCTTTATGCGCACGCACCCGCAAAGGGGCGCCGCCTCGCGGCGCTGGCCGACCCGTCGGCCGAGGCGCAGGCCAAGTTCCGGGAGCGGGTCGGCGACGATGCCCAGACCTTCGA
>JBDNCL010000114.1:0-9346 GCA_046719655.1 Fimbriimonadaceae bacterium
GCGCGTGAGTGATTATTACCGCGATATGCTCAAGGATTATGCGCGCAAGGCTCGCAACAATCGCGCTGACCGCCAAGACCGCGAGGCCGCGCTGCGGTCCACGGCGTCGAGCACGCGCTGATTTTCGTATCCGTCGAAAAAGTTGGGGTCCGGCAATTCCCCTTTGTCGAGGGCGGTCAGGGCGTCGGCGAGCCAGTTGATGAACGTGTGCTCGTAGCCGACGATGTGGGCAGTCGGCCAATAGACGCCCGCCCACGGATGCCCGGCCTCGGTCGCGTGGATGGTGCGGAAGCCGTGCAACCCGGCCGGGTCCTCGTTGTTGTAGTACTCCAACTCGTTCATCCGTTGAAGGTCGAAGCGCACCGCGCCTTTGGACCCGTTGATCTCCCAGCAGTGGTAGTTCTTGCGGCCGGTGGCGAACCGAGACGCCTCGAAGGTGCCGAGAGCGCCGTTGTTGAACTTGGCCAGGAACAACGCCGCGTCGTCGACCGTGACTTCGCCGCGCTCCGTGCCCGCCTCGGCCGCCAGACCCCCTTCGGTCGAGCCGACCAGGGGCCGCTCCTTGATGAAGGTGTGCAGAAGCCCGTTCACCTCGGCGAACTCGCCGAGAAGGTGGCGGGCCATGTCGATGATGTGGGCTCCGATGTCCCCGAGAGAGCCGCTTCCGGCGATGTCTTTCTGCAGTCGCCAGACCAGAGGGAAGTTGGGATCGATGATCCAGTCCTGCAGGTAGACGGCGCGGATGTGGAAGATCTCGCCCAGCTTCCCCTGATCGATCAGTTGTTTGGCGAGTCCGACGGCCGGAGCCTTTCGGTAGTTGTGGAACACGGCGTGGGCCACTCCCGCCTTCTGAACCGCATCGAGCATCCGCTGGGCTTCTTCGAGCGTGTTGCCGATCGGCTTCTCGCAGAAGACGATCTTTCCCGCCTCGGCGGCCGCGATCGCGATTTCGGCATGGAGGTTTCCGGGAGTGGACACGTCGACGACATCGATTTCCGGGTTTTCGACCACCTTGCGCCAGTCCGTTTCGAAGCCCGTCCAACCGAACTTTTCGGCCGCCGCCCGGACGTTGGCCTCGTTGCGGCCGCAGATCGTGTGCATGCCGACCTCGATGGGAAGATCGAAAAACCGGTTGACCTGCCGATAGGCGTTGCTGTGAGCCTTGCCCATGAACTGGTAGCCGATGAGACCGACGTTGAGACGCTTCTTTGCCATCCTCGTTCCCCCTAGAGACCTTGTCGGGGATTTTGGGCAGGGGATGCTGCGCCCGTCAAGTCGGGACGGGTGGGCCCGATGCCGGATGGGGGTATTCCCGTCAGCGGCGGACGCCGAAGTCTTGGACCCAATAGCGATCGTACGGGCTGCCCGGCGCGAGGAGATAGGCGACTCCGATCTCTCGAAACTCGGGCCGCAGGATGTTCGCGCGATGACCGGGGCTCTTCATCCAGTCGTCGACCACCTCTTTGGCGGTCCGATGTCCGGCCGCGATGTTCTGACCGACAATCTGGAAGTCGTAACCGAACGCCTCCGCCCGCGCGCCGACGCCGCGACCCAGGCTGTCCGTATGGTCGAAATAGCCCCTGATCGCCATGTCTTCGGCCATCCACCGGGCGCTGTTTATCAGAACGGGATGAAAGCGGAGCGGGCGCAATCCGCGCTTCTCGCGCTCGGCGTTGGTGAGAACGAGGACCTGAAACTCAAACGAAGACGGCGCGGGGGCGGATTCCCGAGCCGGATTGCGGGCGGACGCCGGCGCCAGCAGCAGCGCCGCCACCCCTGCCAAGAAAACGCTCCTGCGAAACAGTCCGCCCAGCATCCCGATCCCCCAAATCCGAATTCGAGACCCGGCACCCCTGCCGGCCTGTGAGGACACGAATCCATCTCCGGCCGTCCAGCGCCCAGGTGGTTTCACCAGCCTTTCGCCTCTCGAACGCGAACGCGCCGATCCTACCCGACCCGGGTGGCCTTCTTGAGCGATCGGATCTCCTCGACGAGCCGCCCGGCCCCGTTTCCGTCGTTCCACTCCTCCGCCAACTTCTGGACGAGCCACGACCCCACGACGGCACCGTCGGCGACCCGACAGACCGTCCAAACGTGCTCGGGGCGGCTGATTCCGAAACCGACGCAGATCGGAAGCTCGGTGCGCGACCTCAAGCGGCCCACCAGGGACTCGACCTCGGGCGAAACGGAAGACTGGGCGCCGGTCACCCCGGTGCGGCTGACCGCATACACGAAGCCCGAAGCGCGGCGGCAGACCTCTTCCAGACGTTCGTCGGTGCTGGTCGGGGCGGCGAGGAACACGTTGTCCAGACCGAAACGCCGGCTGGCCGCGACCCACTCTTCCGACTCTTCCGGCGTGAGGTCGCTGACGATCGTGGCCGACGCGCCCGCATCGGCGGCGCGCCGCGCGAAGTCCTCCAGTCCGAGCCGAAGAATGGGGTTGTAGTAACCCATCAGCACGACCGGAACCTCGACGCTCGCCGAGGCGACCGCTTCGAGAACCGCGCCGGGCGTGACGCCCCGATCGAGCGCCCTCTGGCTTGAAGCCTGGATCACCGGTCCGTCCGCGATGGGGTCGCTGAACGGGATCCCGACTTCGACGATGTCGGCTCCCCCGTCCTCCAGCGCGCTCAGAATGCGGGGGAGTTCGGCGAGGTCGGGGTCGCCGGCGGTCACGAACAGGACGAGGGCCTTTTCGCCCTTTTGCCTCAGAGCGGCAAAGCGGTCGGATATTCGGCTCATGCGGTCCTGCTAGTTTGGCAGGTTGGACCGGGCCGGCTCGCCGAGTCCGAGCGAACGTTGGGCCCGGTCACAGCTCGCCGTACAGGCGGGTCATGTCGAAGGCGAATCGGAGCACCGCCCGTTCGCCGGGGCCCTTCGCCGACTCGAGGATCCCCCTCAGCTCGCGGCGGGCGGCGGCGACCGACGCGAGCGCCTGCTCCGTGTTCATTCCGCTGGAAGGAGCCATTTCGTCGATGTCCTTCCTCTCGCGCCGCAGTTGGGCGGCGATCCGCGTGATCCCTTGCTCGATGGCCGCCTGGTTGAGCACCCTCGGACCGCCCGGGCGAGGCCGGTATGCGTTGGGCCTGAGAATCCCGTCGATCGCCTGCTCCAGGTCGGTTGCGACGCCGGCTTCGATGTTCACCCACATGGTGCCGCCGCCCGTGATCGCTCGTTGCGCTTCGATCAACCGGTCGGCGTATCTCCTCATCGAAGTCCGCAGCCGGTTGACGCGGTTGCGGGTCGCCGGAGAGGCCTTGGCCAGGTTCTCGGCGTTCCGGACGCGGAGGGCGTCGGCGAAGATCGCCTCCGCCGCCGCCATGGCCGCCGTGGACTGCCCCTGGCGTTCCGCGTGGTAGGCCAACCATGCGTCGCGGCCCATCGCGAGAAGCTGCCCGACCGTCGACCCGAGCCGGTCCTCGTCCGTGAACTCCGACTTGCGCTGAGCCACGCTCAGCGCGGGGGCGGCCCCGGGCGGGTACCCGCGCAGGATGCCCTCCTGCCGGAGCTCGTTCACGGCCGGGGCGGCCCAATGGTCGGGCGGAACGTCGGGAAAGGACGCGAAGAGCGACCCTCCGCCCATGGCGACGGCGAGCGCGGACGTGACGGCCCAGGTCATGCCCGCATTATAGCAAGACCCGGATCGGCGGCCGAGCAAAGTCTCGTCAGACCACGAACTCGTCCCAGATGTCCTCCAGAGAGTCGAGCTGGTCGAGGGTCCAGATGGTCTCCAGCGCCGAATCGGCCGACGCTCGCCCCAGCATCGGCACCGCCATCGACCGGAACTTCGCCTCCACCTCGTCGTCCGACATCGGGTTCAGCGCATGGCCCCGGGGCGCGTCGACCCGCTTCTCGAGAACCTCGCCCGTCTTCAGCTTCAGGGTGAGGCGGTTCGGAATCCCCTGCTCCGGGTACAGCGCGTCGAGCTCTTCGTCCGCCACGACCTTGGTGCGGGCGACGACGGCGAGCAGAGCCTCATCCGTGAACCTGGCCTCGTCGAACGTCGAGTGATCGACCTTTCCGTCGACTAGGGCGGCGCACGTGATGTAGGGCAGCGAGTGGTCGGCCGTTTCGCGGCTCTGCGGACGCCACTTCTCCGGCTCGCTGCCGATGATCTCGACGCTGGCGCGGAACGTGGCGATCGTCAGCTCCTCGATCTCGTCGGGGGCAAAGACACGGCCGTGCTCGGCGACCAGCTGCTCGGCCGCGTCGATCGCCGACTGGCTGTGGTATTCGGCCGGGTACTTCTTGATGTAGGTCCGGTTGATCATGAACGGCTCGTCGGCCGCGCCCAGATCGGGCAGTTCGAACGAGTCCCCCCCGCAAACCTGCTTGAAGAAGCCCATCGCCCCCTCGAAAACCGGGGCGGGCCCCGTCATCCCCATGTGGGCGAGGATGGTCGCGAAGACGCCGTTGCGCGACGCGTTGGCGAACGCCGCGCCCTTCCACATGGACAGCTCGCCCGCCCTGGTTTGACGCATCGCGTTGTTCGGCACGCCCGAGAGCCCGAGCGCGTGCACCATCGTGTCCTCGTCAAAGCCGAGCATGGCGCCGCATCCGGCTACGGTCGAGTAGGCGCCGTAGGTGACGTGATCCCACCCCCGAGCGCGGATCGAGTAGGCGTCGCACAGACGGCACTGGATCTCGTAGGCGATCACGGCGCCGAGGATGACGTCCTTTCCCGACAGTTCGAACGCGTCGGCGATCGCGAGAATCGCGGCGAGATTGTCGCTCGGGTGGGCCGGTTCCTTGCTCAGGTAGGTGTCGTTGTAGTCCAGGTACCGGAACATCAGTCCGTTCGCGAACGCGGCGTTTTCGGGCGTGGACGAGTGGGTCGTCCCCAACACGCGCCCACCCATGTCGGACGTCGAGAACCCGGCGAGACCGCGCGCGATCTTCACCGGCTCGGCGAGCCACGCGCCCATTCCGCAACCGAGCGAGTCGATCAGTCGGCGCTTGACTTCGTGCACCGCTTCTGGCGTGAGGTCTTCGTAGGCCAGATTGCAGGCGTATTCGGCGATGTGCTGGGCGAGGTTGGTGCTCATGGTGGTTCCGGGGCGAATGGACGGAAATCGTCTCCGACCGCCCGCTCGAGGATACCTTTGTCCCGATTTCGGGCCCGGAACCCGGTCGCTCCGCGTCGGCCGGTTGCGTAGAATCGCACGGATGACGACGGCTGTACGCGGTTTCGGAGCGTTCCGCGCCTACTTGGAGATGATCAAGATCGAACACTCGATCTTTGCCCTCCCGTTCGCGATGATCGGCATGATGTGGGCGTCGATGTCTCTCGGACAAGGCCCCTGGCCCGGCTGGTGGACGTTCGCTTGGATCGTCGTCGCCATGGTCTCCTGCCGAAGCGCGGCCATGGCGTTCAACCGCATCGCGGACCGGATGATCGACGCCGCCAACCCGAGAACGAAGGGGAGGCACATTCCCGCCGGCATCCTCTCGATGCGGCATGCGAGCGTCTTCTTCTGGGGCAGCGTGGCCCTCTTCGTCGTCAGCGCCGCCATGCTCAACCCGCTCGCTCTCGCGTTGAGCCCGATCGCCCTCGTCGTCGTCCTCGGCTACAGCAACACCAAGCGTTTCACGTACCTGTGCCACTTCGTGCTCGGTCTGGGCCTGGGGATCGCTCCGGCCGCCGCCTGGGTTGCCGTCACCGGCACCGTCGGTTGGCCGATCGTCCTGCTGACGGCGGCCGTGATGTTCTGGACCGCCGGATTCGACATCCTGTACGCCCTCCAAGACGAAGAGTTCGACCGCCGGCAGGGGCTGCGCTCCATCCCCGCCGACTTCGGACGGGTGGCCGCGATCCGATTCAGCCGGGCTTCCCACGCGTTGGCCGTCCTGTTTCTGGCCGCGGCCGTGTACGCCGTGGGCTCGGGAGTCGCCGCCTATCTCGGGGTTCTCGCCGCCGCCGCCCTGCTGGCCTACGAGCAGAGCCTGGTCAAGCCGAACGACTTGAGCAAGATCGACATGGCCTTCTTTGCCGTGAACGGCTTTGTGTCGATCGGGCTCTTCGCGTTCGTCCTCGTGGACGTCCTGATGCAAGCCTAGCCCGAAAAACAGGAGGCCCCCCGACCGTCTCTGGTCGGAGGGCCCTCCCGCCTACGCGTTCGACTCGTCAGTTCGTGGCCACCAGGGCCTCGTGGTGCTCGTAGTGCTCGCTGGCGGCCTGGGTGAGGGTGGTGAAGTGGGCACCCTTCTGTCGGAAGAACCGGATGGTCTTCCGCAGGTCCTCCACCGAGTCCTGGTAGTCCCGCATACCGAGACAGATCACCTCGCGGTTCATGTTGGCTTCGAACAGGGGCAACAGCGAGTCGAAACCCTTGTCGAGGTACCCGTGCTCGCCGTTGTGGGTGGCGACCGGGATGTGCAGGATGCGGTTTTTGCCCGCCCTCTTCAGGTCCTCGGCCGAGCTGTGGTAGGGGTCGTGCGGGGCGCCCGTCCAGTCCACGAACATCTTGTAATGGGCGTCCGGCACCGGGGAGCTGTCGACGATGATCCCGATGTCGTCCAGATACTTGATGTCGCTGGGCAGGAGCGCGAAGGCGCCGGCTCGGAAGCTGGTGGCCTTGACCAAGTGCGACTTGAGGGTGTCCTTGGCGATCCGGATGATGTTGCCGCGCACCTTTTCGTCTTCCACGTAGCCGCGGTCGTCTTCGAAGTTGACCTTCATCCCGAGCTCGTGCCAGTTCGGAATCTTGTGGGCGTACTCGTGATAGTAAAGGTTGGTGTTGGCACTCGGGTCCTTGAGGGACACGTGGATCAGCCAGGTCGCGGGCACGAACTCTTCTTCGAGCACGTCGATGTAGTGCTTGGCGAAGCAGCGCTCGTGGTGCGCACCTTCACAATCGATGGTCAGAACGACGTTTGGCATGGTGTTTCAGTCTCCGGGAGAGACGCGTACGGCGTCGGGGGTGGCAGTAAGCGTGAAACGACGCCCGAGAACCTCGAAGTTCTTTAGGGTCACTCGGTTCCACTGTGGGGGCAGTTTCGGGTTTGCCGACAGCCATCGTCCGTTGCGAACCGGCATGGTCCAGGCCGCGTCCTCGCGCTTTTCATAGTCTAGCCGAAACCCGAGGAAACCGTAAAGCACCGTCTGGAGACTCCCGCCCGCCCCGGTCGTGAAATAGGTTTCCGCCCGTCTCCGCTTCTCCGAGAAGATGAGCAGCGGGTGCCCGGTGAACTCCTGCCAACTCTTTCGCCAGAACTCGTACGCCCGTTCGGTATCTCCCAGTCGGGCGTAGATCAGGCCGTGCACCGAGTCGGACATCGCGGGCCCGTTCGGGGTGATCCGCTCCGAAAACCGCCTCATCATGTCGGCGGCCTGCGCCTCCGCCACCGGCGCCTGCAGAGGGTAGATCGCCAGCACGGCCGCCGCCTGCTTGTACCGACGTCGGTCGTCGTCCCCGTCGTAGGTCAACAGCGCGTCGCCGCTCCGAGGCAGCCTGAAGACCGGGGCTCCTTCCGGTCGAACCCAGGTGCCGCCGTTGACCGCCCACTGCGCGAGCAGATTCGTGTAGAGGTCGTTGTTCCCGGTATAGAACTCGTCCGGCGACATCGTGCCGTCGATCGAAAGCTCGGACGCGCCCTCGGACGATTCCGTCGCCCGGGCCCGGAAGAACACCCCCGCCTCCCGAACCGCCGTCGCCGCCTTTTCCGGGTCGGCCAGCCCGAGAGCCGCCGCCTTGTCGAGAGCGAAGGCGACCGTGCCCGTGATGTGGTGCTGAAACCGGCTCGGACCGGGCACCGTCTCCCGGCCGCTCACGCTGGACTCCCACGCCTTCATGATGCCGGACGCCGCCCACACCTCGTCGGCCGGCGGACCGAGATTCCCGTTGCCCACCGGTCGGTCGTCGTCGAGCCACTGCCGGAAATTCCGCCTCGCCTGCGGCATGAGGGTGAGTCGGTAGTCGGGGATCGTCCGGGCCGCCGTCGGATCGATCAGGGCCAGGGCGGGGAAGACCCAGACGTCGGCGTCCCAGAAGACGTGCCCGAAGTACGTCTCGCTGGCAAGCCCCATGGGAGACACCGCCATCTCGCCCTCGGGGTGCACCGACGAGCGAAGGTAGAAGAGAAACGAACGCACGGCCTGCTGGTCTTCGACCGGCCCGTCGATTTCGATGTCCGTCTGCCATCGTCGGGCCCACGCCTCGCGCGATGCCGCGAATATGCTCTCGACCGTATCGGGGTCGGCCGGGGCGTCGACGTTCGGCTTGAAGGCGAGGGTCTGCCCCCTCGCGACGGCCCGGACCAACAGGGCGTCGCTCCGGTTGAACCGGACACTGTATTCGAGGATTTCGCGGTCCCCTTCGGTCGTGCGGACCCGCCGGCCCTTGGCCCAGGTGTCGTAGGGACCAAAACGACCCTCGACCGAGGTTTCGTTGGAGAAAGCCGGGAACCGAGAGACGAAGCGGACGGTCTGGGGCGACGCACCGGAAACCTCCCACCGGATGCCGACCTGATAGTCGCTCGGGTGGACCGCCGTTTCCACCCGCACCGAGAGGTCGGACGACCCCGCCCGCTGCTTCCACCGGCTGACGAGGATGCCCGTGCGCATGTCCAGTTCCTGGCGGTAGTCGGTGCCGTCCGGGGCCCGGAGGAGGGTGTCGCCGACGCGGGCCTCGATCTGGAGCGGTCCGGGAAGGGGCACGATCTTCTCCTCTCCCGAAACCTCGTACTCGTCGATCTTGAAGAAGGGAAGAACCTGGCCCGCGTTGTCGATGCTCGTTCCCGAACGGCCGACCCGGATGCCGATCAGGCCGTTCCACAGCAGAGCCGGAGTCTCGGCCCGAGGGTCCTCGGTGGCCAGAACCCAAGGATCGGGGGCGGCGTTCGGAGCCGACGACACTCCGCCCCGATCCCGAACGTCGGACGCTTCCGGCCCGGCTCGGCAACCGGTCAGCAACGCGATCGAAGAGACGGCGACCAGGAGCGCACAACTGGGAGTCGGCATCGGCCGAAGTCCAAACATGGCCCGATTCTTACCTGATCGAAGCGGCGGACGACGGGCTGTCGCCCCGTCCCCGGCCACGACCGCGACGTGCGATCGAGGGCCAGACGGACGGGTCCGGATCTGAGGCAGAATAGGAACGTCTCGGCAAGGATGCTCTGATGTCGACTTCAACTGCTCCCTCCCCGCCCGCCGCGGCCGAACTGGGTTACCCGACTCGAAGCCCTTGGTGGTTCGTTCCCTCTCTCTACTTCATGCAGGGCCTGCCCGTCATGGTCGTGCAGTCCATGACGGTGACGATGTACAAGGACCTCGGTCTGAGCAACGTTCAGATCGCGGTCTGGACGAGCCTGATCACGTGGCCCTGGATCGTCAAGATGCTTTGGGGAC
>JBDNCL010000115.1:0-9241 GCA_046719655.1 Fimbriimonadaceae bacterium
TCGAAGACGGCCATGCCGGTGGCGGCTCCGGGTCCCGCCGGCAGGCCGCGGGCGATGACCGTGTACTTGGCGCCCGGCTGGATGACGGGAAGCAGGCACTGGTTCAGCAGATCCGGGTTGACGCGGGCAATGGCTTCCTGCTTGGTGATGAGGCCCTCGCGGACGTGGTCCACCGCGATCTTGATCGCGGCCGTCCCGGTTCGCTTGCCGGCTCGGCACTGCAGGATGAAGAACTTGCCCTTTTCGATGGTGAACTCGATGTCCTGCATGTCCTTGTAGTGCTTCTCAAGGAGTTCGCAGGTCTCGACAAACTGCTTGTAGACGGGCGGGTTGGCCTTGGCAAGCTCGTCGACGCTCAGCGGGGTCCGCACGCCGGCGACGACGTCCTCGCCCTGCGCGTTCATGAGGTATTCGCCGAACACGTGCTTTTCGCCCGTGCTCGGGTTTCGGGTGAAGGCCACGCCGGTGCCGCAGTCGTCGCCCATGTTTCCGAACACCATGGCCTGAACGTTGACCGCGGTGCCGATCGAGTCGTCGATCTTCTCCTTGCGCCGGTAGATGATGGCGCGCTCGTTGTTCCAGCTCCGGAACACGGCTTCGATGGCCGCCTTGAGCTGCTCGATCGGATCCTGCGGGAAGTCGAAACCGGCTTCGGCGCGGACGTGGTGCTTGTATCGCTCGCAGAGTTCCTTGAGGCCGTCGGCGTCGACTTCGAGGTCGCCCTGCACGCCTTTCTGCTCCTTGAGATGGGCAAAGATGTGCTCGAAGCCCTTCTTGCTCAACTCCTCGTTTCCGTCGCTGAAGGCCACGTCGGTGAGCATCATGATGAGGCGCCGGTAGCTGTCCCAGATGAAGCGCGGCGGAGCCCCGGCGGCGATCATCGCTTCCGCGATCTCGTCGTTCAGACCCAGGTTGAGGACGGTGTCCATCATGCCCGGCATCGAGAACTTGGCGCCCGACCGCACGGACAGAAGCAGGGGGTTGTTCTTGTCGCCGAGTTTCTTGCCGAGGTCCTTCTCGACGTCGGCGAGAGCGGCGGCGACCTCGTCCATCAAGCCGCTGGGGAGCTTTTTGCCCGATTCGTAGTATTCGGTGCAGACCTCGGTCGTGATCGTGAATCCCGGGGGCACAGGGAGTCCGATGTTGGTCATCTCGCAAAGGTTTGCACCCTTGCCGCCCAGGAGATCCCGCATCGAGGCGTTGCCTTCGCGGAACAAATAAACGCGCTTACTGCTCATGGTTTGTTTTTTCCCTCCTAGAGGGGGAGCAGCCCACGGAGCGGCTTTGCTGTCGTGTTGGGCCGCCACAGATGAACCGAGTGTACCTACGGGTCTCGACCGCTCGCAGGCGACGCGCGGACGGCCGTCTTCCCGGCGGGCGGAGGGCGGGACCAGGAAACGGTTTCCGGAGCGTCGCCGTCTATTGACTGGACGTGGGGGTCTCGAGAACAACCGCACGGGCTCGGGCGCGCCGGAAGCCCCGATGGGTTCGTTGGTTCAAGTTGAGCCTGTGCCTGCTCTGCGTCGTGGGCGCGGTCGCGTTCCTCGTCGTCGCCACGACCTTTTCGAAGGCCCTCAGCTGGGCGGAAGGACAGCTGCCCAAACTCGACAACATCACGGCCAGCCTCAACGTCGAGCCCAGCGTCATCGTCGCCTCCGACGGAACCGTCCTCTATCGGGCCATCGCCGAATACCGGCGTCCGGTGACGTTCGACGAGATCCCGCCCGTCGTTCGCAACGCGGTCTTGGCGGCGGAGGACCACCGATTCTTCGAACACCGAGGGGTGGACTACATCTCGGCCATCCGGGCCGTCCTGACCAACGTCCGCGAAGGTCAGATGGCCGAAGGCGCGAGCACGATCACGATGCAGCTCGCCAAACGCCTCTATACGAGCCCGGAGAAGACCCTCGAGCGCAAGATGCGCGACGCCGCCCTCGCCCTGCAGATCGAGCGCCGCAAGTCGAAGAACGAGATTCTCCGCCTTTACATGAACCAGGTCTACTTCGGAAACCGCGCCTACGGGATCAAGGCGGCGGCCGAGGTCTACTTCGGCAAAAGCCTGGATCAACTGACGATTTCCGACTCCGCCCTTCTGGCCGGGATGCTCCAGCGCCCGAGCCGCACAAACCCGTACCGCAACTACGAGGCGGCCATCGCCCGTCGGAACGTGGTTCTGCGCCGAATGCTGGACGAGGGGATGATCAGCGAAGCGGAGCATGCGGCCGCCGTCGCGGAGGAGCCCGTCCTGCGCGAGAGGCGGTTCGAGTCGGGCGCGCGGCACCTGCGGGCCCCGTACTTCGTCGACTACGTGCTCGGCGTCCTCGAAGAAGAGCTGCCCGGGATCGACCTGCTCTCGGGCGGGTATCGGATCGAGACCACCCTCGTCGTCCGGGCCCAAGAAGCAGCCGAACGGGCGGTCAAGTCGGTTGTCGAGGAAAACCGACGACGCGGCGTCTCGACCGGAGCCTTCATGCTGATGAACGCGCAGGGCGAGATCAAGGCGATGGTCGGCGGGGTCGACTACGGCCGCAACCAGTTCAACGTGATCACCCAGGGCCGGCGCCAACCCGGGTCGGCTTTCAAGCCGATGGTGTATGCGACCGCTCTCTCGACCGGCGCGATCACGATCAACTCGTCGATCTCGAACCAGCAGCTGACGATCACGGACTCGCGCGGGCGAACGAGGCTGTGGCCCAGGAACGCCAACAACAAGTACAGCGACGCGGTCAGCGTCCGCACCGCGATGGCGGCTTCGATCAACGTCCCCGCCGTGCGGATCAACGAGAAGGTCGGACCGCGCACCGTCGCCAACTACTCCCGCGACGTGTTCGGGATCCGCTCCGAACTCGACCCCGTGCTGCCCCTGGCTCTGGGTTCGAGCGCGGTCCGACCGATCGAACTCGCCGAAGCGTACTCCGTCTTCATGTTGGAGGGGGACCGGGTTCGGCCGTTCGGCGTCCGGAAGATCGTCGGTCCGGACGGGCAGACCATCCGCAGCTTTGCGCCGCGCACGTTCCGGGCCGTTCTGGACCGACGGGTCGCCCGCGACGTGGACAGCCTGTTGCGGGCGGTCGTGACGTCCGGCACCGGTCGCTCGGCCGCTTCGATCAAGGACGCGCGGGGGAAGACGGGCACCACCTCCGACAACCGCGACGCCTGGTTCGTCGGGTACACCAACTCCCTTCTCGGAGTCGGTTGGATCGGCAACGAACAGCGAGTCGGCAACCGCTGGGTGTACAACGAGATGCCGCGGGTCTTTGGCGGCACGGTCACCATCCAGATCTGGGTTCGCGCGATGCGGGTCGCCCAAGAGGTGCTCGGAGACGAACCCGTCCGCCAGCGCGGGGAGGACATCCTCTTCGAGCCCCTGGTCGATCAACCCGCGGACGAGATCCCGGTCGACAACCGACCGACGGCCGACCCGGATCCCGAACCGGCGGAACCGGCCCGGCCGATCGAAGCCGACCCGGTCCCGCCGACCCCGAGCGAACCTCCGGCCGCCCTGCCGGGCCGGGCGGTTCCTCCCCGCCCAAGCCCGAGCGCTCCCGCCGATGGCGAAACGGTCCAGGTGGAGATCTGCGTGGATTCCGGCCAACGAGCCAACATGTACTGTCCGGAAACCGTGAAGAGGTCGTTCCCGAAGGGAACGGAGCCGCGCCGGACCTGTCCGCTGCACGGTCCCTGAAACTGGGCGCAGCCCGGGAATGTTGCGTATCATCAGGGCTGGTCCGCCCGCTCTGTCGCCACCATGTCGGTCATCCACGCCCCCAAGAGCAACCCCATCGACGCCCGCCAGGTCGGGTTCTTGGCAGCCGTCCTGCTGGGGCTGATCGTCATCGTGCTCCGGCTTTGGTACATCCAGGTCGTTCGCGCCGACGACCTCCAGATGCGGGCCATCGCCCTGCGTACCGCCACCGTGAAGCACCTCGCGCCGCGCGGCATCATCTACGACCGGTCGGGGACGGTCCTTGCCGACGTCAGCCCGCAGATCGTCCTGACCGCCAAGCCGCGCATCGTCCAACAAAATCCCTGGGCCTTGGAGAAAGTTGCGGGGATGGTGGGCGTCCCGGTGAGCAAGCTCGAAGAGCGGGTGAAGGATGCGCAATGGCGGCCGTACTTGGACGCGCCGATCTTCGTCGGGGTGCCGATCGAAGTCGCGACCCGGATCGCGGAGAGCCGCGACGAACTTCCGGGAATCGGGGTCGAGTGGGTGCCGATGCGTCACTACCCCGACACGGTCAACTTCGCCCACATCCTCGGCTACGTCTGGACTCCCTCCGGTCGCGACGTCGAGCGGTTGAAGGCCGAGGGGGTCGAGCCGGCCGAGTACGTCGGCAAGGACGGAATCGAGCGCATCTACGAGAGGTTCCTGATGGGGGTGCCGGGAATCGAGCGGGTCGAGGTCGACTCCCGCCGGCGGCCGCAGCGAGTCGTCGGGCGCGACAACGCCGTGCCCGGCTCCAAACTGATCCTCGCTCTCGACGCCGAAGTCCAGAAGCTGGCCCTCGAACGCCTGGCCGGCATGCGCGGGGCGGTCGTGGCGCTCGATCCGAACAACGGAGAAGTGCTGGTCCTCGCGAGCAGCCCCACCTACGACACGTCTCTGTTTCAGCGGGGAATCAGCTCCGCCGACTGGCGACGTCTGAACGAGGACCCGGGATTGCCGCTGATCAACCGCGCCGTGGCCTCGCGCTACGCGCCGGGCTCCACCTTCAAGATCGTGACCGCCCTGGCCTTCGCCCAATCGGTGGGCTTCAACCCCAACCTGACCGTCCATTGCCCGGGCTACCTCCAGGTGGGGAACCGCCGCATGCGCTGCATGGGCACCCACGGGACGATCTCGTTCCACCGCGCCTTCGCCGTCTCGTGCAACACCTACTTCGGTTCGATCGGTATGCGGGTCGGTCCCCAGGCGCTCGCCGACACGGCCCTGGCGATGGGGCTCGGCGAGCGTACCGGGATCGACCTGCCCGGCGAAAACCGGGGGATCGTTCCGAGTCCTCGGTCTCGGGCGGCCGAGAATCCGCCCCGCCGCTGGTTTCCCGGCGACACGGCGAACTTTTCGGTCGGGCAGGGCGAGATGACGGCGACGCCGATCCAGATGGCGTCGGTCGCCGCGATGGTCGCAAACCGGGGCACCAACTACCGCCCCCGACTCGTCAAGGCGATCGTTCCTCCCGGACCGGGGGCCGAGCCCGAACCGACGGAGAGGGAAGTTCTGGGACATCTCGACCTGCCGCCTTCGGTTTGGGACGCTCTCGCGCGGGCGATGAGGGAGACGGTCGAAACCGGCACGGCGCGCGGTCTGCGCCCCATCCCCGGAGTCCGGTGGGGGGCCAAGACGGGAAGCGCCCAGCACCAGAGGTCGGCCAAGCCGCACAGCTGGCTGATCGCCTACGCTCCCATCGAGAACCCGAAGATCGCGGTCGCCGTCATGGTCGAAGCGGCCGGCCACGGCAGCGCGATCGCCGGTCCGATCGCCCGCGACGTGATCGCCGCCTTCCTGCGGGTCAAAGAGACCCCGATCGAGCGCGTGGTCGGGACGAACTCCGCCGGCGGCAACCGAAGCGCCGGCAACGCCCGAACGGCCCCGAATACGGCCGGTACTCGCCCGGCCAACCCTCCGCCGGCTCCGGCGGCGGCTCCTCCCGCTCCATCCGACCCTGGTTCCGGCGACTTGGGACCTTCGGGCGACGACACCTGGGACAACTGACGCCCTACTCGGCCGACATCTCGGCGGCCGCCTCGCGGAAAAGCTGTTGCTCCCGCCGGGCTCGTCTCTCCAGTTCGCCGTCTCCGACGGCGGCCGCGTCCGTGGCGACCCGTTCGGCAACCCTCAGACCGACCTCGAGAACGCGCCGAACGTCGGCCATGCTCTCGCCGGGCATGATCCCCATCTTGACCCGAGGGGCGGTGACGTCCCGGTACTGGGCGTAACCGTCCATGGCGGGAACCAGCAGCGCCAGCCTCTCGCGGGGCCGATCCTCTCTCTCGGCCAAAAACAGGCGTGCGGAATAGGTCTGCGTCGGCACGAGCTCCGGAATGGCCCGAATCTGGAAGTAGGGCGTCTGCTCGATCGCGACGATCTTTCCCGCCAACTCGGCCGCTTCCTCGCTCCGACCCTCCCGACTCAACAGCTCGAGCATGCGCTCCAAGGCGGGCAGGTTGTTCGGATCGCGCTCGAAGACCCTCTCCAGCGTTCGGAGCGCATCGGCGGTTCGGCCGACCTGGTCTTGGGCGCGGGCCACGGCCCGAAGGTTCCGGGATGTCGGCGCGACCCGGGCCGCCGTCTCGAGGAAACCGAGCTGCTCGGCCGGCGAGGTCGCCAGAAGGGCGCGTTGGTACCAGCCCTCTCCTTCGCCGGGAAGCATTTCGGACGCCGATCTCGATCGGTGGCGGGCCTCGTCGATCCGACCGGCCGCCATGTCGGCCCGAACCTGGGCGCGAAGTACTTCGGCCCAACCGGTGTAGAAGAAGACGAAAGGCAAACCGAGCGTCGTCAAAGCGAGAAACGCTCGGGTCCCCTTGGGCATCGATTCCGGCGCCAACCCGTCCGCCGAGAGGGGCATGGCGACGCCCATCGCCAAGAACAGGGCGAAACCGACGCCGAAGTAGTGCAGGTCGCTGTCGATGAACGAGTGTGCCCCGACGCCCAAGGCGCCGGCCAAGATGCCCGCGCGCAGAAGGTTCTGGACCGTGGTCAGGCCTTTCACTCCGCGCAGAATCTCGCGGAGCCACAGAACGACGAAGGCGACCAGGGCGAGAAGCGCCAGGATTCCCGACTCCGCCGCCAGCTGGAGGTAGGAGTTGTGGGAGAGCTGGGTTTGGACGGTCAGGCCCGGACGAGCGGAGTAGAACCGGTACGTTCCGGGACCCAGCCCCTGGGGCGCCTCGATCGCGAGCTGGGCCGTGCCCCGCCACAAGAGCTGTCGGAATCCGGCCGACTGTTCGCTGGTCTGAGAGGCCTGGGCGACGCGCCCGAGGAAACCGTCCTGCGGCTGAGTCGCGTTCGGCGCGGGCTGGAGTCGCAACGCCAGCACGAGCAGCCCGGCCACCGCCAGTCCTCCCGCGGCGCGTCCGATCCGTCCGATCTCGGGGCGGAGGGGGCGGACCCAGAGGAGGGCGGCCAGGGCGAATCCGAAGACGGCGATGCCCGCCGCCAGGTACCCGCCCTTCGACTGCGTGAGGGCCAAGGCAAAACCGATCAGTCCGGTCGCGAGGACCGCCAGGAGCCCGCCCAAGCGTTCGGCAACCGTCGTCAGAGCCAGCGAAACACCGATGCCCAGGATCAGAATGGCAGCCAGGGCGTTCGGGTTCTGCCAGGTGGCGAACACGCGCCACGACGGGTTGGTCGGCCGGTTTCCGGCGTATTCGAGGATCGCGATGGCGGCGACGACCGTACAACCCGCGGCCAGGGCGGCCAGAACGAGCATCGGTCCGCGCCGCCGGCCCGATACGGCCGACCCGGCATAGAACGCCACCGCATAGGCGACCCACATGGCGGCGGCCGGGATGCTGATCCAGAGAAACTCGCTGAACGCGGTCGACGCCAGCACGACGATGGTCAACGCCCCGAGGGCCAAGTTGACCGGGCGGAACGGGAACTGGACGACTCGGCGAAGGGCCACCTGTCCGGCCAGGGCGGCGACGACGAGGGCGGTGAGCACGCCGTAGGCGAGCAGAGGAGTCTGGCCGGAGAACAGGGCTCCGATCAGGCTCGTCAGTCCCGGTTCCAGCTGCGAGACCTCGATGGGGAGCTGGCCGCCGATGATCGGGGCCAGGAACGCGGCCAAAGCCAGGGCCGCCAGAGGGAGTTTGCCCGCATCGAAGCGGGGCGCCGGCCGGTGGTTCGACCGAGCGGGCGCATCCCAAGGGTTGAGGGACGGCCTGGGCCGGGCCGAACCGCCCGCCGGCCGCTTTCGACTCATCGCCCAAGCCTCCTTCGCAGGACGTCGATCTTGTTCTTCGCGATGAAGAGTCCGGCCCGCAACGCCAGCGCCGTCGCGGCGAACAGCCAGAGAAGGGGTCTTGCCCACGCCGGACGGCGGGGAAGGACATTCTTCGCGTAGAAGCGCAGCATCGACCGATGGAAACGGCCGATCATCCGGTTGGGGGCCTTGTCGGTGCTTCGGCCGATCGCGTGGGTCACCACCGGGATCGGATAGTACACCACTTCGAACCCGGCTTCCCAGGCTCGCCAGCACCAGTCGACGTCCTCGCAGAACATGTAGTACGCCTCGTCGAAAAGACCGACCTTCTCCATGAACGTCTCGGTGGCGAGCATGGCGCATCCCGAGACCCAGTCGACCTTGCGCGGGGAGTCGTGCGGCCAGTCCGCCATGAGGTAATCGCGTGTGAACCGGTTGTTTGGAAACAGCCGTCCGAGCGGCGTGTTTCGGAAAAGGGCGGCCACCGGGTTCGGAAATCTCCGGCACGAGAACTGAAGGGAACCGTCGGGATTGAGCACCTTCGGTCCGAGGACCCCGATCTCCGGTTTGTCGGCGATGTATTCGAGCATGCTGCGGATCGCACCGGGGTGGACGACGGCGTCGGAGTTCAGGAGAAAGGCGTGGCGCCCGCGCCGCGAGCGCATGGCCAGGTTTTGGCCCCCGGTGAACCCGAGATTGCGGTCCAACTCGTGGAGCACCACCCAAGGAAACTCGGCGCGCACCATTTGCGGCGAGCCGTCCTCGGAGTTGTTGTCGACGACGACGACCTCGAACGAGGCTTCTTCCCGAACCGCCTCGAGACTCTTGAGACAGGCCCGCAGGTCCTCGAGCGTGTTCCAGCTGCATATCGTGACGCTAAGGTCGAAATCCGGCATGGTAGCCCCGGGCGCGCACCAGCGCGCCCACCCAAACGGCGAGACCGACGACAGGATACGCCCAAGGCGTCACCAGGCGGTGCTTGCGCAGGAATCTCAAAAGCGAGCGATGCGACTCCCAGATCATGCTCTTGCGCACTTGGCGGGTGCTTGCCCCCCCATGATGCAAGACTCGGGCCGCCGGCTCGTACCAGGTCTCCCAACCGGCCCGCTCCAACCGAAGCAGCAGATCGACCTCGTTGAAGAAGATCGGAAACTGAAGGTCGAAAGGGGCGGCGGGGTCCCCGATTGCGGCCAAGGCCTCGCGTTTGAACAGCAGGAAGGTGCCCATCGGCTGGGGCGCGGGTTGTCCGACCGAGTAGTCGAACGCCGGCAGACGATAGGAGGCCCAGCCGCTCTTCGGGAAGCGGTCGGCGA
>JBDNCL010000116.1:0-8994 GCA_046719655.1 Fimbriimonadaceae bacterium
GCCGGCCGCCTGGTTCTCTCGAACCCGACCGCCGGCAACAATCGATACCCGGGAGGAGCGCAACCGATCAGGTTGCGACGATTGGAGTCAAGACCTCGCGACACGCGATCAACAAAAACGTCGCGATCACGAGCGCGAAGATCACCCAGTCGAGCAAAGGCTTCGCCATCGAAGTCCCTCCCCGAGAGGCGGGTGAACCGACCCTCAGGATCGTCATTCCATCGAGCGGAGGTTTCCTTTCCCGCAATTCCGCCGGTACGCTGAAAACGATGCGCGTCCTCGTATTCGAAGACAACCTCCTGTGGAGCAGCCGGCTCGTCAAGTCTCTGCGGGCGTTGGGCCACGACGCCAGGCTCGTCGACCAGGCGGAATGGGGTCCTCTCGAGTCCGGAACCGAGGTCGCCATCCTCAATCTGGGAAGCTCGACCTGGGACGCTCCGGCCCTCGTCGCCGGCCTTCGGGCCGCCGGCGTGCGGGTCATCGGACACGCGGGCCACAAGGAAAAGGACCTTCTCGAACTCGGTCGGCGGGCCGGTTGCGACTCGATAGCCACGAACAGCGAAATCACGTTCAAGCTCGAGGCCGTGCTTTCGCAAGCGACGACGAGCCCCTGACCCGGGTCCGACCTGCCAATCTGCACCGATTTTTTCGCCGGATTTGAACCCGCCGTCCCCGGTTGCCGCGATAGGAGGCGCAAAACGTGCGAACTCTGCTTCCTCTCGCCGCGTCCAAGACTCGTGAGGATCGGTTGATCCGGTTCTTGAAATAGTGAGTTCTCATCGGGGCGGTTCGCCGCCCCTTTTTCTTTTGTCGGGACCGCATGGGCGCCGAGGCGGCGGCATTTCGACGCCGGTCCAGGCGGCGGCGGGCGTCCCGATCGGCTATCATCGTCAGCAATCCGCTCCTCGAGAGCCACAGCGGACGAGGAACCTATGAACAAGATCACCGGCAGCGCTGCCGAAGCCCTCGACGGGCTCCTCTTCGACGGGATGACGATCATGGCCGGAGGTTTCGGGCTGTGCGGCATCCCGGAAAACCTCATCCTCGCCCTGCGCGATTCCGGCGTCCGGAACCTCACCGTCATCAGCAACAACTGCGGCGTCGACGACTTCGGTCTGGGGCTCCTCCTTCAAACCCGACAGATTCGGAAGATGGTTTCCAGCTACGTCGGGGAAAACGCCGAGTTCGAGCGCCAGTTCCTCAGCGGCGAGCTGGAGCTGGAGTTCAACCCGCAGGGAACGCTGGCCGAACGGATCCGGGCCGGAGGCGCCGGCATCCCCGCCTTCTACACCAAGACGGGCTACGGCACCGTGGTCGCCGAAGGCAAAGAGACCCGGCAGTTCGGCGACGACTGGTACGTGATGGAAACCGGGCTGGTGGCCGACCTCAGCATCGTCAAGGCTTGGCGGGCGGACGAGGCGGGCAACCTGGTCTATCGCAAAACGGCGCGGAACTTCAACCCGATGATGGCGGCGGCGGGCAAGGTCACGGTCGCCGAGGTCGAGGAGATCGTTCCGGTCGGCGAGATCGACCCGGACCAGGTCCACACCCCCGGCATCTTCGTGAAGCGTCTTCTGAAGGGGCCCTCTTACGAGAAGCGGATCGAACGCTTGACGACGCGGAGCCGCGGCTGAGGGGAGAGGCGTCCGATCCCGCCGCCCGGGGCGGAGTCCCGACCGTCTCGGGCGCGCGCGGGCGTCGGGCGTCCGCCGAGTCGGGACGAGGGCGTGGCACCGGGCCGGGCGGCGGGGATGCAGGTCCCCGGCGCGTCGGGCGCGAATGGTTCGGAAGCGATCGATGCCGACCCAACCGTCACTTGCGTTCGACCGGATCACGATGACGTTCCCCGGCGTCCGGGCCTTGGACGACGTGTCCTTCTCGGTTCGGGCCGGCAGCGTCCACGCCCTTCTCGGCGAAAACGGGGCCGGAAAGAGCACCCTCCTGAAGGTCTTGAGCGGCGTCAACGTCCCCGCCTCGGGCGACGTCCGCCTCGACGGTCGGCCGGTTCGCCTGGATCCGCCGATCAACGCCATCCGGGCCGGAGTGGCCGTCATCTACCAGGAGCTCCACCTCGCGCCCGACATGTCGGTTGCCGAAAACGTCCTTCTCGGGCACATGCCGTCCCGAGGCGGCTGGCTCGACCGTCGGCGGCTCGTGTCGCAGGCGAAAGCCTGGCTGGATCGGGTGGGTCTCGGGTGCGATCCGGAGACCCGGCTGGGCGACCTGTCCCCCGCGCATCGGCAAATGGTCGAGATCGCCAAGGCGTTGAGCCGCGACGCCCGCGTGATCGCCTTCGACGAGCCGACCAGCAGCCTGAGCGCGGCCGAAACCGACCGCCTGTTCGCCATCATCCGCGCCCTCCGGGACGAAGGGCGGACCGTCCTCTACGTCAGCCATCGTCTGGCCGAGATTTTCGAGATCGCCGACGCGGCCACCGTGTTGCGGGATGGAAAGCACATCGAGACATTCTCGAATCTGGCCGGCACGACGGCGGACACCCTCGTCAACCGGATGGTCGGGCGCGAGATCGAGGACATCTTCGGGTACCGGATGCGCCCGACTCTCGGACCGGGACTCGTGCTCGAAAACATCCGGCCGCGGCCCGGGGACCCCGCCCTGAACCTCGAAGTTCGACGGGGCGAGATCGTCGGAATCTTCGGGCTGGTCGGATCCGGGCGAACCGAGCTTCTGAGATCCATCCTGAGGTCCGGGCGCGACCGGCAAGCGAGGGTCTCCGTTTTCGGAGAGGCGGTCCGACTCAAGTCTCCGGCCGATGCGATCGCGGCCGGAATCGTTCTCTGTCCCGAAGATCGCCAGCACGAAGCTCTCATCCCGATCCAAGACGTCGCCGAGAACATCAACTTGAGCGCCCGAAGGCGCTTCGCCAACTCGTTCGGATTCCGGGACCTGCGCCGCGAGCGGGCCAACGCTCTCGCCCAGATCGACCGTCTCCGCATTCGTCCTCCCGACCCCGGGCGACCGGTCGACCGTCTGTCGGGCGGCAACCAGCAGAAGGTCGTGCTGGCCCGTTGGCTCAGCGAAGAGGTCCGCGTTCTTCTGCTCGACGAACCGACCAGGGGGATCGACGTCGGCGCCAAACGGGAAATCTACGAGATCGTCTTCGGGCTCGCCGAGCGCGGCATCGCCGTCCTCCTGGTGTCGAGCGAACTTCCCGAAGTCGTCGGAATCTGCGACCGCGTCCTCGTCATGCGCGACGCAACGATCGCGCGAGAGTTCTCGAGGAGCGAGGCAACCCCCGAGAGCGTCTTGGCGGCGGCGTTGCCGCCCCCTTCGGACGGTAGGCTGGCTCCATGAGCACCGACCCCCTGACGATCTTGTGCATCGGCGCCCATCCCGACGACTGCGAAGGAAGCCTCGGAGGGACGGCCGTTCTCTGGCGCGCCCGCGGAGACCGGGTCGTATTTGCCACCGTCACCGACGGTTCGCGCGGGCACTTCTCCTCCGACTACCTCCGAGACCCGGGAAGCCTGATCGAAAGGAGGCGCCAAGAGGCGCTGGCCGCCGCCGATCCGCTCGGCATCGAGTACCGCTTCCTCGGCTTCCGCGATGGGGAGGTCCAGGTGGACAGCGACTCGACGGCCGCCGTCGTCCGCCTGATCCGTTCGGTCGGCGACCGCGGCGTAGGCCCCGACCTCGTCGTCACGAACCGAATCTGCGACTACCACCGCGATCACCGGGTCACGGCCCAACTCGTCCTGGACGCCGCGTACCTCCTCACGGTGCCGTTTCTCTGCCCGGAGACCCCGGCTCTGCGTCGGATGCCCGTTTTCGCCTACTGGAGCGACGAGTTCACCGAAGCCGGAGCCTTCCGGCCGGACGTCGTCGTGCCGATCGACTCGGTCGCCGACCTGCGGCGCGCCATGATCGTGGCCCACGAATCGCAGTTCCTGGAGTGGATTCCTTGGAACTCGCCCCCCGGAAGCCCCTTTTCCCAGCTTCCCGAAGAACCGGAGCCCAGGCGACGGGCGGCGGCGGAGCTGATGATGGGCGAGGCCCGCCGGAACGCCGAACGGCTGAAGTCCCGTCTGCCGCCAGGATGCCGCTACGCCGAGGCGTTTCAGATCAGCGAGTACGGGACGTTTCCCGACCTGGACGCGGTCGTCCGGCTGTTCCCGCGGGACGCTTCCATCCTGCTCCCGGGCCATGGCGATCCGCCGGGCTAGAATCGGTACCGAGATGGCCAACCTCGAAACGTTTCCGAATCCGGCTCCGGGCCGCGACTACCTCATTCGGCACGTGTGCCCGGAGTTCACGAGCGTGTGTCCCAAAACCGGCCAGCCGGACTTCGCGACCATCGAACTGGAATACGTGCCCGACCAGCGGTGCCTCGAGCTGAAGGCTCTGAAGCTCTACTACTTCTCGTTCCGCAATGAAGGAATCTTTTACGAGGCGGTCACCAACCGCCTTTTGGAGGAGTTGAGCGCCGCCTGCCAGCCGCGATGGATGCGGGTGACCGGCCGATTCAACGTCCGGGGCGGCATTTCGTCCGTCATCGTCGCCGAGACGGGGCCCCGACCGCCGGCCGTCCCCGCCGTCTGACCGACCCGCACGCGACATGCCCATCCGCCTCGCCATCCTGGACCTGGACGGCACCCTCTTTCGCGGCGCGGCTCCGATCCCCTACGCGGTCGAGGCCGTGTCTGCGATGCGCGGGGCCGGCGTCGGCATCTGCTACCTGACCAACAACTCGAGCCAGACCGTGTCCGAATATGTGGCCAAGCTCTCCGGCATGGGGTTTGAGGCGCATCCGGAAGAGATTCTGTCTTCGGCGACCGGGGCGGCCGGCGTGTGCCGCGAGCGCGGCTGGGATTCGGTCTTCGTGGTCGGCGAGCCCGGGTTGGTCCGGACGTTCCAGGAAGCCGGAATCGAAGTTCGGAACGCGGTCGACGGGGCCGTGTCCGCCACCGACGACCCCGACGCACCCACCGTCGTGATCGGCATCTGCCGGTCGTTCTCCTACGCCCTGCTCGCGGCCGCGATGACCCCGGTCCGACGAGGGGCCAACTTCCTGGCGACCAACCGCGACACCACCTATCCCGTGGAAGGCGGCAGACTGGTGCCCGGCGCGGGGAGCCTCGTGGCCGCCCTCGCCGCCTGCACCGACCGAGAGCCCGAGGTGGTCGGCAAACCGGAGCCGACTCTGGTCCGGATGGCCCTCGCCCGGTCTGGCGTTCGGGCCGAAGACGCGCTGATGATCGGCGACCGCGTCGACACCGACATCGAAGCGGGCTTACGAGCCGGCGTGCCGACCCATCTGGTTCTCACCGGCGTCTCCGACAAAGCCCCGCCCGGCGTGGCCAGCTCGCCCGATCTTCGGGGCGTTCTGCCCCGACTGATCGGCTGAAGGCGGCCGGGACGCTAACGCCGCTTGCCGATCGGGCCCAGCATCTCGATCTCGGCCTGGTTGTCGAGCTGGCGGATGCGACGTTCCAACTCGGCCCGGACCGCCTCGAACTCTTCTTCCGACGTCTTCTCCGGCACGTACAGAGGCTCGCCGATGAGCATCAGGCACCGGGAAAAGGGCTTCGGGATCAGATAGCGGTCCCAGCTCTTGGCGCGCCACGCCCGATCTGCGGCCGACCCGACCGGCACCAGGGCGGCCCCCGAACGCTGCGCCATCAAGACCACGCCGCCTTGAACGACGGTCGCCGGTCCGCGCGGGCCGTCCGGGGTGATCGCCATCTCGGTGCCCGGGTTCTTGAGCACCTTGACCGCGGACAGGACGGCGCGGGGTCCGCTCCGGCCGGTGCTGCCTCTCAACACCTGAAATCCCAAGCGGCGAAATATTCGACTTTGAAGCTCTCCGTCGTTCGACAGACTGAAGAGGGCCCATACCCCCTTCTTGTAGAAGACCTGCGCCGGGATGAACGACTTTCCGTGCCACCCGCTGTAGATCACGGAAACGCCGGACGGCAGATTCTCCCTCCCGCGGACTTCGATCCTGAGCGTTCGGCCGATGCCGCGGACGATGGCGAACGCCAACCCGCTCAGAAGTCTCGGGCGATTCTGTCGCCACCACTTCTTCACGCCGACCACCCCCGTCGTCGGGCGATCTCGGCGGCGGGATGAAGCGGATACTTTTCGAACAGCTCCTGCACCATCGCGGTCGCCGGCTCCGGGTCCGATTCCCGCATCAGGTCGGCGAGAGCGAGCAGGGCTTCGGGGCGTTGGGGGTCGTCCGCATGGCGGATGACGCTCTGCAGCAGGGCCCGGGCCGCCGGCAAGCTCGACGCCTTCACCCGGTCGGCGAGCATGGTGCGGCGAACGGACGGCAGGCGCTCGAGCGCCGAAAGGTGCTCGAGCCGCAGCAACACCGGCGCTTGCTGCGATTCGGGGAGAAGCTCCAGCAAGTTGAGAAGATGGTTGGCGGCCCGGTCGTAGTCGCCCAGCTGCTCGGCCGCCGTCGCCGCCTCCTGAAGCGCCCGCAGGTCGTCGGCGTGGGTGCGCAGGTGCAGTTCGGCGGCGGCGAGGGCGGCGGCGGGACCCCTCTCGTTCATCTGGTCCAAGACGGCGTGTCCGAACTGCACGCTCTCGTCTCGGTGGGCTCGGAAAACCAAGGCCAGACCCAAGCCGACGACGAAGCCTCCGATGTGGGCCCACCAGGCGGTTCCGCCCGCCCACCTCCCCCCGACCAGATTGGAATCGGGCGGCTGAGTCGGCAGGAACGCCCCCGCCACCTGAAGCACGACCCACACGGTCGTGACGGCGAGAACGGGGACGCCGACGTTGGGGGCGACGGGCACCCTCAGCCGGGTGTAGCGCAAGGAGAAAAACGCGGCACAGGCCGCGACCGCGGCGCTCGCACCGATGAGAGGGGCGGCTGTCGGGTCCGACCGCAACATGAGCCAGTGGAGACCGACTCCCCCCAACCCCCCGAGGAAGTAGACGACGGCGAACCGCCACGGACGGGCGGCGAACTCGACCGCCGGTCCGACCGCGGCCAGAAAGACCATGTTGCCCAGCAGGTGGACGAGGTTTGCGTGGAGGAACAGACTGGTCAGGGCCGCGTAGGCCGAAGGAGCCGACGCGACAAACCCAAACTTGGCGATCAGATCGGGGTCGAGAACGACGGCGAAGGCCGCCGCCAGGTTGGCGGCGATCATGATCAGCGTGACGACCGGAACCCGATGGATGCGCCTCAAGCCTCTTGCAGCATGTCCTCCGTGATATCGACGTTGATGTACGTCTCCTTCACGTCGTCCAAGTCTTCGAGCATGTCGAGAAGCCGCATCAGCTTCGGCAGATCCTCGGGCTTGGGGTTGGCCTTGTTGGTGGCGATGTAGGTCAAGCCGACCTCGTCGGTGGCGATGCCCATTCGGTTGAGGGCGTCGTTGCACGCGTGGAGTCCTTCGACCGAAGTCTGCACCAGGAATCCGCCGTCGTCGTCCCGCGTCACGTCGTCCGCACCCGCGTCGATCGCCGCCAGGGTGAACTCCTCTTCGTCCAGGCCCTCGGAGGAGACGCTGATCTCGCCGATCCGCTTGAACTGCCAGCTCACCGAACCGTTCTCCGCGAGGTTGCCGCCGCACTTGTTGAAGGCGTGTCGCAGGTCGGCCACGGTGCGGTTGCGGTTCTCGGTCGTCACTTCGACCATGATCGCCACGCCGCCGGGCCCGTACCCCTCGTAAGTCAGCTCCTCATAGACTTCGCCTTCCGTCTCCCCCGTTCCCTTGGCGATCGCCCGTTGGATGTTCTCGTTGGGAACGGCGGCGTCGCGCGCCTTCTGGATGGCCAGGCGCAGGCGCGGGTTGCCGTTCGGGTCGCCTCCGCCCAGCTTCGCGGCGACGATGATCTCCCGGCTGAGCTTCGTAAAGAGTTTGCCGCGGATGGCATCCTGCTTCCCCTTTCGGAGGCGGATGTTCTTCCATTTGGAGTGACCAGCCATGCCGATATTGTGGCATGGCTGGTCTACCGACCCCGAACCGGAGCTCGGGCCGCGGGCGCCCCGACCGGCCGCCTACGGAACGACCTGGACGCGGCTCGTCTCGACCGGTTTGACCTCGATCCGGACGGACTGGTGGTTGGTCAGCCGGTACGTGAGGCCGGTGGCATGGGTGATGGTGTCGAGCGCGTACTTGAGCGACGTGTCGATCAGGAACGCGTCGAGTCGGTATGCGGGCACTTCCGGCGCGACTTCGATCGTGACGCCGGTCTGCCGGGCGATCTCGACCATGAGGGCCCGGAGGTCGACCTTGGGGAGTCTCGTCGTCAGCCGGCGGTTGAGATGCTGGGGGGTCAGAGTTCCGGTCGGCGGGGGCGGCGTTCCGGCCGGTCGGGGGTTGGCGGGGACGATCTTGGGGTCGACGGCCGGACCGGACCTGGTCTCGGCGGCCGCTTTCACGGCGGTGGGGGCTTGGGTCGAACGGGGTGCCGCCCTGCCGATGAAGAAGATGCCGTTCTGCACCTCGTAATCGAGGTTGGCGAGACGGCAGACCAGCTGGAGCGCCTCGTGGAACTCCACCCCGCTCAGGTTCAAGTACAGAAAGAATCGAATGTTCGGTTCGAGCACATAGCTCTTCTCGCTCTGCTCGAACATGTCGTGAATGACGTTTCGGACGTCCGCACCGCGGGACGAGACGGTGACCAGGCCGGCTCGGTCGGTCCGCACCGCGTTCGCGTCGGCTCGACTGGCGGGAGTCGGCCTCGGACCCGCGGTCGGCGACGGCTGGGACGGGGCGGGAGCGGGTGGCGCGGGGGCGGGCTCGGGGTTCGCGGGTGCGGCCGGAGCCGGATCGGGCGTCGGATTGGAGCCGCCGTCGGCCCACGCGGGGCCGACGGCCAACAGAGCGGCGATGGCGATGACGGTGGTCTTCAAGAGGGCATCTCCTCAAGGGGCGGGAATCGGTCTCCCTTGGTCGTCGTAAACCTGCATCGTGCCGGCACCACGCCGGGGGGCGATGCGGTTTCTCGGTTTCGGTTTCGAAGTCGAAGTCGCCCGGGGAGCCGCCGCCGGCGCCTTCTCTCTGGGAGGCG
>JBDNCL010000117.1:0-8952 GCA_046719655.1 Fimbriimonadaceae bacterium
ATCTTGGACCAAGTCGTCGCCACATCCCCTCTCGAATTGAATGCGGGGTTCATCCCCGCCCCCGAACAACCCGACGACTGGCCGGCCTGGCGCGAGCGGCTCTCGTCGTGGGCTCGCGAGGAGCGCGAGCGTCTCGGGCCGGTTCGCTACGATGCCGAAGCCCAGGCGTGGGCGTCGCGGGCCTACGCCCAGGCGTTCGCGATGGTGTGGGACAACGAGTTGATCGACCACGCCACCGGCGAATGGAAGGTGGACGCCTATCTCGACCGGGGCGTGCGGGAGTTCGCCGGGTACGACCTGGTGACGTTGTGGATCAACTACCCGCTCTCGGGGGTCGACGACCGGCACCACCTTTCGTACTTCGACGACCTGCCCGGCGGCCGACGGGCTTTGGCGGAAGCGGTGGCGCGTTTCCACGCCCGCGGCGTGCGGGTGGCGGTTCCCCACCAGCCCTGGATTCAGACGCCGGTGCCCGGATTCGCGTCGGTGGAGGACGCGCTCGTCGAACTCGTTCGGGAGTGCGACATCGACGGGATCTTCCTCGACTGCTCGGACGGCCCGTCCGACGAGTTCCGGTCCGCGCTGGCCGCGACCGGCCGGCACCGCGCGTTTCAGTCCGAGGCGCCGGCTCCGCTGCACCGGTTCGGGTGCGAGGTCGGTTCGTGGCAGCAGATGACGGACGACAGCGCCGCGCCGGGCACGTACCGGACGCGCTGGCTCGACCGCAACCATCTCGTCGCCGAATCTCGGCGCTACTTCTACGATCCGATCCGCGAGATTCAGCGCGGCTGGATGAACGGGGGCGCGTTCGTGATCTGGGAGAACGTGTTCGGCTACTGGGCCGAGTACAGTCCCCGGTGCAGATCGTGGCTGCGTCTGATGTTTCCGGCCCAGCGTCGGCTCGCCGAATTCTTCATCCGAGGGGAGTGGACCCCTTACGTCGGCGGCGGCACGGCGGCCGGCGTCTTCGTTTCGAAGTTCGAGTGGGCCGGACTCGTCCTCTACACGGCGGTGAACCGGCGCGGCCATACGCTGGAGAAGGCGCCGTTTCGGCTCCCCGAGGTTTCGGGCGCGGCCCGATATGTGGACCCGATCAGCGGCCAGACCTATCGCCCCGTGCCGGACGGAGACGGGGCGGTGAAGCTCTTCGGGCGCTTCGAGCGGGACGGGATCGCCGGGGTGCTGGCGCTCCCGACCGACGTCGATGCGGATTGGGACGCCTTTCTTGCCGAGCAGCGCGCGAAGTTCGCCGAAGCCGACTGGTCGGCCGAGCCTTGGCCGGGCGAGCACCGGAAGACGGCTCTGCCTCACGTGTGGATTCCCGGCCCCGAGACCGCGGCCCGGGCCGAGGTGCCTTCCGGGATGGTGCGGTTGCCCGACTTTTCGGGCACGATGACCACCCGCTACCGAATGCGCGAGTGCGGCTATATCGCCGGAGTTCCTGACGAGAGGCACGTGTACGACGCGTTCGAGCAGGTGTGCACCTATCGCCGGGAAGCGGCGATCGCCGGATTGGCGATCGATGCGTTTCCGGTCACGAATGCCGACTTTGCCCGGTTTCTCGCCGAGACCGGATACCGCCCGAAGGAGCCGCGCAATTTCCTGAAGCACTGGACCGGAGGCGCGCCGCCGGCCGGTCTTGAAAACCACCCGGTCGTCTACGTCTCGCGGGCCGATGCCCGCGCCTACGCGGAGTGGGCGGGCAAGCGGCTTCCAACGGAGGAGGAGTGGCAACACGCGGTGCAGTGCGGGACGTCGCGAGTCTATCCTTGGGGAGACGAACCGCCGGCGCCCGAAGCAGCCAACCAGGGTCCGTCGGGGACGACCCCGGTCGACGCCCACCCGGCCGGCCGAACCCCGGAAGGAGTGTGGGACTTGTGCGGAAATGTCTGGGAGATGACGGAGAGCGAGCGGACAGACGGGCATACGCGCTACCAGATCCTCAAAGGAGGATGCTGGTACGTCGTCCAGAACTCGCACTGGCTGTTCGACACGGGGTTGCAGCCCGGAGATTGGGGGGCCAAACACATCTTGTTGACCGACGGTTGGGACCGGTGCTCCACCATCGGCTTTCGGTGCGCGGTTACGGTGAGGGGGTGAGTCCGCCCCGGCTGGGACACCCTCGTCGACGCGTTTTGGGGCGGGGCCGACGTCCGATCATCGGCCGGCGGAGCGGGCGCATCCGGTTGCGGTCGGGGCGGCCGGTGAAGAGCATCGGGGCTGTCGGCCCCGACCCGGGTCCGCCGCGGGCTCTGCCTGCTCGGCCGTCGCTTCGGCCCGTTGCCGGACCCCGTCGACCGCCGCGTCCGGGGCGGGGAGGTTGGTCGGCTCGGCGGCGTGGGCGGACGACTGGACGACGGCCCCGATCGGTTCGCCGTCCTGGTCTCGTTGGCCGACCCGTTCGCCCGGGGGCCGACCTGGTTTCGGACCCGCTCGTTCGTCTCCGCGCGGGTCGCCACCTTTGGGTGGTCTGCGCGGGCGGCGAACGCGTCCCGGCTACGGCCAGAATCGACCATCGGGCCCCATGGAACCCGTCCGAATCGGCGGGGCGGAATATACTGGGGACTCCGCGACCGGCCGTTCGGCCCAGCGGGTGGATATGCGATGACTCGGCGTGCTGTGCTTGCTTTTTCGGGCGGACTCGACACGAGCTACTGCGTTCTCTATCTGAAGCAGGAATTGGGGATGGAGGTCACCTCCGTGACCTTCGACTGCGGCGGTTGGACGGACGACGACCGCCAGAGGATCACGGATCGGGCCATTCGGTGCGGCGTGGTCGAGCACAGGTGGGTCGACCTGCGGCCCGAACTGTGCGACCGGATTCTGAAGCCTCTGATCCGCTCTGGTTTTCGCAAGGGCGGGAACTACCCCTTCTGCGTGGGAGCCGAGCGCGG
This sequence comes from Fimbriimonadaceae bacterium, assembly GCA_046719655.1. Taxonomy (GTDB): domain Bacteria; phylum Armatimonadota; class Fimbriimonadia; order Fimbriimonadales; family Fimbriimonadaceae; genus JBDNCL01. The sequence goes on from JBDNCL010000117.1 coordinate 2,895, forward strand.
TTTGCAGGCTCAGGGCTTGGCCGAGGCCGCGCTTCGGGGCGGTTTCGACGCCGTCTGCCACGGCAGCACGGGGGCGGGGAACGACCAGGTTCGTTTCGACGTGACCCTGCGGGCCATGCTTCCGGAGAACGTCGAGATCCTGACTCCGATCCGCAGCCTGTCGCTGAGCCGCGAAGAGACGACCCGCCGGCTCGAGGCGGCCGGCATTCCGGTCGAAGCGAAGACCACGCTCTATTCGATCAACTCGTCGCTGTGGGGGACGACGATCGGCGGGGGCCCCCTTCACGATCCGTCTCAGCCGATCCCCCGCGACGTCCGCCACCGGGTCCTCGATCCGGACGACGTGACGGCTCCGGACGAGGAAGCGACGATCGGCTTTGAAGCCGGTGTGCCGGTGTCCCTGAATGGGGAAGCGATGGATATGGTCTCGCTTCTCGAGCGCCTCGACCGTCTCGGGGAGGCGCACGGGGTCGGTCGCGACGTGCACACCGGCGATACGGCGCTCGGCATCAAGGGTCGGATCCTCTTCGAAGCTCCGGCGGCGACCATCCTCCACCTGGCGCACCGGGAACTGATGAAGATCGTGCTCTCCAAGCACCAGCTCGCCCATCGCGACTCGGTGGTGGCGCTGTGGGGGACCCTCCTGCACGACGGTCTGTGGCTCGACCCCGTCCTGCGGGACATCGAGGCCTACCTGGAAAGCGAGCAGCAGGCGGTTTCGGGGGACGTGACCGTTCGCCTGGGGAAGGGAACGCTCGAGCTTGTTCGGTTGGACAGCCCCCACAGCCGCATGAAGGGGCGGGCGCGGTACGGCGAGACGACGGCCGGTTGGGATGGCCGAGACGCCGAGGGCTTCACCAAGATTCAGAGTCTCACGTTCGGGAGGCGGGCTTGAGCCCGGTCGCGCTGAGGATTCGCCCAGACAAGGTCGGCAGCGTCTGCACGCCGTTTGCGTTCGGCCCCTACCTCAGCGTCAGGCCCGAGCCGGTCGCCCGCGAAGGGGCGGCGGTCGTGTGCCGGGTGCTCTCGACGCGGGACGTCTACGGGGAGATCGAACTGTCGTCGGGTCGTCTGGCCAAGCTCGTCCCCGGCGACGTGGTCGTAGGTGCTCTGGGGAACCGGGCGGCTCTGCGCGGCTTTTCGGGCACCGTTCCGGAGTCGCTGGCCAACGGCGACACGGTCGACCTCCTCAATGTGGGAGGGGTGATCGGGGTCTCGAAGGGCACCATGGTCGGTCTCGGAGAGCCGATCCGGCTCGAGGTGCTCGGTGTGCCGCTGGTGCACGGGAAGCCGGCCGAACTGGCCGACTTCGGCCTGGCGTCGGTCGACCGTCTTCCCGAGCCGTTTCCGCCGACCATCATCGTGGCCGGGACGTGCATGAACGCGGGCAAGTCGACGGCGGCGGCGGCCCTGATTCGGTTTCTGTGCGAGCGGGGCCTGCGCGTTCACGCCGGCAAGGCGACCGGCGTCGCCGCCGTGCGCGACATCTTCGCGTTCCGCGACCGCGGGGCGACCGTCGCCCTGAGCTTTGTGGACTGCGGGATTCCGTCGACGGCCTACCGTACGGACGTGCCCGCGATCGCCCGCACCCTCCTCGGGCACCTGGCGGTGGACGAGCCCGACGTCATCGTCCTCGAACTCGGCGACGGCCTGATGGGGAGCTACGGCGTGGACGAGATCGTGGGCGACCCGTCGCTGGCCCGGGTGTTCACGGGGGCGATTCTGGCCGCCAACGACACGATCGGGGCAAACGCCGGCGCCCAGATGCTGGAGCAGTCCGGAATCGACGTGTTGGTCGTGACCGGACCGGCGACCGACAACCTGGCCGGAGTCGATCGGCTCGAGAAAATCGGCTGGTCGGCGGCCAACATCTTTCGAGAGCCCGGGAGGTTCTGCGAGCGGGTTTGGCGGGCGTTGCGCAAGGAGGACTCGTGAAGCGGCGGGTGGGCGTCGTCGGGGCGACCGGTTTTCTCGGGGGCGAGGCACTGCGCCTCCTCGTCGGTCACCCGAACGTGGAAGTCGCCCGGGTGGCGGCCGGCTCTTCGGCCGGGAAGGCGTTCGGAGAGGTTCGCCCCGCCTTTGCCGGGGTTGTGGACGGGCTGGTGTCCGAATCCGATCCCGAGGATCTGGCGGCGCACTGCGACGACGTGTTCTTGGCCCTTCCCCACGGGGCGAGCGCGGACTTGGCGATCGCGCTGGCCAGCCGCGGGGTGACGGTGTACGATCTGGGATCCGACTTCCGGTTGCGGGACCCGGCCGACCACGAGCGCTATTACGGGCGCCGCGCGCCGGACCCGGCCTGGCTCGAGCGGGCCGTATACTGTCTTCCCGAACTCACGGGCGCACCGCCGGCCGACGCCCCGATCGTCGCCTGTCCGGGCTGTTTCGCCACCGCGCTGTGTCTCGGGCTCGGTCCGCTCGCGCCCTACATTGCGCCCGGGACGCGGGTGGCCGCCTTCGGCGCGACCGGGTCGAGCGGAAGCGGCATCCAGCCCGCTCCGGGCGTGCACCACAGCACGCGTTCGACCGGCTTTCTCGCGTACAAGGCGTTGACCCACCAGCACCTGGGCGAGGTGAGGCAGCAGGTCGGGGCGCACTTCGCGCTCGACTTTGTGCCGCACAGCGCCCCGATGGTGCGAGGGATCCATCTGACCCTGATCCTGCCGACCGCCTCGTTGGGCATCCCGCCGTCGGAGGCCTACGCGATCTACGCGGACAAGCCCATGGTGCGTGCGGCGGCGGGAACGGTCAACGTCGGTTGGGCCAACGGCTCCAACCGGGCCTTCGTCGGATGGGCGGAGTCGGAAGGGGCGACGGCCGTCTTCGTGGGGATCGACAACCTGCTGAAGGGCGGGGCCGGCCAGGCGGTGCAGATCTTCAACCTGAAGAACGGCCTGCCCGAGACGGCGGGCATTCCGATGGTGGGGGTGTGGCCATAGTCGGCGACTTTCTCCTGCCGGTCTACCCGCGCTCCCCGGTCACGCTGGATCGGGCCCAGGGAGCGTGGCTGTATACGGCCGACGGGCGCCGCATCCTCGACATGTACGGGGGCCACGCCGTGTCCGCGCTCGGGCACGGACACCCGGACTTGGTGCGGGCGGTGTCGGATTCGTTCGCCGGTCTGGACTTCTACTCGAACTCGGTGGAGATGCCGATTCAGAAGGAGGCGGCCAGGCGCGTTCTCAACGATTCGCCCCACTTGGCTCACGTCCACTTTGTGAACTCGGGGACGGAGGCCAACGAGGCTGCCATCCACGTCGCCCGTCGCCTGACCGGGCGCCGGACGGTCGTCTCGTTCGACCTGTCGTTTCACGGTCGGACCCTGGCGAGTCTGTCGGCGACGGGTTTGACCTCCTATCAGAAGCGTCTGAGCCTGCCGCCCGCTCCCGAGCTGCACCGCTTCGTTCGTTTTGGGGACGGGGGCGATCTGGATAAGATCGACGGCACGGTCGCGGCCGTGATCTGCGAGAGCGTCCCGAGCTTGGGCGGGATCTACATGCCTCCCGACGGGTACTACCCAGCCTTGGAAGCCCGTTGCCGAGAGGTCGGGGCGTACCTGATCTTCGACGAGGTTCAGGGAGGGATCGGCCGCCTCGGGAGGTGGTTTGCCCACGAGCGTTTCGGCGTGCGCCCCGACATGGTGACTCTGGCCAAAAGCCTCGGCGGGGGGTATCCGGTGGGGGCGATGCTGGCCACGGCGCCGATCGGAGCGGCGATGACGGCAGGCGAGGTGGGCACGACGTTCGGCGGCGGCCCGACCGCGTGCCGGATGATCGCCACCGTCCACGAGGTCATCCATCGGGACGGGCTGATGGAGCGGACGGGGAGGATTTTCGCCCGCATCTCCGAGGGGCTGGCGGGAATCGACGGTGTCGCCGTCCGCGGAGCCGGGTGCCTGATCGGGGTTCAGACTCCGAGGCCCGCTTCGGAAGTCCAGAGGGCGCTGCTCGAGCGCGACGTCATGGTCGGCACCAGCAATCAGCCTCACACCATCCGTCTTCTGCCGCCCTACATCCTCGCCGACGAGGAAGTGGACTTTTTCGTCCGGGCGTTCCGCGAAGCTTTCGAGGTTTCTCATGCCTGATCGGCACTACCTGTCTCCTCTCGACATGACGGCGGACGAGCGCGAGCACGTCCTGGCCCGCGCCCTTCAACTCAAGTCCGCCAGGACGCCCGGCGAACGTTCGCGCCTCCGGGTGGGATCGCTGTTTCTGAACCCGAGTCTGCGGACCCGGATCAGCATGGAGCAGGCGGCGTGGATTCTGGGTGCGCAGTACCAGTCTCTGAACGCGGCCGTCGACGGCTGGAAGATGGAGATGGACCCGTCGGCGGTGATGGACCGGGACACGGTCGAAAACATCGTCGAAGCGGCGCGGGTTCTCGGGCGGTACTTCGACGTGCTCGGCATTCGCGCGTTTCCGGGGTCCGGGAACTGGGACGAAGAGCGGGCCGAGCCGACCCTTCGGGCGTTCGCCGAGCACTCGGGAACCACGGTCCTGAGCCTCGAAGGGGCGATGCACCACCCGTGTCAGTCGCTCGCCGACGTTCTGACGATGCGCGAGCACTTCGGAACCGATCTCCGGGGACTTCGGGTCGTAATGCGTTGGGCCTGGCACCCCAGAGCGTTGCCGATGGCGGTGTCGAACTCGTTCGCGCTGCAGGCCGCGCTCGCCGGGTGTCGGTTGACGATCTGCCATCCGGAAGGCTACGACCTCGATCCCGAGGTGATGGAACAGGTGCGGGCGGCGGCCGGCGCGCACGGCCAGGAGGTGCGGGTCTCGCACGACGTCGAGCGGGGTCACGCCGGGGCGAAGGTGCTCTACGTGAAGAGTTGGGGTCGACTCGACCTCTGGAGCGACCCGGAGGCGGAGGCGGCGCAAAGGGTGAAGCTGCGCCACTGGATCGCGGACGCCGGCGCGCTCGCGGCGACGGACGACGCTCGCGTGATGCACTGCCTGCCCACCCGGCGCAACGTCGAGATCGCCGGCGACGTGCTCGACTCGGACCGGTCGTTGGTCGTCGAACAGGCCGAGAACCGGCTTTGGGCGCAGGCGGCGCTGATCGAACTGCTCGCCAAGTCGAAGGGGGTGATCTGATGCTCTCGGAACGCGGACCTTCTCTCGCCGAAGCCGCGCGCTGGATCGCGGCCCACCGCGGCAAGACGATGCTCGTCAAGCTCGGCGGCGACCTCATGAGCAAGACGGCGACGCTCGATCGGCTGATCCCCCAGATCGTCGTCTTGCGTCAGTGCGGCATTCGGCCCGTTCTCGTGCATGGCGGCGGCATCCAGGTCGACCAAGCCTGCCGCGACCGGGGAATCGAGATCCGCAAGATCGACGGAAGGCGCATCACGAGTCCCGAAGTCATGTCCGTCATGCGCGACGTCGTCGGACGGCTGAATCGGGAGCTGGTCTCGCGGCTCGGGGTTCACGGAATCCGCGCCGAGGGATTTCCGGCGGCCGTGTTGTGCACCCGGCGACCGCCGACCGTTCAGCCGGACGGTTCGGTGGTCGACTGGGGCGAGGTCGGCGACGTGGTCCGGTTCCTCGACGAGGAGTCCCCTTCCGACCCCGAAGTCGTCGCCGTGTACCCGTGTCTGGGCCGGCTGGCCGACGGCTCGATCGTGAACGTCAACGCCGACACGGTCGCCGCCCACGTCGCGACGGGTCTGGGAGCCGAAAAGCTCGTCTTCCTGACCAACGTGAGCGGGGTGATGCACCACCCGGACGACGCGGGCCCGATTTCGGACATGACGACCGAGGATACGAGAGCGCTTCTCGACTCGCAGATCGCAACCGGCGGGATGCGGGCGAAGCTCGAAGAGGCCCTGCGAGCTCTCGCCGGCGGCGTACGGACCGTGCACATCGTGTCGGGCAAGGATCCGTACACCCTGCTGCGGGAGCTGTTCACGGCCGAAGGCTGCGGGACTCAGATCCGGGGAGACAGTCGGGAGGGTGCCTCGGGCAGCCCATGACGCCGACCGAACTGCTGGCGGGACTGGTTCGCTGCCCGTCGATCTCGGGCGACGAAGAATCGGCACTCCGGTTCCTGGCCGCTT
>JBDNCL010000118.1:0-8932 GCA_046719655.1 Fimbriimonadaceae bacterium
GGTGTCGGCCGTCGCGTTCAGATAGACGATCGGCGAATCGGGGAACTTCGATTCCCGGTAGAGTTGGGCGAACCCCTCCTCGAACCCGCCCGGGATCATCAGGGTGTGGTGCGCGAGTCCGGGCAGCTTCCTCCGAAGTCCCCAGTGGAGGGTGAAGTAGCTGAGGCTGGGTTCCCCCTCGAGCGACTCGCCGAGCCACGCCCCGACCGTGTGCCGATCCAGGTTCGACACCACGGCGTCGGCCCGGATCGTCTCGCCCGAGGCCGTCCGCACGCCCCGGTCGGCTCCCCCTTCGATCAGGAGGCCGGCGACTTCGGTCTCGGTACGGAACTCGACCCCCAGTTCGCGGGCCATGCGTTCGAGCGACGCGGGGATCGCGCCGACGCCGCCCTCCGGCCACCACACCCCCTCGCGCAGCATCAGGTAAGGGATCATCAGGGCTCCCGCCGCCTTCGAGTCGTAGGTTTGGCCGCCGTAGCTGGGAAAGCCGTAGAAGAACGCCCTCAGAAGAGGCGACCGGAACCAGCCGTCCACCAGCTCCTTGTAGCTCTTGCGGACGTCGAAGCGCCGGGCGACCTGGACCAGTCCCGGGTCGAGCAGCTGCCACGGACGGTCGTACGGGTGCGCGAAGATCGTCTTCCGGATGGCCGGAGCGACCTGGTCCAGTTTCTCGACCAGCTCGCGAAGGGGAGCCACATCTTCCGGGGCGATGTCCGCCAGAACTTCCAGAGTGCGGTCGAGGTCGGACGGGAGGTCGACGGCGCCCAGACCGGGGAAGAACACCCGGCTGATCGGGTCCAGCCGGCGGAACCGCAGGTACGACTCCGGTTTGCGGCCCGCCTCCCGAAAGAGCTCTTCGTAGATCCAGGTCAGGATGACGATCGACGGACCGGGGTCGAGACGAAATCCGTCCCGCTCGATCGGGCACGCCTTGCCCCCCACCTTCGGGCTCTTCTCGACCGCGAGGACATCGAATCCCCGAATCCGGAGGTGGATGGCGGCGCTCAAGCCGCCGACGCCGCAACCGAGAACGACGACCTGGCGCGTCAATGCCCGGCCTCCTCCGACCGGGCGCGCGGCGGGGGCGAGGAGAGAGGCGCCATCAGGCGCGGGCTTCGGCCTCGGCCAGCTCGAGCCGGTTTTCCAGCTCGGACAGGTTTTCGAGCACGCGCTCGCTGACCGACTCCGCGTCTTCGGCAAACAGACCCGCCTGCCGAAGTCGATCGAAGAGGACCGTGCCGGCCACGCCGAAACAGACCCCCAAAAGAAAGTAACCGAACGAACCCTTCACGGCGGCCACAGTTTACCTACGGGCGCCGCCGCGCCCGCGTTTCTCTGCCGGCCGCTCAGGCGAGAGACGGCGGTTCGGCCGAACGCCGGGCCTCCTGACGGGACGCCGTCCAGCGGGCGATCGTTCCGACCGGGCCGACGTTGACCGACTCTCGGTGGGCACGAATCCAGTGCAGCAGACGCCGGTGGGCCCGGACGTCGACCGAGCGCTCTCCCGAGCCGACGCCGCCAAAGGAGAAGATCGCCCAAGCCCCGAAGCCGAGCGCCCCTTCCGCCAGCGCCACCATTTCGTCTCCCGACATGCCTTCGACGTCGTAGGCGAACAGCCACAAAAGGTCGGGGTTCGTCGAGTTGAGTCCCCCGACCATCGATCGGGCGACGTCGAAGACCTGCTCCACCGCCGTCCGGTAGCTCACCACCCTCCGGTCGTAGTTGGAGTGCACGCAGTCGGCCTGGTCGCCGGGGTAGGCAAACCCGAACTGGGACTGGTGGGGAAAGAGCTCGACCAGGAGCTTGCGGCAGAGACGAAGATCCTCCTCCACCGAATCCAGCGTCCAGTTCGGCAGACTCCCCCGCCCGTCGTGGCAGTCGAAGAACGGACCCGCTCCGATTTCGTGCCCTGCGTTGGCCGCCGCCTGCCACGCGCTCGCGCGGTCCAGCAAGGTGACGGGGAGGGCGTAGAAGCTGGCCTGAAGCTCGAACTCCTCGAGCGCCGGCAAGACGGTCTCGATGTGGGAGAGGTCGGTTCCGTCGTAGGTCAGCGAAACCGCGCACCGTTTGCCGGCCCATTGGGTCTCCAGTTCGCCTCCAGACGTCACAGGATCATTATAGGGGGTAGCGTTGCGTCGATACGCCTCGCCCGCGACTCCGTTCGCGCGAACGCCCGAACGCCGAACGAAGTTTGGCCTGGATCGAGACGTCAAGTACAATAACGTCTCCCGCGGTGAAGCATGAAGGGCTGGCTGTTGGCTTTGATTCCATGGATGGTCGCCGCCGCGGCTGTGGCCCAGGATGAGATACGACCGGCCGAGGTCGTGTTCGGCCACCACGGAGCCTGGACCGGACAAGCCTGGCAGATCCGATCGGAATGCTACGTGCCGATGGCCGCGCTCGAGTCTTGGGGACTCCCCGCCCGCCTGCAGCGTTTCGAAGTCGCCGTCGAGGCCGAAGGTCAGTCGCACCGCGTCCCGTTCCGAACCCAGGCCGGACAGACGGTCGTGCCTCTGGGAGAACTCGCGCGCCGGATGGGGGCGCATTTCGGTTGGGTTCCCGGTTCGAGTCGGTTCGAGGTTTGGAGTCCGGTTCGGTCGATCACCTTCGCCGACCGCCGGCTGGACGTCGAGGCCGGTTTCCTCTTCCGCACCCGGGTCGGCCGCATGGTCGATCCGGACCGGATGGTCGTCGATCTGATCGGGGTCCGTCTCGGCGCCGACACCCAGATCGAGGTTCCGGACGGAGTTCGGGTCAGCCAGCATCAGGACCAGATCGTTCGGATCGTGATCGAGACGGCCGACCGCCCCGATTGGGATGCGCAAGCCAGGCCGGCGCGTCGAGTCTCGCTCGAGTTTGGACCCAGGCCGGGGCCCGCCGCCGCCGACCCCTCGGGCACACCGCTCGCGGCCCCGGCCGGCCCGTCGCCCGACGAGCCGGGCCTGATCGCCGACCCCCTGGTTCGACCGCCGGTTCCGAACCCGCAGACCGGCCCCGACCGGCCCGAATCGCTCCCCTACGACACCGAGCCGCCGGCCGAGCCCCGGTCGCCCGCCCGAATCGGCGACCTTCGCCTGGTGTCGGAGAACAACGAAGCCGCCACGTTCCACATCCCGCTCGAAGGCTCACTCTGGGCGCCGCCCGTTTTCCAGAGGCCCATCCCCAACGTCCTCGAGATCGTGATGCCGGGCGGCGTCCAGGCGTTGGGGGACCTGGCGTCTCCGTCGCCGAGCGTCACCCGCGTCGAGCGGGTCAGCACGACCCAGGGTTCGGTGATCCGGCTCACCCTAGTTCGGCCGATGGGTGTGGAGATCTCGACCGCGGGGTCGGCGATCGTCGTCCATCTGATCAAGCCCCAGGTCGGCGATGGGCGGCTCGCCGGCAAGACGATCGTGGTGGATCCGGGCCACGGCGGGCACGACAGCGGGGCGATCTCGCCGAACCGCCAGGTACGGGAGAAAGACGTCGTCCTCCGGGTCGGCACCGCCATCGCCCGCCAACTGAGCCAGCAGGGAGCCACCGTGATCCTGACCCGGCGTACGGACGTGTTCATCCCGCTCCGCGAACGCTCCGCCATCGCCACGCGCAACCGGGCCGACTTCTTCATCAGCGTCCACGTCAACTCGAATCGCCGGGCCAACAGCGCGTCCGGAATCAAGACCTTCCACCACGGCGGCTCCGCGCTCGGCCAGCTCCTGGCCGAATGCCTCCACGGACCGATCGTCCGCCGAACGCGGTTGCCGGACATGAAGGTCTGGCGCGACACCCGCATCACGGAGAGCGGTTTCTCCGTTCTGAGGAATGCGACCATGCCCGCCGTCCTCCTCGAGCTGGGATTCATCAACAACGACCGCGACCGGGCCCGCATGGTCCAGCCGACCTTCGCCGACGATGTGGCGCAGGCCGTGGTCGAAGGATTGAAGGTGTACTTGGGAAATGGCTAAACCGAGCGGCGCGCGATCGGCCGGTCTGGCGTGGGGCGCCATCGTCGCGTGCCTCGCCGTCGTCGGCGTCCTCGTCGTGTATCTGAAGTCGACCCCGGCCCTGAACGTGCCCGAAGACCAGAAGCGCGCGACCCACCGCCGCGATCCGGCCGCCGAGCCCGTCCAACCCAACGCGAACCAGATTCTCGTGCCGATCGCGGTGTGGGAGGAGGGGGAACTCAAGTTTGGGCGCAAGACGGTAGACGTTCCCGCCGGACAAGATCCGAAGAGGGTGGCCGTGCAGAGCTACCTAAACCAGATCCGGGATGTTCTGCCCGGCGTCCGTCTCGAAGGCTTCCGCATGGACGGCAAGGTGGCCCAGCTCCGGTTCTCGGCCGAGTTCGACCAGCGGATGGGCTCGGACGACGAGGCCACCGTCCTGATGGGCATCCTGGCCGCGATGGGACAGTTCCCGGACGTCGAGGAAGTCGAGTTCTTCGCCGGCGGCCGGCAGATCGAGACGATCGGCAACGTCGAACTCAACGCGCCCTTGCCCGTCGTACGGTTGGAGCGATGGGCCGAGCCATCCAAGCGTAACGAAGCGCCAGCGCCATGAGGCCGAGGCCGATCAGACTCCAGATTCCGGCCCAGACGACGGCCGGAATGCCCGTCGCCCGATACGCGATGGTCGCGTCGTTTTCGATGCCCGCGAAGCCGATCACCTGGAACAGGACGAGAAAGGACTGGAGCGTCGTCAGACACAGCTGCACGCCGAGAAACTGGGCCGCCACGAGCGAACCGACGCCGCGCATCCGGTTCGCGAGGTAGAGAAGCAGGCCCGACCAGAACAGGCCGCCGACCACGCCGACGACGTCGGCCCGCACCCAAAGCAGCACGGAGACGCCCACCAGTCCGCCCAGAAGGCCCATCGCCAAACGCGCTCCCGACACGTTTCGGCTCAAGGCGATCATGGCGGCCCCGACGGCGGCCGTCCCGACATAACCGGCCGATACGATGGCCAGGAACATGCCTCCCGAGGTCAAGGCGCGCCCCGAACCCGATGCGTAGACGTGGATCAGGTGGGCCTGCCCGCCGGTCGCCAGGGCCGCGAACGCGTGGCAGAATTCGTGCACGTGGGTGTTGAGGTACTGGAGCGGCAGGGCCAGGAACGAAAGCCCCGGGAGGATCATCAGCAGGACCGAACCGGCCGCCGCCCAACACAGCGCCCACTTGGCCGACTTGGGCTCCTCGATTTCGTTTGGGCCGGGGCCGAAAGAGCCGGGGCTAGACGGGGTCCAACCGGGTCGGATCTTGGGGGGAGTGCTCCAGTTCGTTCCGCTCATGCTTGGACCGCCTCAGGTCGACAATCGCCTGATAAGTTCGGACGACCAGAAGAGCGCAGAACGCCCCACAAATCCATCCGAGCAGGACCTGTGACGGATAGTGTACGCCGACGTAGATACGGGATATGCCCGTCGCGACGGCCAGCGCGATCCAGATGCCCCCCCACCACCGGCAGAACGTGAAGAAGACGAGCGCCACCGACATCGTGTTGGCGGCATGGGAGGAGGCGGTGCCGAAGCTGGTCAGCGCGCCCACCCGGATCACGACATCCTCGAGGCCCGCACGCGGGTCGGACGGACGAAGCATCTCGAAACCGTACTTCAGGGCCTCGCTGAACCCGTTGGCGAGGGGCCACGCCAGCAGAGCGAGAACCGCGGCCGTCCGGGTCCGGGCGTTCTTGATCAGCATGAACACGACCACGGCGGCCAGCAGCAGGCGGACGCCGATCATTTTGTTGCCTTCGCTGATGAAGAAAAAGAACGGGTTCCAGGCTTCGGGCCAACCGCCGTTGATCCATCGGAAAACCGCCAGGTCGATCTCGCGCACCGCCCCATTATGGCGACCAGGACGGGGAACCTCGGGCCCGGTCGGCCGCGTCAGACCGACGGGAGACCGCGATCGTCTCCCTCATCGAGTCGAACCGTGACGTTCTTGGCCCGACCCCTGGCGAGGCTCATCTGGGGCGGCATGCTCTGGTTCATGCGGCGCCCTCCCGTCAAGCGTTTCCGGCGCGGCTTTGTGCGCTTCTTGCCCGAGTCGAGGCGTGCGGGCGCGTGGGAATCGGTGCGTCGGCAAGACCGCTTCGCCCGTCGCTACGGGTTGACCGTGCTGACGATCAGCCTCGGGATCTCGATCGCCATCGTGTTCTTCGGGATCGCGTATTCTCTGGCTCTGGAACTCTACAACCGCGGTCAGCTCAGCCTGCCGGCTCCTTAAGGCCCGCTTAAGCTTCGGTTAAGCCTGGAGGGACTTTAACAGAAGGTAAATGTCCGAACCGCATCGTCAAGACCTCGTTTCCGTGACCCGGCAATCGAGGGGATGAATTATGCGACGCAACGGATTTACTCTCATCGAACTCTTGGTGGTCATCGCGATTATCGCGATCCTCGCCGCCATTCTTTTCCCTGTGTTTGCGCAGGCCAAGGTCGCCGCGAAAAAGTCGGTCGCTCTCTCGAACCAGAAGCAGATCGGTCTCAGCATGATCATGTATTCGGCCGACCACGACGATCGGCTGCCCAACCTCACGTGGGCCGACAGTTTTGGCACGACCAACGGCGGTTCGGATGGTCGCGGCGGCTTCTACACGATCCCGACCCCGAACCTTCAGACCGCGACCTGGTGGAACGGGGCGCAGGGCTGGCCGGTCTCGCTCATCCCGTACCACAAGAACAGCACGGCCGGCGGCACCACGAACTCGATCTACGTCCACCCGCAGGACTCGGCCCGACCGAACTTCAGCAAGCCGGAGTTCCGCGTCATGCTCGAGGCCGTCAACTGGCCGAACTGGCAGAACTTCAACCAGGTCGACACCAACAACGCCCGCATCTTCCCGCTCAGCTACTGCGCGAACATCTTCGGCAGCTACACCACGGCCGCCAACGCTTCCGGCGTGTGGGGAGCGACCGGGCACACCGGCCCGCGCGCGCTGACGTCGGTCGCCGCGCCCGCGAACACCCTCCTTGTGACGGAGTACGGTGCCGGCGACGCTTGGGGCAACGGCGCCACCTACAGCAACTACTACTGCCACTTCGGCTACGGTTCGGAGCGCTGGCCGAACGGCAACCGATTCGGCAACGGCCGCACGATGTCGTTCATGGACGGTCACGCCAAGTATGTGACCGAGCCGATGGACACCCGCGCTCTGCTCGTCCAGCTCGGCAACGGCGGCGCCGAGTACCAGCGCCGAATCCGCGAGGCCTATGCCGCCCGCGGTCTCTTCGACATGCCCGACCGCGAGAACTGATCGCCGCCGTTTCGGTTGAACGTCGGCCGGGAGCTCCGTTTCGGAGTTCCCGGCGCTTCTTTAGGGCGTCACCGACGGGCGATCTCGTCGCGGGCGATCGCCACCCACCGCCGAAACCGAGTCGGGTCCCCCTCGACCGTGTGGGTGTCCTTGAGGATGATCTCCACGCAGCAGCCGCGGGCCACTTCGAGGGTGTACGCGATGTCTTTCCGGATCGCGTCCTCGTCGAAGCCGATGCAGACCGGGGCCGGATTGGGCTTGCGGCTGTACACGTAGTCCCGGCCCAGGTACTCGGCCATCCTTTCCTGATCCGCCCACGGCGACACCGACACCCGCCGCAAGCGCGGGACCTTCTGGACGTTCTGCCACCGCTGGTGGAGCGGTTCGCAGCACCCGTAGCAGTTGAGTCCGAACTTTTCGAGAATCGGCAGCTGGTAGGGAAGCACGAACTCGGCAAACATGCCGGGGGAGATCCCGACCGTCTCTTGCGACTCGGCAAATCCCCAGATGTCGGCGAGCCGGACCGAACCGTTCGGCTGGAGTTCGTTCGTGTAGCCGAACCCGCCCGAGCCGACGTACTGGTCCGCGTGGTTGGGCGACAGAAGCCCTCTCTCCTCGAACCACCCGATGTAGTGCAGATGCTCGTCCCGCATCCAGGCCATGAGACGATGGAGGTTGTCGGGTTCGTCGATCATCGCCATCATGAGCGCTTCGAGCCCGATGAGTTCGATGATCTTCCAGGTGAGCCCGAGCGACCACCAAATCTGGCTGCGGGGTCGGACGACCAGAAGATCGCCGACCATCTCTTCCGCCAACGCCAGACGCCGGTCGGTCTCCGCTTCGTCGCACCGGGGCTGGCGGTACCGAAGACGGTCGGGCGCGGTCCCCAAATCCTGAATCGGCGGCTCCCAGACGTAGCTCCCCCGGTTGTCGCCGAAACGGACGGGGATGTCGTAGCCGAAGTTGCCCAGGTCGATCGCGCGCCGCACGTCGAGCACCGGTTCGACCACGCTGTCGTCGCCGATCTCGTCGCACGTGAACAGCCGCATCCTCATCTCCAACTCGAGTTCGCGGGCAAAGTCGGTCTCGCACTCGAGGGCGGACGCCGGGAAGATCTCGGACCAGGCGCCTTCGGGGAAGCAGACCACCAGAGGCCGGCATGTCTCGAGGGCATTGTGGGCGTACCAGGCCCGTCGGCGCTCGGCCATCGCCGGCAGGTCCGCTCGTTCCCTCAATGCCGCCGCCAGCCGACGCAGGACGTCGCGGTCGCGGTTGCGGAATGACGCGGTCACGATCCTACGTTCGGCACCGGCGCCGAACGCCCTGCCTCTTTCGCCGAAACGGACCAAAACCTCGGGATGGCGGGCGAACCGAACCGGATCGGCTCGCCGTTCCCGAACCAAAGCCGACATCCGACCCCGCCCGGCGGCGCGGTCGGAATCCGGCGGACGGCACCCTCGGGTCTCTCGTTCGCCGCCTTTCCGTTCTGGCGCGGAACCGACTTCCGACGGTGGGCGGCGGCGCCCCGCGTCCGGACATCGGCGGGAGACGCCCGAGACCGAGCCTGGGCGGCGGCGTCCCGGGTGCCTGGCCAAAGCGTTCGAACCAAGATCCCAGACGGCCGAGAACCGAAGACGCGCACGCGCGGAACCCGGTCTCAGACTGTTCCGAACCGGACGAACCGATGCCTCGCCCGAATCGA
>JBDNCL010000119.1:0-8909 GCA_046719655.1 Fimbriimonadaceae bacterium
GCTCGGTCGCCTGACGGTCGGCGGTGGGGCTGGCGACGACCGGAGGACTGAGAGGCAGACCGCGCTCCGTGATGCCGACCTCGTAGGCGACCATGTCCGCCCTCCGCAAGGCCAGATACAGAGCTTGGGCGACCCGCCGGATCGTCTGCGGCATCTCCTGAAGGTCGGCGACCTGGTCCTTCTTCAGCTTCTTCAGGACGTTCTCGAACAGTCGGAGGCGGCGCTCGCAGTTCTCCCAGAGCAACCGGTATCGGCGGTCGTAGAACCTCTTGTCGCGCGCGTCGCGGTAGGAACCCCAGACGTAGCTTCCGGCCAGGGCGAGGCCCAAGGCGGCCGCGAACGACGGCGGCATCATCTGCCAGGGCCACTCCCCGAACAGGCTGTTCGTCAGGAAGCTGCCGAATCCGAGGAGGGCAATCCAGGCCAATCGGCGCGGACGGGCAAGCTCGCGCAGAAAAAGGATCCGGTCCTGACGCTGGACGTCGGTCATGGCCTTGGTCTTTCAGTATGGACCGAACCGCGTCCGAAGGCTGGGAACGGCGGCCGAAGGCGCCGGCGGGCGGAGCCGCTCAGCTCTGGGTGGAATCGACCACCCAGATCCGCCGATCGGCCGGGACCTGGACGACGCCTGCGGCCACGAGGTCGTCGATGTCGGTCGCCACGCCGATGAAGCAGCTGGCGCCGAGTTTGCGGTCGCTCACGACCGTCACCCGGTCGTGGCACCATCGGTACGTGCCCGACTTGTGGCGCGCGCGGTAGAGCATGTGGAGCAACCGGTCCGACGAAAGATCGGCCTTGAAGAGGTTCGGGAAGAAGATGGCGGCGTCTTCGGGGTGCACGATGTCGACAAACCGCATGCCGGGCGGCATGAGATCGGCCGGCTCGTATCCCCAATAACGGACACCGTCGCTGACGAAAAGACAGTCGAACGGGGCCTCGAGTCTCCGAAGGTACGCCACGGTATGCGTCCGCCTCATGGCCAGTCCGATCGTCTCCTCTTCGAACCGGCCGTTGCCGATCGGGGAATCGTGCGTACTTCCGCGTGATGATATTTTCACCATGCCGTCGCCGGAACCGTCGGACTGGGAGACCGAGAGTTCGCGCAGGACGCTCGCAACGATTTTCACGCGGCTCGAGGTGCGGTAAGCGGTTCGAAGACGCTTCCAGTGGCTCTCGACCGTGTTCGTGGAGATCCCGAGCGAGGCGGCGATCTGCTTGTCGGTCATGCCGTCCGCCGCCAACAGCACGATGTCGAGCTTGCGCCCCAAATTAAGGTTGCTGTCCTGGCCCATGTCGTGTGAGATTCCGAAACCGCAAGCAACCCGCCGCCCGCATAGTTTTCTTATGTTACCGAGGACGGGTTTGCCATCACGCCACGGAAATCCGTAGTTTTGACCGTGCCGACCAATCCGTAGTGCCGAACGTTATCGGCGAAAACCCTATTAGTCTTACCCCTTTTTGTGGGTTACATTCTAGGCAATCCCGCGAACGTTGCTGTGAAGCTTGTAACCAGAGGGCAGTTTCTGCTTGAGGGCCGGTTGAGGAGCAACGACCGGTCTGGACTTTATCCGTCGCCCGGCCTTCTTCCTGGGAGGCGCCCGGCAAGCGCATAGTATCCAAACCATGCCGTAGACGTAGCGGTCCGACCGGCGCGGGGGGTTCTCTTCTCCGAGGGAGGAGAGCCCGACTAATCAACAACCAGACGTCCCGAAGGGAACCGGCCGACGCCCCCGAACTTACCGTCGACGGCGGGAGATCGACGATGATCTGGGGTTACGCGCTCGTATGGCCGCACCGATGGTTCGAAGGCGTGTCCGACCCGTTTCTGGCCAAGCTGCGCAAGCTCGACGAGTACGGCCTCAAGACGATGCACGCCCGGGCCGCCGAGTTGGAGGCGATGGAGCGGGAGGACCCGCGGCGTCTCGACCGGATCCTCGACTTCCTCTGCGGTCGGGGCCTGTGCCTCACGCTGGATCTGCACGCCGATCTCTATCAGGATGACGACGACGCGATCCGGGCCGACATCGACCGTCAGCTCGGACTTTTGATGAAGTGGGCGCCGCGGGTCGGGTCGCCCATCGTCCACACCGGCGGCGGACCGTACCATCGGTTCACCCGCGCGCCGTGTCTGGAGGAGCAGATGGAGCGTCTGCACCGCTTTTTGGGGCCCGCCGCCGAGATCTGCTGGGAGATCGGTTCGCCTCTCTGCATCGAGAACCACGGCGACTATTACGCGAGCGATCTCGTCGAGCTGTGCCGGGCCACTCGCTTCCTCCACATCTTCCTCGATACCGGCAACACCTACCTCATCGGCGAGAAGCCTCTGAACGCGTTCGAAGAAGCCGCCCCGTTTGTCTTGGGAGGGCACTTCAAGGACCACCTCGTGGGCCCGGTGACCGAAACAGGGCTCCACTTCGGGTTGAGCGGGGCCGTGATCGGGGAAGGGGATGTCCCCCTCGAGGCGTGTCTCCAAATCCTCGCCTGCAAGTCCCCCTATCCGGAGCGGCTCGCGATGCTGATCGAGCTGATCCCGCCGAGCTTCAAGGGCGACGACCCCATCGACGCGTTCGAGAAGAGCGTTTCGTTCGCCCTCAACCTGAGGTGCCCCACGTGAACGTAAAGTACCGAGCGGGCGTCGTCGGCGTCCGCGGCATCGGCAGAAGGCACGCCCGCGAGATCCTCGCCAGCGACCGCTTCGAGCTCGTCGGTCTGGCCGATCGCGACCCGGGCGTTCTCGCCGAGGTTTCGGCCGAACTCGACCCCTCGGGCCCCGGCGTCCCAACGTTCGTTTCCTGGCCCGACCTCCTTCGGGAGACCCGACCCGACGTCGCCGTCGTGTCGACTCCGAACCTTTCCCACTTCGCGCTCGCCATCCAGGCGGTCGAGTTCGGCGTTCGGGCCGTATTCTGCGAGAAGCCGATGACGGTGGACTGGGGCGATGCGCGGAGGCTCTACGAAGCCTGCCGGTCTTCCGGTACCGAACTGATCGTCAACCACCAGAGACGCACGCTTCCAGAGATGCGGACGATGGCCCGGCTGATCGCCGGCGGAGCGATCGGGGAGGTCCAAGTCTTGCGGGCCTGCCATGCCGGCGACGTGATCAGCGACGGCACCCACGCCGTCGATTCGCTGCGCTTCCTGGCGGGCGATCCGGGCTTCGACTGGGTGGTGGCGGGCATGGCCCGAAGCCGGAGCGCCCCGCCGCCCGAGGCCGAACGGACCGGCTTCGAAAAGATTTCGGGCTGGCGTTTCGGGCACCCGGTCGAGGACGCCATGATCTCGACCTGGCAGTTTTCCAACGGCATCCGCGGCGAGATGACCTCGGGCGAGATCTTCCCCAAAGGCCGTTGGTACCAAGACTACGAAGCGGTCGGCAGCCGAGGCTCGCTCTGGCGTCCGAGCGACGGCCAGGAGCCCAAGCTCCGGCGGCTGGCCGCCGACGGACGATGGGAGGAGGTTCCTCTGGACCCTCCCGGACCGACGCCGCTCGACATGCTGGCCGACACGCTGGAACGCGGCGTCCCGCACCCGATGGGAGGCTCGGTCGGGTTGGAGGATATGCGCCTCGTCACCGCGATCTATGCGGCCGCGGTCCGTCGCGCCAAGATCGGTCCCGACGACCTCCCCGACGAGTTCCCGCTCAAGGATGGGCCGGAGTAAGCGACCGCGAACGGCCTCGCACCTTCTGCGGACAGACGGGTTCGAGACGCGAAGGCGCATAATGAACCTGGACTGGGACCGTGCCGAAAGAAAGACAGCCAACCGTTCGCGATGTCGCCCGCGTTGCCGGAGTGTCCCCGGCGACGGTGACGAACGTTCTGCACGGCCGCACGCAGAGGATCTCGCCGCAAACCCGCGACCGGGTCCTGCAGGCGATCCGAGATATCCGGTACCGCCCCAAACCCCACAGCCCCGGCCGGGGAGAGGTCGGCAACCGCACGCTGGGGTTCGTCCTGCAGGAGTCGAGCTTCTCACCCCACTCGCCCCTCGCGTCGACCTCCTACAGCGGCGAGATCTTCGGCGGCGTGCTGGCGACGACCGTCGCCCACGGCTGGGTCACGTCCGTTTTCGTCGAGACGTACTGGTCCGACATCGGGCAGGCGATTCGATCTCGGTACGATGGGCGCGCCGACGCCGTGATCTTGATGGCGTCGACCATCGACAACGACAGCTACGTCTCCTTCGTGGAGCGAGGCGTCCCCACCATCATCGTCGGGAGTTCGAGCGACCGGCCGGGAGTGTCGACCGTCGACATCACGAACCAGGAGTCGGCGGCCGAACTGACCCTCCATCTCGTCGAGCTGGGGCATCGCCGCATCGCGTACATCGCCCCGAGCCCGCGCCAGTACAGCATGTTGGAGCGAGCGGCTGGGGTGCGGTCGGTGACCGACGAGCACGGTCTGGACCGGGACGAGTGCCCGATTCTCGCGGAATATCACCCCGTCGTGGAGACACCGCACTGGGACGAGATCCCGCTCGCGGTCAAAAACGAGTTCCGGCTCCACCACGGCAACACGGACGATATTCTGCGGTCGCTCTACGGCCCCGGCGGGGTGCGGCCCACCGCGATCGTGGCCTGGAACCACGACGTGGCCGTCAGCACCCTCTCCGGATTGCGGGAATTGGGACTCCGGGTGCCCGAGGATGTGTCGGTGGCCGCCTTCGACGATACGGTCGCGATGCGGGAGGGCGATCCCCCGGTGACCGTCATTCGACAACCCCTGACCAGCATCGGCAAGCGCGCGGCCGGAATCGCGATCCAGCGCGTTCTCGATCCTACGGTCGGGGACGAACAGGTCCGCTTCTCGGGCGAACTCGTCGTCCGGAGTTCTACCGCTCCTCCGAGTTCGATCTAGCCGCGCGCCGGGACCGATCCGGTTCCGATTCCGTGATCGGGCGCAAACGCGTGCCGACCCGCCGACCGCCTCCGCCCGGTGTTCCGACACCTTTTCCGGTTCGGAAACCCGCCCCAAGACCGGGGAAACGCCGTCAGGAAGGTTGGCCCCGTTTTTCGGAATATGATGAAGAAACGGCAGGAGAAACATTTCGACTTGCCGAATCAATCGTCAGCTTCCGAAACGCGGTAACTCCGCGAGCGAGGCGACAGGCCATGGCGAGGGTTCGCGACGCAGCGGTTCGAAGGCAGGGCCTCCGAGGCCGACGGAGCCTGGAGAAGGCGCCCGGCTTCGGTCGGCTCACCGACGGCCCCGGTCGACTTCCGGACGGCGCTTCGTCGAGTTTTCCGCCTCAGGCTAGAAATCCGCTACCGATCTTTCCACACCGACGGAGGTGTCTCGTGTCCCCACGCAGGGCGTTTACGCTGATCGAACTACTGGTCGTCATCGCGATCATCGCCATCTTGGCGGCGATCCTCTTCCCCGTTTTTGCCCAAGCCAAGCTTGCCGCAAAGAAGACGCAGGACCTGAGCAACGTCAAGCAGATCGGCACCGGCGTGATGATGTACGCGGCCGACTACGACGACATGTTCCCGATGAACTTCTACATGTTCGCTTCTCCGCAACAGGCCACCAACCTGTTCAGCTGGCGAGAAGCCACGTACCCGTACATGAAGAACGCGGGCCGGCAGGAGGCCTCTCGCGGCGGCGTCGTCTGGGTGCACGGCGGCATCCACGGCTCGCCCGCGCACAACGGGGGTCGCGCCCGATCGTACGGCGCCCACCAGAGAATCTTCCCGCTGACGCAGGGCTTCCCGGGCAACCAGACCACCGTCACCTCGGTGGTTTCGGTCACCCAGTTGAACAACCCGGCCACCAAGATGCTGATCACGACCCAGGGCGTGGTCCCCGAGTGGGACTGGAACCCGGCGAACGACGGGATCTGGGACCAGTTCTGGATGTACGCCGACTGGTCGCAGTGGCCGCCGCTGTACGAGGGCCCCGGCTCGATCCCTTGCGACCGCGACAGCTCGGACTGGCCGTGCGCCTGGGTGCCCCGCTACCTCTACGGCGGTCTCAACATGCTCTTCGCCGACGGCCATGCGAAGTTCCGGATCAAGGGAGCCTTCAACTGGTGCAAGGACATGGTCACCCCGGAACTCGGAACCGACGGCTGGAACCAAGACGTCAGCAACATCTTCGCCCCGGGCGGCTTCTGCTCCCGGTACACGCAAAACTGATGAAAGCCAAGGCGACATGGCTCCTCGTGTCGACCCTGATCGCCGCAGCCCTCCTGGGCTGCGGCCCCGGATCGCCGCAAGGAGAAGCTTCGAAGGGCGATCCCGCTCGACGGGTCCCCCAAGAGGCCCTGGACAAGATGACACCCGATCAGCGCGCGTCCGTGGAGGCGGGTCAACGCGCCGCCGACGCCGCCCGGCAGAGAAACGAAGAGTTCTATCGGTCGAAAGCGGCCGAAGGCAAATAGAACCATGAGCCCCGTCCACAGGCCGCTCCATCTGATCGGGGTGCTCGCCGCCCTCGTCTCGTTCGGCCCGGTCGTTCTGGCCGGATGCTCGAACGAGCCGGCGGCCGAGGGCGCCAAGCCGATCGCCTTCCCCCAAGGCACCCTCGACGCCAGTCTCGTCGGGACGTGGACTCCGGACGGAGGCGAGACCGTCCTCGTCTTCAAGGAAGACGGAAGCTTCGTCCTCAAGATCGACAAGACGGTCGACATGCAGATGGGAGGGGGTATCCAGAGGATCCAACGGGGAGATACGGGAAGGTGGACCTCGCACGACGGGGCCATCTTCATCCAGCACTCCGACGGGCTCGTCCTGGCCTACGAGATCGTCCCCGAAGACAAACCGGACGAGCTCCACCTCGTCGTCAAGGGGCAGAAGAAACCGGTCGTGTACGTCCGGCACACGGCCGAGCCTCCCCCTTCGGAAGGGCCGGACTCCGCAACCCAACCGGACGGGTAGACCGCGATCGTCGCGAGTCCGCCTCTCTCGGGTATCCCGGCGACCTCGCCGAAGGGGCGCCGGGATGCCGTTTTTGGACCGACCGAACTTCGCCGAACGGTACGTTCGACGGTAATCAAATCGCGTCCGGCATCTCCGGAAGGGACCCGCCAAACCAAACTGGGCTGTCTCGGTCTGCCGACCCGAGCCCAACCCGAACATGATCCGAACTCCCCTTCTGCCCGGCCAACCGGTCCACCCCCTCGATGTCGTGACGATCGAAGCTTCGGCGAGCGGTCGCCTCACGGTCGCCGACAGCATGGGACGCGTCGTCTTCGATCAGGACGTCTCGCCCGGACCGGTGCCGGTCGCGGTCGGCGGCAACCTGGGGCCACAGAGCGTCCTCTTCCGGCCTGCTTCCGGTCAGCCGCCCACGAGGCTGTACTGGACGGTCGAGGCGGAAACCCGCATCGACGACGAGGGCGGCGAGTTCGGCGAGCTTCTCCGGTACCTCCACTACACGATGGCCCGATTCGGCGAGAACCGGACCGTCCGATGGCGCGGCAAGACGTACCACTTCTTCGTATGCTGGCTCCGCGACCACGTCCACACCCTCAAGGGGATGAAGTACTTCGAACGGGAGCTGAAGTCGGGGATCGACCTGTATCGCGACAGCCAGAGATCGGACGGCATGATCTGGGACAACGTCCACTCCCGCACCGCCGACCCCAACTACTGGGACGTCCGGTTCAAAGAGGGCGGCTATATTTGGCCGTTCGAAGACATGACCGGCGAGTTCAAGCGCATCCCGGTCGAGAACGACGTCGAGTACCTGTTCGTCGAAGGGGTCTACTTCACCTGGAAGGCGACCGGGGACGACGCCTGGATGCGGGAAAGTCTCGACTCCGCCATCCGAGCCCTCGACTACTCGATGCGCGACCGCGCCCGCTGGTCGGCCAAGTTCGGACTCCTCAAGCGCGGCTACACGATCGACACGTGGGACTTTCAATGCGAAACGGACGCCGCCGTCTGCGCCGACCCCATGCGGATCGACCCCGACCGAACTCGGTTCGGCATCATGTTCGGCGACAACACGGGCTACTTCATGGCCTGCCGCTTCCTGGCCGAGATGCTGGACGCGGCCGCGCGCCACGACGAAGCGGCCGCGTTTCGAGCCCGAGCGGACGAAGTTCAGACGCGGCTGGACGCCGTGTCCTGGAACGGCCGCTTCTTCACCCACCACGTGCCCGAAGACCCGGACCCGCCGCGCGATCTCGGTGTCGACGAGTCCACGCAGGTTTCGCTGTCCAACGCCTACTCCATGAACCGCGGAATCCGATTCGAACAGGCCGACGCCATCATCCGCACCTACCAGGGCATTCGGGACCGCCTTCCGCCGGGTTCTCCCGGCGAGTGGTATACGATCTACCCGCCGTTCGGACGCGGGTTCGACGCCCATGGCGACCGGTGGCAGTACATGAACGGGGGCGTCACGCCGATCGTCGCCGGCGAACTGGCCCGCGGCGCGTTCGAGTCTGGCCACGAAACCTACGGTCAGGACATCCTGCGGCGGGTCCACGCGCTCGGAAAGAAGATCGGTCCCACGCTGCACTGCGCGTACACCGGCGCCATGCCCCCACCGCCGGATCGGGCCTTTTTCCCGCTCGATCTGTCCGGGGAGGCCAACGTCGATACGGCGGGAGCGGGCGGCCCCGGAGTACCGGGTTGGACCGGCGAAGGCGAGAACGACCTGCGCGAGTTCCCCACCCGCCCGTTCGAAGTACAGGGCATCCCCTTCCGCCCCGTCGACCCCGATCGCAACGGGCGCAAGGCGGCGATCGGACTGTGCCGGCGCGAAGGCTACGCCGCCGAAGCCGTTCTCGACCTTCCCGGCGGCACCCGGACGCTCTACCTTCTCCACAACTCGAGCCGCACGCGACCCGGAGGCGTCGCCGGAACCCTCCGCTGGGAGTACGGGGATGGGTCCTCGGCCGCCGAAACCGTGGTCGAAGGCGTCAACGTTCTGCGATGGTGGATGCCCTCGCGCCCGACG
>JBDNCL010000012.1:0-24344 GCA_046719655.1 Fimbriimonadaceae bacterium
ACCCCGGCTGCGCGAGATGACTTTGGACCAATCGAAAGTCAGTTTGTCGTACTTGAATCCGAAATCCGAGGCCCGATGATTCATCAGGTGAAACAGTTCGGCATTGCGAAGGAGTGATTTGGTAGGAATACATCCCCAGTTGAGACAGGTGCCGCCGAGATACTCTTTTTCGACGCAGATCGTCCTTTGCCCAAGCTGGGCGGCACGGATGGCGGCGACGTACCCTCCCGGGCCGGCGCCGATGACGGTGATGTCGGCATCGAAGCTGTCGTTGGGCATTTTCTGAGCTAGCTCCTCAGGTTCGGAAATTTGATCGATCTGCTCGATCAGCGACGCAACGTCAACGACCGGAGCGGTCGGCGCGGCGGTTGCCTGCGGAACGCGGCGAGTAGGGCGAGCCATGGGTGGTCGTTGGCCTGAGCGGCGCAGTCCGGAGTGTACCTGGTGGGAAACGAGGCCCCGAACACCGGGATGGGCGGGTGGGGCTCATGGGCTCGAGACGCCGAAAACGGCGCGGACTCGGCCCATCGGCTCCCCCGACGCACAAGACTATCGCGATACCCTACCGCTGGAGAAAAAACGAAAGGGGCGCGCCCCACGTGCGACCGCAGTCGCGGCGAAAACGCGCCCTTTCTTATGAAGGAGTCGGTCAACCTTTCGGTCAGCCCTTTCCTTCAAAGCGTGTAGACTTCTTGCTGAGCAAACCGGCTCTAGGCCAGCCTACTGGTCCGCATTCCCATCTACACATGCGGCCTGTCTCCAGGCTTCCGGTTCGGCGAAAACCGAACCCTCCGCCTGACCGGACCCGGCCCGCAGGCCGACGACCGGCAGATTCGCCGCATAACCGTGCCACTCGCGAACTCCTTGCAGTTCGCTCTGCTCTCGCAGGCGCTTCGAGACAAGGCGCGCCTCCGAGCACGGTACGGCCGAGAACCGTACTTCGACGCGGTTCTCCCGCTCCGAAGAGCGGCGTCGAACTCCTCGACTGTTGCCTTCGCAACCGAGAGGGGAGAATGCGGCTCCCTCTTCCGGTTTCCCGGTTCTCCGGCCCGATCCGCCGGAGTCGACTGCACCCTTAAGGTATCACGCAATTTCCCAAACGCCAAGCACTTTTGTCGGGCTTTTTCCACATTTTGAGGTGGATAAGTTGCACATTTCTTAACAAGCGGGTAAATCGATAGGGGGGCTCGATCGCGAGTCCGGCGAACCCGACCGGCCCAGACCGACGACCCCGCCCGCGGCGCACCCCGAGTACCGACAGGTAACCTGCCCCAACCATGGCACGCAAGGCGCTGATCGTATGGGGCGGTTGGGAGGGACACGAACCGGACAAGGTGGCCGCCCTGTTCGACGAGATTCTTCGGGCCGAGGGCTTCGAAACCGAAGTCGAAACATCCCTCGACGCGTTTGTGGGCGCCGACGAACGGGACGACCTCAGCCTGATCATCCCCATCTACACGATGTCCACCATCAAAGGCGAGCAGTTGTGGCCCGTGATCAGGGCGGTCGGCGAGAACGGGGTCGGGATCGCCGGCTGTCACGGAGGCATGTGCGACGCCTTTCGCCAAGAGACGGAGTGGCAGTTTATGACCGGCAGCCAGTGGGTCGCCCATCCCGGCAACGACGGAGTTCGCTACACGGTCAAGATCGACCGCGACAACCCGCACGAGATCACCGACGGCCTGCCCGATTTCGAGGTGGTCAGCGAGCAGTACTACCTGCACGTCGATCCGGGCGTGAACACCCTCGCCTACACCGAGTTTCCGCTCCCCGGCGTCGACGGCCCCCACACCGCGAATCCGTGCCGCATGCCCCAGGTCTACACGAAGATGTACGGCAAGGGACGCGTGTTCTACAACGCCCTCGGCCACCACTGCGACGTGCTCGAGGCGCCCGTTCCGCGCGAGCTGATGCGCCGCGGGTTCCTCTGGGCGGCAAAGTAGTCCCGACGGCCCGATCCGAATCGGGGCGCCGGAGACTCGTCCGCCGACGCCCCGGCCCGTCTGGGGTTCCCGCTACGCCTTGCCGCCGTACCAGAACGCCCGGTTCCAGGCGTGCCCGCGAAGAACCGCGTGCAGATCGGCCGGCAGAGGTTTGGTGTCGGACACGGCCGCGTTGGCCTCCGCCTGGGCGACCGAGCGGATGCCCGTGAGGACGGTGCTCACCGCCGGGTGGTCGAGCGCGAAGCGAAGCGCGACTTCGGGGAGCGGTCGTCCCCACGGCGCGATCGCCTCCTTGAGCCTTTCGACGCGGTCCACCGCCCGCCCCAGACGATCGCCGGCAAAGTAGTTCCGACGGAAGTCGCCCTCGGGAAACTCGTGGTCGGCGGCGTATTTCCCGGTGAGGACGCCTTCGTCGAAGACGACGCGTACGACGACTCCGGTTCCCGTCGCCTGAGCGGCCGGCAACAGCTCGGCGGCCGGCTCCTGCTCGAAGACATTGAAGATCACCTGTACCGAGTCCAGCAGGCCCGCCCGCATCAGATCGATCGGGCTGTTCTGATCGTGCTCCGGAGTCGACAGCCCGATCGCCCGGATCTTGCCCTCCTCCTTCAGCCGCTGCAGGACCAACAGGGGCTGTGGGTCGCGGTTCCACGCCCGGGTCCACGTGTGGAGCTGGAGCAGATCGATGAAGTCGGTCCCGAGGTTCCGAAGCCGCTCCTCGACGTTCTCGCGCAGATAGGCCGCCGGGTATCGTTCGTCCGCCCGGCAGTATGGAGACGGCGGCCACGGACCGGGACCGGTCGGAGGGGTCTTCGTGGCGACGTAGACGCGCTCGCGCCTGCCTTTGAGCGCTTCCCCGATGATGCGTTCGCTTCGCCCGCCGCCGTAGCCGGCCGCCGTGTCGATGAAGTTCACGCCCAAGTCCAGCGCCCGATGGAGGGCCTGGACCGAATCCTGGTCGTTCTGGGGCCCCCAGCCGCCTCCGATCGCCCAGGCTCCGAACCCCACCTCCGAAACCTGCCAACCCGATTTTCCCAACGAACGGTATTTCATCCGAGACCTCTTTTCCCACGCTACCCGCAACCCAAACCGGTGTGGCGACGCGGGCCGCCAAACAGCGAAAGGACCCCGAGGCCACTGCCCCGGGGTCCGTCTGAGCCAGCAGAAGGAGAGGTCTTACCGGCGGGTGCGGCGCCGCATCAGGGCCAGAGCCCCCAGACCGAGGGCCGCCAAAGTGGCGGGCTCGGGAACCGGCTCGCCGAATACGTCGATCTCGCGGACGATGGGCGACACGAACGCGGCCGTGAGACCGTCGTCGATTCCTGTGAACGGGTTGACGCCGTTCCACGCGTCTCGATACTGGCCCCCCGTGTTGTCCACTGAGTAGAAGTCGAACTCGAGAGCGTCGACCGCGCCGAGAATGCCGTTCGTTCGCGTCAGGATGGTGGCGATCTCGCGGTTGTTGTTGTTGTCGGCGTTGTTCAGGCTGCCCAACTGCGCCGACTCGACGTAGGCGATGAGGCTTCGCTCTCCGCCGCCCACGATCCCGTACACGGCGTAGGTGTGGAAGATTCGACCGTCTCGCCCGTCGTTGCCGGTGAGGACCGCGATCGACATGATGTTCATCGTCTCGCTGAACGTGTAGCGGAATCGCTGGGCCGGCGTGCCGACCACGAGGGGAAAGTCGTTGATCAGACCGGCGAGGTTGCCGTTCGGAATGCTGAGCCAGTTGTCGCCGTCGGTCAGGGCGCCTTCGCGGTACTGCAGTCCGGACGGCGTAGCCGGGTGCCAGCCGGTGGCGATCGTGTTCGTGGCGATCATGCCGGCAATGAGGTCGGTATTGCTGACCGTGTACCCAAAAGACGGACTACCATAGTCGCCGCGGAACTGCTGGAGGTTCAAACCAGGGCCGGGGCCGACCACTTGCTGGGCACTCGCGACGGCCACAACCATCGCGAGCGCAACGACCATCGTTGACTTCGTTCGCATCGGGAATCTCCTCCTCAACAAGGAGCCGAGCCAGGTGCCCGGCCCGAAAGACATTCTAACGCGGGTTTCGCCGATTTGTGACGGCACAATTGTCAACCCAGGAAATTTGCGAGGGGTGAGCGGCACCCCTCGCAACCAGGCCGACGACGCGGCCGGGCGCGCGGCTACCGCCAGCCCGAGCCAGCCGGATCGGGGCGGTAAGACTGCAGTTCTTTCATGTAGTTGGCGCGGCTGAAGGCGGTCGGATCGGCCAATCGCTGCGCGCTCATGCTGCCCTGCATCTGGCGGATCGACTCGTACTCGTACTCCTCCATCCATTCGACGAGCGCATCGAGGATTTCGCGGACCCGCCCTGGCCCGCGCTGCAGGAGCTCGCTGGCCAGCATGGTGCAGCGCGCCCCCGCCATCATCGCCTTGAGCACGTCCTGATGGTTGTGCACGCCGGTGGTGACCGCAAAGTCCGCGTCGACCTTGCCGAACAGCATGGCGACCCAGTGCAACGGCAGACGCATCTCGTGCGATCCGCTCAGGACCAGCCGAGGGACGACTTCGAGATTCTCGAGGTCGAAGTCGGGCTGGTAGAACCGATTGAACAGCACCAGTCCGTCCGCCCCGGCCGCAACCAGCTGCCGACAGACGTGCCCGACCGAACTGAAATATGGACCCAGCTTCACCGCGACCGGAATGTCGACCTCGCCGGAAACGGCCGCAACCGCCTCGACATACAGCCTTTCGACGTCGGATCCCGACACTTCGGGGTCGGCCGGAATGTGGTAGACGTTCAGTTCGATCGCGTCGGCTCCCGCCTCCTGCATCAGCCTCGCGTACTGCGCCCAACCGCCGGCCGTGACGCCGTTCAGGCTCCCGATGACGGGGATCTCCAGCGACGCCTTCGCGTTCTGGATGAGGAGCAGATATTCGTCGGGACCGGCATGGAATCGTTGGGGTTCCGGCAGGTAGCTCACCGCCTCGGCAAAGCTCTCGGCCCCGTAGTCGAGATAGTGGCCAAGCGACGCCGATTCGTGCAGGATCTGCTCCTCGAACATGCTGAACATGACGATCGCCGACGTGCCGACATCCTCGAGGCGGCGCATGCCGTCGAGATCGCGGGAAAGGGGCGACGCCGAAGCGACGACCGGATTTTTCAGGTGCAGTCCGAGGTAGGTGGACTCCAGGTTCATGAGTTCGCTCCCGTGCCCTGGGCGAGGGTCTGGTAGGCGGCGAGCCGGGACTGGACGTCCTGTTCGGCCAGCCGGAGAAGCTCGGCGGCGGCGGACGGGTCGCTCTGCAGAAGCATGCGGTACCGGGCCTCCGTGTAGATGTAGTCCTTGAGAGGCAGCGTGGGCTCCTTCGAGTCCAGAACGAACGGATTCCGACCCTTCTCGCGAAGCGAGGGGTTGAACCGGTAGAGCGGCCAGTAGCCCGATTCCACCGCTTGGCGCTGATGCCGCATGCCGTGCCGCATGTCGATCCCGTGCGCGATGCAGTGGCTGTACGCGATGATCAGGGACGGTCCGGGATAGGCCTCGGCTTCGAGGAAAGCCTTCACGGTCTGGGCGTCGTTCGCTCCCATCGCGACCTGGGCGACGTAGACCTCGCCGTACGTGATCGCCATCATGCCGAGATCCTTCTTCGGCCCCGGCTTGCCGCCGGCGGCAAACTTCGCCACCGCGCCGCGGGCGGTGGACTTCGACGCCTGTCCGCCCGTGTTCGAGTACACCTCGGTGTCCAGAACCAGGATGTTGACGTTCTGGCCGGAAGCCAGCACGTGGTCGAGCCCGCCGTAACCGATGTCGTAGGCCCAGCCGTCGCCGCCGACGATCCAAACGCACTTGTCGACGAGCGCCCCCACGAGCTCGACGAGGTCTCTCGCCTGCCCGGAGTCGTCCCCGGCCAGGGCCGACTTGACGGCGTCGGCGGCGGCGCGCTTTCGGGCGATGCCGTCGCTCTCCCGGTCCAGCGGCGCGAGGAGCGTGTCGACCGCTTCGGCCGGCAGACGGTGGGCCAGACGCCTCAGCAAGTTTTCGGCCCGCCTCTTCTGCATATCGAGAGCCATCCGCATCCCCAGGCCGAACTCGGCGTTGTCCTCAAACAGCGAGTTGCTCCAGGCCGGACCCCGACCGTCGGCGTTCTTGGTCCAAGGGGTCGTCGGAAGGTTGCCGCCGTAGATGCTGGAGCATCCGGTCGCGTTGGCGATCACGGATCGGTCGCCGAAGAGCTGGCTCAGGAGCTTGAGGTACGGGGTCTCGCCGCAACCCGCGCAAGCTCCGCTGAACTCGAAGAGCGGGCGTTCGAGCTGGATGTTCTTGACGTTGACGGGCCGGATGGGCTCCGCCAGGGCCGGGCGGTCGGGCAAGCCGAGGAAGAAGTCCCAATGACCCGCCTGCTCGTCCCGCACTCTGCCGACGTCGGCCATCTCCAGAGCCCGGCGCGCAGGGTTCGTCTTGTCTTTGGCCGGACACACCTCGACGCAGAGCGCACAACCCGTGCAGTCCTCGACCGACACCGAGATCGCGTACTTGTGCCCGTCCGTTCCCCGCCACTTGGGGTCGGCGATCTTGAACCCGGCCGGCGCCTGCGGCAAACGGTCCTCCCCGAGCAGCTTCGCTCGGATCACGGCGTGGGGGCAGACCATCACGCACTTGCCGCACTGGGTGCAGATGTCGGGGTCCCAAACCGGCACTTCGGCCGCGATCGACCGCTTCTCATACTGGGTCGTGCCCGTCGGGAACGTGCCGTCGACCGGCATCGCGCTGACCGGCAGCCGGTCGCCCCGACCGGCGATGATCTCGGCCGTGACGTTCTTCACGAATTCGGGGACGTCTCCGACCACGGGCGGCTTCATCGGTCGACCGTTCAGCGAACCGGTCGGCACCTCGACCTCGAGGAGGTGTTCCAGAGTGCGGTCGACCGCCTTGAAGTTCTGCTCGACGACGGCGCGCCCGCGCTTGCCGTACGTCTTTTCGATCGCCTCCCGAATATGCTGGATCGCTTCCTCCTTCGGAAGCACGTTGCTGAGCGCGAAGAAGGCGGTCTGCATGATCGTGTTGATCCGCCCGCCCATTCCTGCCTCTCGGGCGATCGAGTAGGCGTCGATCACGTACAGCTTGAGGTTTCGGTCGACGATCGTCTTCTGAATCGTGCTCGGCAGCTGGGACCAAACCTCGTCCGGTCCGTACGGGGAGTTGATCAGAACGGTCGCGCCCGGCATCGCCGTATCGAGAACCGGGTACCGGAACAGGAGCCCGAACTGATGGACGGCCACGAAGTTGGCCTTCGTGATCAGGTACGAACTCTTGATCGGCCGCGGCCCGAACCGCAGATGGGACGTGGTGACCGAGCCCGACTTCTTCGAGTCGTACACGAAGTAGCCCTGCGCGTACAGGTCGGTCTCTTCGCCGATGATCTTGATCGAGTTCTTGTTCGCACCGACCGTACCGTCCGAACCGAGACCCCAGAACACCGCCCTCTTCACGTCGTCGGTCTCGGTGTCGAAACTCGGATCGACGTCGAGGCTGGTGTGGGCGACGTCGTCGACGATGCCGACCGTGAAATGGTTCTTCGGCTGAGGCTTCGCCAGCTCGTCGAACACCGCCTTGACCATGGCCGGAGTGAACTCCTTGCTGCTGAGGCCGTAGCGTCCGCCGATCACCTGCGGGAAGGTGGTGAACGGGGCGTCGCCCTCGTGCATGCCTTCCGTGATGCCGGTGATGCAGTCGAGGTAGAGGGGTTCCCCGCCCGCGCCCGGCTCCTTCGTCCGGTCGAGCACGGCGATCGACTTGACTTCGGCGGGCAGCACGTTGAGGAGACACTTTTGGCAGAAAGGCCGATAGAGACGGACCTTCAGAAGGCCGACCCGCTCGCCGTCCGCGTTCATCTTTTCGATCGCCTCTTCCGCCGCCCCGACGCCGGATCCCATCATCACGATGACCCGCTCCGCCTGCCGGTGCCCGACGTAGTCGAAAAGCTTGTAGCGCCGACCCGTCAGCTTGGCGAAGTCGATCAGGGTCTGGCGCGTGATCTCGGGAAGCGCGTTGTAGAACGGGTTGACCGTCTCTCGCCCCTGGAAGTAGACGTCGGGGTTCTGGGCCGTACCCCGCATGACGGGACGGTCCGGGTTGAGGGCCCGCTCTCGGTGTTGGCGGACCAGGTCCTCGTCGATGAACGCCCGAATCTGCTCGTCGGTGAGGGGCACGATCTTCGAGACCTCGTGGGACGTCCGGAAGCCGTCGAACACGTGGAGGAACGGCACTCTCGACCGGAGCGTGATCGCCTGGGTGATGAGGGCGAAGTCCATCACCTCCTGCACGTTGCTCGAGAACATCATCCCCCAGCCCGAAGAGCGGGTGGCCATGACGTCGCTGTGGTCCCCGAAGATCGAAAGCCCCTGGGCCGCGAGCGACCGCGCCGAAATGTGGAACACGGTCGGCGTCAGCTCGCCCGCGATCTTGTACATGTTGGGGACCATCAACAGCAACCCTTGGCTGGCCGTGAAGGTCGTGGTCATCGCGCCCGTCTGGAGCGATCCGTGAACGGCGCCGGCGGCGCCGCCCTCCGACTGCATCTCGACGACGGTGGGGACCTCTCCCCAGATGTTGCGGACACCGGACGACATCCAGGCATCGGCCAGCTCGCCCATGCCCGACGATGGCGTGATCGGATAGATCGCGATGACTTCGTTGCAGCGGTACGCCACGTAGGCGGCCGCTTCATTGCCGTCGATAGTGAGGAACTTGCTCATGCGAGAAAGAAAGGCGGGCTGGGGCCGAGTCGGCCGGGTCGGTGGGAAGGGTCGCGCCGGAGCGGGGGCCACGGAAACCAGACCGGCGTGGGAGCCGGCGTTCGGGACCGTCCGAGCGCGACGCGCGGCGCCGGGGATCTTTGCGGACGGGCACCGACGCGGGTCGCGGGTCGGGTCTCAGTTGAGTTGGGTGCTCTGCCGAAAGCCGAGACTCCTCCATGCCGTAGTCCGCTGGGTGACTCTCGCCTGGACCGTCCGTGCACCGCAGAAGCAGCCACGGTGAAGAAGGAGGGCTCGGCCGAACCGGAGCCCCGCCACGGACCGCGGCGTTGCGGTTCACCTCGTACGGTTCGAGCTTTCGACGGGAACACCGGGATTCCTGCCCGACGTTCCCGAAACCGCGCGACCGTCCCGGCCGCACCTGGCCGCTAGGAGCCGGGGTCCCACTTCGGGTCGAGAAAGCGCTGAACCTCGATTCGGTATCCGTTCGGGTCGGCGGCGAAGAAGTGGAAGATTCGGTAGACCTCGTTGACCCGAGGCGGGCCGTCGACCGCCACCCCCTCGTCAACCAGAAGCCGGTACCACCCCTCGACGTCCTCGGCGACGAGGGTCAGGATGGTTCGGGCCGGCTCGGCCGGCGGTTCGGCGGCCGCGCAGAACCCCCAGTAGCCGGCTCCCGCGACCCGATAGATCCGGCAGGACCCTTGGTCGAGCGCCAGCTCCAGGCCCAAGATGGCCTCGTAAAACTCGGCGGTCGCCGCCAAGTCGGGCGTCGGCAGAAAAACGATCGACTGGGCGACGTTCGGACGCGGGTGTTCCATCGGCAGTCGTCTTCCGGCTAGCTCGGGTTCGCCGGACGCCTCCGGACTCGCGCCCGCTCGCGGCGGTGCGCTTCGATGACGGCGGCGTAGAAATCGAGGACCGTTTTGGCGGCCGTAACCTGGATGTAGAGACTGTCCGCCCCCTTTTCGGCGACCTCGCGCTCGAGGGCCAGCCACACGCCCGAGTCGGCCGCGCCGCGGATGTTCCGCACCATCGCGAGATCGCGGAGCCGCTCTCGGTGCTCGGCCGCCTCTTCGCGCAGGTCGACCTGGCCCAGAAACCCGGAGACGATGCGGCGGACGTCGCTCCGTCCCAGCTCGGTCGCGCCCTGCAGGGCCTGCCCGATCGCTTCGATCGTCTTGGCAAACGGGCTCATCTCGAACCGCCAGGCTCCGGCCTCGGCGTCGTCCCACAGAAGAGTTTCCGCCGATTCCCGATCGAGGGCGGGGACGTCCATCGAGTCGGCGGGGTGGGGCATCTCGGACGCCGCCTCCACCTGGCTCCGCCAGTAGGCGATGCTGGGCGGGACCGATCGGGTGCGCGAAAGCCCCTGCTTGATTCGCCACAGGGCGTACGGCAACCCGACCGAGACCGGTTGGACGTCGCTCCGGTACGACTTGCGGATCCGCGCGACCTCGGCATCGACTTCGCCCACCTTGGTGTCGTAGCCGAAGGCGTCGACGACCGGTCCGAGCGCGGCTACCGAGGCCACCAGCCAACGTACTTTGGGGCCAGACTGCCTGGCCGCAAACACGGTGGTCTGGCCGTCGGAGGTGGGCGCCGTCATCAGCCCCAGCTCGACAACCGGCTCCCCGATCGCAGGCGGGGACTCGGGCTCGTCCCGGGGTGTGGGCTCGTAGCCCGCGGATGCGAGCAGGTACAGAATCTTCTTGAGGGCCCGACGGTCGGCCTTGGTTTCGACGGCGTCGACCCACTCTCCGACCGAGTCCGCCAGCGGCTGACTCGGGTCTGCCTTGGCGAGACGTTCCAGGCCGGTCCAGTCCCGGTCACGCAGAAGCGCGGTCCATTCGCGTCGCATAGCCGACCATTATGATCTCACGTCGGAACGGGTCGACGGGGAGGAAAACGGCGTCGACCCTCGTTCGACCAAAGCCTGGCCTTTAATATTTTCTTAACGTTCGACCGGTAGCTTTCGGACGGTCGGGTTCCCGGCCCAGCGAGGTTCAAGTCATGAAAACGAGGTCGATGGCCAGCCTTCTGACCGCATTGGTCGCCGCCGGATCCTTGGTCTTGTCCGGTTGCGGAAAGTCCGAGCAGGCGTCCGGTGCCGGTTCGCAGATGAGCGGCCTCATCACGATCGACGGCTCCAGCACCGTTTATCCCATCCTCGAGGCGGTGGCCGAAGAGTTCATGCGCGCGAACCCCGGAGTCCGCATCACGATCGGCGTTTCGGGCACGGGCGGAGGATTCAAAAAGTTCTTCAACGGCGAAATCGACATCGCCAACGCGTCCCGCCCGATCAAGCCCGAGGAGATCGAGCTCGGCCGGAGGTCGGGAATCGACTTTATCGAACTCCCCGTCGCCTTCGACGGGTTGTCGGTGGTCGTCAACAAGTCGAACACGTTCGTGGACTACCTGACCGTGTCGGAGCTGCGCCGGATCTGGGAGCCGAACTCGACCGTGCGGACCTGGCGCGACGTGCGTCCGGAGTGGCCGGCCGAACGGATCATGCTCTACGGAGCCGGCACCGACTCGGGCACGTTCGACTACTTCACGGAAGCCATCGTCGGCACGGCCAAGGCCAGCCGCCGGGACTACACCCCGAGCGAAGACGACAACCTTCTCGTTCAGGGAGTCGCCGGGGACCGATTCTCGCTCGGATACTTCGGTTTCGCCTACTACGATCAGAACCGGGACCGCGTGCGATCCGTGCCGATCGACAACGAGAAGGGGGGTCCGCCCGTCTCGCCCAGTCTCGAAACGATTCAGAACAACACCTACAACCCGCTTTCCAGACCGCTTCTGCTGTATGTCTCGTCGCGTTCGGTCGAAAAGCCCCAGGTTCGGGCGTTCGTCGAGTTTCTGCTGAAGCGGGGGTCGCCCTACATCGCCGAAACGGGATTCGTGCCCCTGCCCCAGAGCGCGCTCGACCTCGTCCTCGAGCACTTCCAGTCGGGCAAGATGGGAACCGTTTTCGCCAACCGAAACACGGTCGGCCTGACCATCGAGGACATCATCCGGTTCGAAGGAGGCGCCCCCAAAGGCGAAGGCGAAGGCGAAGGCGACGGCCGATAGTCGGTAGAGTCTCGGAGGCGGGAGGGGTTGTCCAACATGGAAGCGGGTCTCGGAAGCAAGGGGACGAACGCGCCGAAGAGGCGCCCCGCGATCCCGGACCCCATTCCGACCCGGTCGCTGCCCGAAAAGCTCATCAAGCTCGTCTGCTTCGTCTGCGCCCTCGTGTCGGTCGCGACCACGTTCGGGATCATCGTCTTTCTGTCCCGCGAAGCCTGGGAGTTCTTCCGCCGGGTGTCGCCGGCCGAATTCTTCCTCGGAACCGAGTGGGCGCCGACTT
This sequence comes from Fimbriimonadaceae bacterium, assembly GCA_046719655.1. Taxonomy (GTDB): domain Bacteria; phylum Armatimonadota; class Fimbriimonadia; order Fimbriimonadales; family Fimbriimonadaceae; genus JBDNCL01. The sequence continues at coordinate 12,029 of JBDNCL010000012.1, forward strand.
TCCTGGACGCCAAGTTCGGCATCCTGCCCCTCGTCGCCGGGACGGGACTCATCACGGTCGGGGCCGCGATCATCGCGTTGCCGCTGGGCGTCCTGTCTGCCGTCTACCTGAGCGAATACGCAAAGCCGAGCGTCCGCAACACGATGAAGCCGGTTCTGGAGATTCTGGCCGGCATCCCGACCGTCGTCTACGGCTACTTTGCGCTCTTCTTCGTGACTCCGACGCTGCGGCAGTTCTTCCCCGACATCAACGTCTACAACGCGGCGTCCGGCGCCATCGTAGTCGGGATCATGGTGTTGCCCCTCGTCAGCTCGCTCTGCGAGGACGCGCTTTCGGCCGTGCCCCGGGCGTTGCGCGAGGGCGCCTACGGGCTCGGCGCCACGAAGACCGAGGTGACGATCAAGATCGTCCTCCCCGCCGCCTTCAGCGGCATCATGGCGGCCTTTATCCTCGCCGTGTCACGAGCGATCGGCGAAACGATGGCCGTCAGTCTGGCCGCCGGTTCGACGCCGAGACTGACGTTCAACCCGGCGGAGAGCATCCAAACGATGACGGCGTACATCGTCCAGATCAGTAAGGGAGACACCCCGACCGGCTCGACCGCCTACTACACCATCTTTGCCGTCGGCGTCACCCTGTTCGCCATCACGTTCCTCCTCAACGTCCTGTCCGCCAAGCTGGTCAAGAAGTTCCGGATGGTGTACACATGAGCGTGAGCGAGACGCGTGTCTTCACGACGACGCGGATGTCCGGCCGGCGGCGCGTCGTCGACCGGATCTTCGCCGTTCTGTGCCTGACGTCGATCTTGATCGCGGTCGCCATGCTGTTGGCGCTTCTCTACACCGTCCTGCGCGACGGTGCGGCGCGGCTCAACCTCGAGTTCTTCCAGAACTTCTCCTCCCGACGAGCCGAAACGGCCGGCATCCGGGCCGGTCTGTTCGGCACCCTGTGGGTGATCACCCTGACGGCGGTCATCGCCGTTCCGATCGGCATCGCGGCCGCGATCTACCTCGAGGAGTACAACACCCGCAAGACCAAGCTGACCGAATTCATCCAGCTGAACATCTCGAACCTGGCCGGCGTCCCCTCGATCGTATACGGACTGCTCGGCCTGGCCCTCTTCGTCCGCTGGATGGCTCTCGGACGGAGCGTCCTGGCCGGCGCCCTGACGATGGCTCTTCTGATCCTGCCGATGATCATCATCGTCTCCCAAGAAGCCTTGAGGGCGGTGCCCAGCTCCATCCGCGAGGGGTCCTACGCCCTCGGAGCCACCCGCTGGCAGACGATCCGGCGCCAGGTTCTGCCCGCCGCCGCGCCGGGCATCTTCACCGGCATCATCCTCTCCCTTTCCCGCGCGATCGGCGAGTCGGCGCCGATGCTCACGATCGGCGCCGTCACCTTCATCGCGTTCGTCCCGTCGAGCCTCAACGACAAGTTCACCGTCCTGCCGATCCAGATCTTCGACTGGAGTTCGCGGCCCGAGCGGGCCTTCCAGACCAACGCCGCCGCCGCCATCATCGTGCTCCTGGCCGTGCTTCTCACGATGAACTCCATCGCGATCTGGCTGCGCTACCGCGCCCGAAAAAAGGCGGGCGGATTCTGAGACCCGGCCGCCTGGCGAGGTCTGGCCTCCGATCGGCCAAACTTGCGTCATGCGCCCCGAATCGCTCGAGTTCTTCCAGACCATCGTCAACACCCCCTCGCCGTCCGGTTACGAGGAGAAGGCGGCCGAGGTGTACCGCTCGTACACGTCCGCCTTCGCCGACAAGGTCCAGACCGACGTGCACGGCAACGTGTGGGCGATCGCCAACCCCGATGCCGAAATGAAGATCATGCTCGCCGGCCACATGGACGAGATCGGCTTCATGATCCACTACATCGACGACAACGGGTTCCTATACTTCTCCGGCATCGGCGGGCACGACAGCGTGATCCCGGTCGGACAGCGGGTCTGGGTCCACGGCAAGGAGCGCGTGCCCGGCGTCATCGGGCGCAAGGCGATCCACCTTCTCGAAGAGGAGGAGCGACGGAAGAAGCCCGAGCTGAAGGACCTGTGGATCGACATCGGCGCCAAGTCCCGCGAAGAGGCGGAATCGATCGTCTCCCTCGGCGACGTGGCCACCTTCCAGACCGAGTTCCAGATGCTCATGGGGGGTCGAGCCTCCGCCCGCGGTTTCGACAACAAGATGGGATCTTTCATCGTGGCCGAGGCCCTGCGTCTGCTCAAACAGGACGGAGGCCTCGACCCGGGAGTCGGCGTATACGCCGTCGCCACCGTGCAGGAAGAAATCGGTCTTCGGGGCGCCAAGACGGCCGCGTTCGGCATCCAGGCGCAAAGCGGGATTGCGGTCGACGTCAACCACGCCGTCGACTACCCGGGGGTCAGCAAGACCCGCTACGGCGCGCTCGACCTGGGCAAGGGGCCGTCCGTGTGCCGGGGGGCCAACATCAATCCGATCGTGTTCAAGACGATCGTCGACGCCGCCAAAGAGGACGGGATCCCGTACCAGATCGACGTCGCCCCGGGAGGAACCGGCACCGACGCCAACGCAATGCAGGTCAGCCACAGCGGAATGGCGACCGGATTGCTCGGGGTTGCGCTTCGCTACATGCACACCCCGGTTGAAACGCTCGAGATCGTGGACGTCGAGGACTGTGCCCGACTGATGGCCGCCTACTGCCGGCGCGTGAAGCCCGAAACCGACTTCACGCCCCGCATCTTGTCCGAATAGCCTTTGCGGGCCGCCGAGACAGACCGAGTCTCGGCGGTCCCAACGGGGGCCGCCGTCGATTTGGTCGGGACCTTGCCGCGCCCCATCCCTTGAGGTATCCTCCTTTCGCTTCCGGGCCCATAGCTCAGTCGGTTAGAGCGCACCCCTGATAAGGGTGAGGTCACAGGTTCGAATCCCGTTGGGCCCACCAACTCCCCACCTCTTCTTGCGATTCGATCTTGGGGAGGCGCCCCTCGTGCCCTGGCGCACCTCGATGCCGGTCCCGCGGCAGCGCCGGCCGCGAGCCCCGCCGTCTCGCCGATGGAACCGATGGCGAGTTCGAGGCCGCTCCCCTGAAAAGAACTGCCCTCAGGGCCCGGAGCGACGGACGCGGAACCCTGACGAGAGGGAGGGAGATGCCAGAACCCAACCCACAGGAGTTTCGAGAACTGGCGGTGAAGATCGCGTCTCACGTGAGCCCCGAGGAGAAGGAGGCTCTGCAGGCCTGAATCGAGCAGATTTGGGAAATCCGGGCCTCCAGCCTGCCCGCCTCTCAGAAGGCCCGTCAGTCGGTCGCCGCCACCGCAAACCGCAAGCTGGTCCTGCCGGTCGTCAAGAAAGTCGCGCGAGATTGAGGTGCCTATGGGGGACAACCGGCCCCTGGCTGCCAAGCTCGGGTGATCCGGTCTTACCCTCGGAACGGTCGCCTTCGGAAGCAAGGGAGCCGGCATCGCCGCTCGCGGCGCCGCGGCCGGAGTTCCTCGATGGCTGCTGACGGCGGCGGGCGGAACGTTCCTCGGCGTCCTGTACCAAGAACTCGCCGGTCCGAAACCAAAAGTTTGACGAAAGCGCGCTCGCTGGGAACAGCGGCGCCCAACCGGTCGCAGCCGAGCGTTCGCGGGCAACGGATCGGCGAGCGTCCCCGCGGTTGCGGAACAATCGGAGACATGGATTTTGGGCAGGCCTACGCCGAGCGGGTTTACGCGGGGGTCCTGGGCAAGATGGTCGGCGTCTACCTGGGCCGGCCCTTCGAACAGTGGCCCCACGAACGGATCGCCGAAACCTTCGGCGAGGTCGAGTACTACGTTCATGAGAAAGTCGGGCACCGCCTCGTGGTTGCCGACGACGACCTGTCGGGCACCTTCACCTTTGTGCGGGCGGTCGAAGACTCCGGCCAGGGGCTCGACTTCACGTCCGACGACGTCGCCCAAGCGTGGCTGAACTACGCCATCGAGGGTCGATCCATCTTCTGGTGGGGCGGAATGGGCGTCTCGACCGAACACACCGCCTACCTGCGCCTGAAATCGGGCGACCGTCCGCCGATCAGCGGCTCCATCGACCGCAACGGCCCCGTCGTGGCCGAACAGATCGGGGCCCAGATCTTCATCGACGCCTTCCCGATGCTCGCCCCCGGCGACCCCGAACGGGCGGCCGACCTCGCCACCCGGGCGGCCTGCGTCGGGCACGACGGAGAAGCCGTCTTCGGGGCCCGATGCCTGGCCGCGATGGAGTCGGCCGCCTTCGCCGAAACCGACATCGACCGCCTGATCGACACCGGGCTCTCCGTGATCCCCTCCGACAGCACGATCGCCGCCATGATCGCCGATCTCCGGAACTGGCACGCCGTCGACGGCGACTGGCACCGCACCCGCGCCCGACTCGTCGACCGCTACGGCTACGGGGTTTTCGGGGGCGGTTGCCACGTGGTGCCCAACCATGCCGTCATCATCCTCGGCCTTCTCTACGGCGAAGGAGACTTCCAGAAATCGCTGAAGGTCTGCAACACGGCCGGCTACGACACCGACTGCAACTCGGGAAACCTCGGTTGCCTGCTGGGTCTTCGAGGCGGCCTGGAGGTCTTCCGAAGCGGCCCGGACTGGCTCGGGCCGGCCGCGGATCGGATGCTCCTCCCCACCGCCGACGGCGGACGCTGCGTCACCGACGCCGCTCGCGAGGCCCTGGCCATCGTCAACATCGCGCGCGTGGCCCACGGCCTGGAACCGATGATCCCCAAATCCGGGGCTCGATTCCCGTTTTGTCTGCCCGGGGCCGTGCACGGGTTCGCGCCCGTTGCCGGTTTCGAGTCGCGTGCCGCCGGAACCCCCGCCCACAACGGTCGGTGGGGCGGAAAGCTCCGCCTGGGCGTCGTCGGCGCGTCCCCGGGCTGCGCCGCCCGCTGGGAGACGCCGACCTTTGTCGATCCGGCCGAACGGGGCGAGCCCGGCTACGGGATCGAAGCGTGCCCCACCCTCTATTCGGGCCAGAACGTGAAGGCCCGCCTCGAATGGACCGAGGAATCGGAGACGAAGGTCCAGGCGAGGTTCCGACTCCGCGTCGAAAGCGCCGACGGCCAAGGGACGCTCGCCGGGCCAGCCCTCGTTCTCTCTCCCGGAGAATCGGGCGACCTCGAGTGGACGGTGCCCGACACCGGCGGATGGCCCATCCTGGCCCTTCAGATCGAGGCCGCGCCGCCGGAGGGGACCCGCGGCCGGATCGACGGCGCGCTCGAGATCGACTGGGTGACTTGGGACGGCGCCCCGCGGTTCACTTTCGGACCCGGGTCGATGGGGCCGGCCGGTCCGGCCGGCTGGGTTTCCACCATGGACGGTTTTTGGCGATCCGACCGCATCGTCATCGTGTCCAATCACGGCACCGGTCTGGCCACGGTCGGAACCGCCGAGTGGAGCGACTACGTTGTCGAAGCCGATTTCAGCGTGCGTCTCGCCTCGAGAGTCGGCCTGGTCTCGAGGTGCGTCGGCCTCAATCGGTACGTCGCGTTCGTTTTGTCCGACGACGACACCGTCCAGGTCGTCAAGACGACGTCGTCGGGAACCGTCGTCCTGGCCGGGGCCCCCATGGAGTGGCCGGTAGAGACTCCGATCTGCCTCCGGCTGGAGTGCGACGGCGATCGGTACCGCGGCCTCGTCGACGGGAAGGCGGTCGTCGAGGCGACCGATGCTCATCGTCCTTTCAGGTGCGGAGCGTCGGGAATCCTCCTGGAAGAGGGACGGATCGACCTGTCCGAGTTTCGGGTTCGGCCGCTGGAATAGCGCCCCCAAAAAACGCCTCGGGCTCCCCAGAAAAACCGGGGAGCCCGAGTCAGAGCCGCGGCAACCAAGGTTACTTTCGGCTTCGACGTCGCTTAACGGCGGCCACGAGAGCCCCGCCCACCAACGCCATCGTGAACGGCTCGGGGACGGGGTCGCCGACCACGATCGCGGTCAGGGCATTGTCGGTGTCGGCGCGGAAAGTGAACGACTGGCCTCCGGCGAGGGCCTGGCTGCCGAGGTCGATATGGAGCGTCACAAAGAGATCGCCCAAGGGGGCGTTCCCCCCGATCCCGAGAGGACTGCTGTACGTAGCCGTGACCTGAGTCGGATCGGCGATGCCGCTCATGATGGTGAACGGGTAGCCGTTGCCTGAACCCGGCGTGACCTCCGGGAAGCCGATGTAGTCGAACACGGTCTGTCCGGGACCACCGTCCAAGAAGATCGAACTCACTCTCTTCTGCAGGTTCGTCGACGTCGAGAAAACCCAGTCGGAAAAGAAGGAGTCTCCCGTCAGAGAAAGAGTCCACAGGCCGCTCCCGGAAGCCAGACCGGAAGTCGCGCCGACTTGCCCCCAAACCGCGGTGTCGAAGGACCCGTCTCCGTAGGTGACCCGCACCGTCATCCCGTCCATCATCGCACCGGTTGTGGAGAACCCGGTCAACCCGGTGGTGTCTTTCGGGTTCAGGTTGTTGGTGACGACGTTCTGAGCAAACGTCAGAGCCGAGCAGACACCCATCACAGAAATTGCCCAACAGCGTACAAGTTTCATATCCATCCTCCCCGAGGGGATGCCGCCATTCTCTTTGATGACAGCGGGGCCCAACAGTCGGTGTTTATGCACGCGAATTTCACCGTCGAGTCTGTTCGCCCGCCGGAAGAGGACACACCTTTCGCACCACAATTCCGGCCCCCGGCGGCACCCTGCCGACGGGGGCTGCCGCCCCATCGGGCACAGGGCCCGTCCGCGTCGGAACTTCCGAGCGGCGACCGGCGCTCCACCGGCGCGCGAGCCGGTTGGGCCCCGAACAGCCGCGTCCGTCAGCCCGCCGTTGCCCCGGCCCCCCGGATCGACACGACATCCGTCTTCGCGCCGCCCGCGGCGAGCCCTTCGACGGCTTGCGAATCCAGGCGGTTAGGGGTCGCCGCCCGCGGCGTCTGGGTGACGGCCGACGTCGTCTCGGCGCCAAGCAGGGCCAAACCGACGCGGGGAATTTTCGAGACGACGCCTCCCCGGAGCACGGTTTCTGGCGGTCCGCAAGCGGCGGAACCGCGGAGACCGGTGTCCTGGACCGAAAGCTCTCTTGCTGGGAATCTCGCGGATCGACCGCAGTTCGACCAGTCCCTGATCGGACCCCGGGAACGGTCGCGTCAATCTTTGTACGGGTCGAAAACGCCTTCGCCCGCCATCGCAACGCCGATCGGACGCAGGCGGTGCAAGATACGGACCGTCCCTTCGTGATGGCGGAGGACCTCGTCCAGATCCCGGTAAACCTCGGGGGCCTCGTCGGGACCGCCTCCCCGCACCTCGATCCCCTGGGCGGCCAGTCGAGCGCGAACCGAAACCCAGTCCACCGCTCCCGGCTCGATCGAGACCCGTCGCCCCTTCGCGATGCGGTACCGGCCCGCCGCCTGGCGCCGGCTCATCAGCCGGCCCGCCCCGTGGACGGTACTGTACAGCGCCTGCTCCGACTTCGGCGATTCGACGCCCTCCAAGATGACCGACACCCCGCCCATGCTCGCCCCGACGAACCCCCGTTGACCGGGGAACGCGGGCGTGCACCCCTTGCGGACCACCCAAACGTCCTCCCCGAAGTGTCGCTCCCGCCATGCGAAGTTGTGGTGGTTGTGCACGGAGTCCAGCACCCGGGCCCCCAGAATCTCCCGCACCTTCTCGACGACCAGATCCCGTCCCGCATAGGCGTAGGCGCCGGCCAGCTCCATCGCTCGGACGTACTCCTCGCCGAGCGGCGTCCGGCTCGGAATGAGCGCCGGCGGCGCGTCCATCCGCTCGTCGGGTCGGTCGGCCGCCGATTTGCCCTGAGCCATGGCCATGAACATGGCGGCGGTGCGGTGCCCGAAACCCCGCGACCCAAAGTGGACGCCGACCCAGATTCGATCCGCCTCGTCGGCGAACAGATCGACGAAGTGGTTGCCCGCCCCGACCGTGCCCAACTGGGCCCGCGCCAGCTGGATCAGGTCGCGCTGGGGTCGAAAATCGCAGGTCGAGATCGCCTCGAGAACGGGGTGGTCGACGGGGTGCGGGTTCGGGCGGCCGACCCCGAATCCGATCTCCTCCGCGATGCGGTCCATGACGGTCGGCACATCGACATCCCCGAGCAGCAGATCGGTGAGCACGGCCTTGTTGCCGCACCCGATGTCGTAGCCGACGCCGCTGGGCGACACGTGTTCGGGATAGGCGACCGCGCCCCCGATCGGTTGCGCGTACCCGACGTGGTGGTCGGCGCAGAGGACGGCGGCCGACGCGTGCTCCGCGCAACGGCGGAGCTGGGCCAGCGCGTCGGGCAACACCGGTCCGAAGGTCTGGATCCGCATCGTCGTTCCCTGAAAGCGGGGTGGGCGGGAGTCGGCCTGTAAGCCGGATTCTGTTTTTGTGTGGCGATTTATCTGAGCGGCCAACCCGGACGGTCGGCGGGCCGCGTCGTCCCGTCCCTATTCGGCCTTGCTTCCGGTGGGGTTTGCCCCCGACGCGCCTTGCGGCAACGCGGAGTGAGCTCTTACCTCACTATTTCACCCTTGCTCCGGCGAACCGCAGCGGTATGTTTCTGTGGCACTTTCCGTCGGGTCGCCCCGCCCCCGGTTGCCCGGGGCACCGTGCCCTGCGAAGTCCGGACTTTCCTCCCCGGGTCGGCCCCGAAGAGCCTTCCCAGAGCCGCCACCCGGCCAACTCCCATTCCGATTATGGACGGTCGCCGGGCGGGCAGCTCCGACCCGGCGCTTCCGCTCCGTGCGCCCGGAGATCCACTCTAGGTAAACACGTCCTATGGCGCAGGTCCACGAAGCGATTCTCGGCCGGTTGGGCAGTAGGTTTTGTCTCCACTTTCGTCCCCGCGAGAAGAGCATCGGCATCGGCGCCTACGGTTTCCACATCGACGAGTCGACCGACCTTCTCCTGGGCGTGCGCGTAAACGGGCAGGTGCGGGCATTGCCCTTCCACCGCGACATGCCGGGCTTTCCGCTCGTCGAGCAGATTCCTTCCGCGACCGGGATCACCTTCGTCGGGCACGACTACGAATGGGGGTTGAGGGTCCGATTCCACTTCACGTCGCCCTACTGGCCCCAAGATCCCGACATCAGCCAAACGCCGGCGATCCTCCTCCAGATCGAAGTCGAAGCGCTGGCCGGCAACATGGGCCGGCGGCGGGACGTCGAAGGCGAGATTCTGGTCGAGTGGCCGGGAGCCCTCGAGAAGGACGGAGCGCTCCGAAAGGCGGCCAAGCCCGAGCTCTACTGGCGCGAAAGCATCTGGTACGAACCGAAGCACGTCGAGCGTGTACCGGCTCTCGAGTCCGGCATGCTGGCCCTGTTCCCCATCGAGGGCGACGGCGCCTTCTCGTGGCACCGTTGGTCGTCCCCGTTCAAGCTCGGCCCGAGCCAACCCAAGACGTCGGTGCGCCTCGCCTTCGCCGGGTACGTGGACGAGCCCGTGCTCCGCATCCCTGGTTCCGTCACCCGCTTCCGTTACACCCGGACCTTCCGGTCGCTCGACGACGTGCTGGCCCGCGTCCGCAGCGGGTGGCGTCGCTGGATGGAAAAGACCGCTTCCTTCGAGAAGCTTCTCGAGCGATCGTCGCTGAGCCCGGCCCAGCGCGAACTTCTGGGATTCGCCTTTCAAAGCTATCTGGCCAACACCTGGTGGACCGTGGACGAATCGGGAAAGGACTGGTGGTCGGTCTGGGAGGGTTGCTGCCATTTCCACTCCACCGTCGACGTGGAGTACAACCTCGCCTGGTTCTACCTCCTGTTCGAGCCGCACCTCCTCAAGCTCAGCTTCGAGGCGTGGGCGACCCGGGTCCGAGACCGAGTCCTCGCCCACGACCTCGGTTCGTGGTTCCAGGCGGACGGCATGGACTATCCCCACGAGATGCCGGTCGAAGAGAACGCGAACTTCCTGCTCCTTCTGCACGCCTATACCCGGATGATCGGCGACCGCGGCCCTCTCGACGCCCACTGGCAGACGGTCAAGACCCTCGCCGAGTACATCCTCGACGCCGATACGACGGGCAACGGTTTCCCAGCCGTCGGCACCGCGAACACGATCGACGACGCGTCTCCCGCGGTCCAGTACTCGAAGCAACAGACCTACCTGGCGGTCAAGGCCCTGTCCGCCTACGCCGTCGTCGAACCTTGGGCCGAAGAGCGCGGGGACCGCGATCTCGCCGCCCGTTGCCGGCAGGGAATCGACCGAATCAACGCCACCCTGTCGGACGAGGCGTGGCTCGAGGACCACTACGCGGTCTGCCTGGAACGGTCCGCCGACGGCATGACCGATCTCTATACGGGCGAACGGTTGTCGGGAGAGTTGACGGGCTGGGACGCCTCGACCCTCTATACCGGAAACGGCCTCCTCTACATGCTCGCCACCGGCGTCGAGCCGCCGATCGATCTGCTCCGCATCCGCAAAGATCTCATCACGGCGGCCGGGCAGGGCCGGTGCGCGTACGGCAACTACCACTCCAGCGCCGACGACTCGAACCTGTGGGTGTCCCAAAACCTCCACCGGGACTTCCTCGGGGCGTATCTCGGCGTCGATCTTCTCGACCGCGCCGAAGGGTACTGGCTGTTCGAACTCTGGGAAAACTCGACCGGCCGGGGCGGCTTCTTCATGGACACCTACGGCGCCAACCGCCTCAACTTCTATCCGCGCGGGGCCACGGCATGGGGGACGCTCATGGCCTTGGGGGGCGTCCGCATCGATCGTTCGATGCGGCGGCTCGTTCTCGACCCGCCCCGGATCCCGGTCAGGTTTCCGCTTCTCGCCCTCGCCGACTGGACGACCGGCCAGGTGCCGACGGCCGAGTTCTGGCTCGAGGAGGGACTGGCTGCCGGCCGCGTGCGCACGCACGGGCTCCTCGAAGGCTGGGAGATCGAGTCCCCGTTCCCCCTCACGGTCGAGAACGGAGCCACGCCGAGTCCTGGTCCGCCATCGGGTTGACCCGGTCTCGGCCCCTGCCAGGTAGCATCCGGCCCATGAACGCGGCCGGCGAGATCGAAACGCTGATTCGGGCCAAATACTCGATCCTGTACATCCTCTCCTGGGAGGAGCGGCGGGTTGAGGCGACGCTCCAGACCATCTGCTCGGGTCTCGGGCGGACGCTCCACACCTGGTCGATCACGCAGGGGATGAAGCCGACCATGACGCGCGCGAGCGGCCCCGAACGCCCCGCTTCGTTGCCGGGCGAACTCGAAGTCCTCGCCCTCGTTCACGAGGCGCCGGAAAAGACCGTCTTTCTCCTGCGCGACTTCCACCCCTACCTCAAGGACAACCGAGTGATCCGGCTCCTGCGCGACCTGTCGCTCCGGCTTCGAGACCGCGCGATCACGATCGTGCTGAGCGGCCCGATCCTGAGCCTGCCGGTCGAGCTGGAGAAGGAGGTGACCGTCGTCGAGTTCCCGCTCCCGGGCCCCGCCGAGATCGAGCACACGGTCGAAAAGATCCAAGCCGCCGTCCGGGATCACCCCGAGATCGACGGCACGCTCAGCCCGGCCGACCGAGAACGGGTCGTCAAGTCGGCTCAGGGCCTGACGCTCGACGAGATCGAGAACGTGTTCGCCCGCAGCTTTGTTCAAAGCCGCAAACTCGAAGTCGAAGTCATTCTCGAGGAGAAGAAGCAGATCGTCCGCAAGTCGGGCCTGCTCGAGTACTACCCGGCCGACAACCGCCTTGCCGACGTGGGGGGCATGGAGAACCTCAAGGAGTGGCTCGACAAGCGCAAGAAGAGCTTCACCAACAAGGCCAAGGAGTTCGGCATACCGGCCCCGAAGGGCATCCTGCTTCTGGGCGTCCAAGGTTGCGGAAAGTCGCTTCTCGCCAAAGCGGTCGCCGCCCACTGGAGCCTGCCGATGCTGAAGATGGACGTCGGCCGCATCTTCGGGAGCCTGGTCGGGCAGAGCGAGGAGAACATGCGCCGCGCCATTCGCATCGCCGAGTCGGTCGCCCCCTGCATCCTCTGGATGGACGAAATGGAGAAGGGTTTCGCCGGGCTCGGCGGAAGCGGGGTCAGCGACAGCGGCACCACGGCCCGCGTCCTCGGCACCTTCCTCACCTGGATGCAGGAGAAGACCAAGCCCGTCTTCCTCATCGCGACCGCCAACGACGTCTCCAAACTCCCCCCCGAAATGCTCCGCAAGGGCCGCTTCGACGAGATCTTCTTCGTCGACTTGCCCGACGGACCGGAACGCGAACAGATCTTCGCCATCCACCTCAAGAAGCGCCGGCGAGACCCGAAGAAATTCGACCTCAAGGTCCTGGCCGAGAAGACCAAGGGCTTCAGCGGAGCCGAGATCGAGATGGTCGTCGTCGGAGGCCTGTACCTG